>JBKBIZ010000001.1:0-126270 GCA_046293975.1 Hyphomonas sp. | reverse complement strand
GCTGACCGAACTGGTCAAGCAGGGCTGGATGAGCCAGGCCGAACTCGACGCCATCGTCGACCGTACCCGCAAGGGCGGCGGTGAGATCGTGAATCTCCTGAAAACGGGCTCGGCTTATTACGCTCCGGCTGAGAGCGCCATCGTGATGGCGAAGTCCTACCTCGCAGATCAGAAGCGCGTGCTTCCCGTGGCGTCCTACTGCTCGGGCCAGTACGGCCTGAAGGACATGTATGTCGGCGTGCCCACACTGATAGGTGCCGGCGGCGCTGAGAAGATCGTCGAGTTCGATCTCAACGCAGACGAAAAAGCCATGTTCGATAAATCCGTCGCTTCGGTGAACGGCCTTATCGACGCCTGCAAAGGCATTGATCCGTCGCTGGCCTAGGCCCGGCGGTGATCATAGTCGAAGGCTATGTCAGATTTGCGGATGCGGGGGGTTTTACCCGCATTCGCGAGGCCGCCTTCGCCCAGATGCGGGCCAGCCGGGAAGAACCTGGCTGCCTCGAATACACCTACGCCATAGATGTTGCCGACCCTTGCCTGATGCGCGTCCTTGAGCGCTGGGAAAGCTGGCGGGCTCTGGACGCCCATTTTACCCGGTCCCACATGATCCCCTGGCGCGCGGCGCTGGCGTCAGTCTCGATCACCGGGCGTCATCTTCAGGCACATGAAGTAATGCTGAGCCGCCAAGTGTGACAAAACCTTCATTCGAGAAGGAGCTTCCCGGAAGCTCACTGGCTGGAGTAGAACAGGCTTCTCACTCTCCAAAAAGGCGAACCCACAAAATGCGTGCACTCCTGATCTCACTTGCCTGCGCTGGTCTGGCTGCCTGTTCGGGAGGCGCGCCGCCGGAGTTGACCGCCTCCCTCCAGTCGGGCCCCCCTGGCCCCGGACACGAAATCGGGGGCAGCATCGATATCGTGCAGTATGACGAGGCTGCCGGCCGGGTGACGATCCACGGCTGGCACATGTTCACGCCCAAGACGCGCGAGCAGGATCTTAAGGTGTATGCGAACAATGCCGTTTCGGTGCAAAGTGTCACGCGCCGTGAGCGTCAGGATGTGGCGACAGCCGTGGGCAACAAGGATCTGCTCAACACCGGATTTACACTCGTGCTGAATACTCAGCCCGGTACGCCGCTCACCCAGCTCTGCATCTCCATGACCGACAAGCATTATGGCCCCCGCCAGCTGAATGCCCACGCGTCTGATCAGCCGCCCTGTGCCCCGGCGGGCTGATGGCGGCTGGCCTTGTCATTGACACCCCGCGCCTGATCCTTCGCCCTCCGCAGGCTGAAGATTTTGCGGGGTTTTGCGCATTGGCCGCAGATCCCGATGCGTCCCGGTTCATTGGTGGGGTTCAGCCGCCCGAAAGCGTCTGGCGCGCGCTCTGCACCATCACCGGCGCGTGGACAATCCGGGGCTTTTCCATGTTTTCCGTGATCGAGAAAGAGAGCGGCGAGTGGATCGGCCGGCTTGGGCCCTGGCAGCCCGAAGGCTGGCCGGGCACGGAAGTCGGCTGGGGCTTGCTGAAGTCCGCCTGGGGCAGGGGATACGCCACGGAGGGCGCCTCTGCCGCGATAGATTATGCCGTCGATCATCTGGGCTGGGCACAGATCATCCATTGCATCGAGGAAAAGAACACGCCTTCGATCAAGGTTGCTGAGCGTCTCGGTTCCCGCAAGCTGCGCACGGCGCCCGCTCCGCCGCCTTTCAAGGATGTCATCTGGGATATTTATGGTCAGTCAGCAGATGATTGGCGCGCTCGGCGCATGCCGTAAAAAGGCGCGGGAAATGGCCGCGCCTTTCGGTTACCGATAGTGTCAATTCGGATTAACGCAGCACGATTGCGCAGTCGTCGTCCTTGTCGCGATCCAGATCGTATTTCAGGATTTCGCCGGTACGGCTGTGAACGTCGATTTCCAGTTCACGTCCTTCCGCATTGCAGCCTTCGATCTCCCATTCGCCGTCGTCGAGTTCAATCTCCAGCACGTGGACCATGCCTTTTTTCTCGGCGATCTCGATAGCCTGTTCCCGGCTGATGGTGTCGCTGCCTGCGCCTTGCGCGAGGGCGAAAGAAGCTGGAACGGACATGGCAATGGCGATCAGGGTTGCGGAAAGGCGTTTCATCGAGGTCTCCTTGTAATTTGCCACTCTAACGCCGCAGCTGGGACGGGGTTCCGGGTGAGGTGCAAAAAAGAAGCAACCGCCTTGGTGGGGGCGCTGCCAGATTTGCAAAGGCGCTTGATTGCCAGGCTATGGCCTGCAACTCAGGAGCCAGCATGGATAAAGATCTCCTGTTCAGCCGCGATCCGGAAGTCCGGATTGGAGATGCGCTCGAAGCAGTTCTGGAGGCGCTACGACTCGCAGGACGTGAGTTGGCGGGTGCCGATGGACAGCCTGAACGCTGGCGCTGGGTCGCGCTCGGCCTTGTCAGCGGCCTTCAGGGCGCGCTCATTGCTGCCCTTTCCGGCTATGCCTCCGCCCGGCATGAAGACGTGGCAAACCCATCCCAACTGGAACAGGTCGCCTCCGTTGCCCTCCTGCTTCGCCGGGCAAGGTCGTCTGAGCACCTGAACGCACCCGAGCGCCTCGACCTCTCAGGCGCACAGCTGCGCCGGCTGGAGGAACTTGTAGCAATGCGCAACGCGGCGGTTCATGGCCTGGGCTTTGAAGCCCCCGGGGATCCGCAGGCGCTTGCGGCGACGGCGGTAGAGGTCATCACCCATCTTTTGTTGACCCATCCGGCGTTTGAAGTGTCCCGGTTTGTCCTGTTTTTGTCCCTGATTGACCAGGAACTGTCGTTGCTCAGTGCCGCTCTGGCCCGATATGGTCCCGGAAAGGCTCATGATTAACGCCAAAGTGACGCCTCATGGCGCATTTCTGGCGGATGCATTTTGTCCGCTCCCTTATCCTTTCCTGCCTTGCGCTCGCGCTGACCGCTGCGGGCCCGGACACGTATACGCGGCAGGATCTGGAGGCGCTTGAAAAGGAAAAGCGAGCGGCCGAACAAAAACTTGAACAACTTCAATCGACTGGTGAGGTTGCGGTTCGCGATCTCAAATCGCTGGATCAGGATCTCCTTGCCGCCGCGGCTGAGGCGCTCCGTCGAGAGGATCAGGCCGTCTCCGCAGAGAAGGCCCTGATCGAGCTATCGGACAAAAGAGGCAAGGCTGCGACACAACTCCTTGAAAATGAAGGAGCTTATGAAGACCTCATTGCGGCGCTTGCGGCGGCCAACCGGCGGCGGCCTCCTGCACTTGTGGTTTCGCCGGGTCAATCCGGCATCGCCATTCGCCGTGCCGTCCTGATGCAGACCACGTTGCCGGAACTGAACATCCGCGCCCAGCGCATCTCCGGCGAGATTGCGGCGCTGAACAAGCTGGAAGACCAGATCCGCACCGAACAGGCCCGCCTTGAGGCTGCCGAAGCCACAATCGCTTTGAAAAAAGAAGAGATTGAGCGCCTGGCTGCGACCAAACGCAGTCAGTATGAAGGACTCTCGGGCGATGTGGCCGCTTTGAAGTCACGTGCGGAAAAGCTTGGAAAAGAGGCCGATACCCTGCGTGATCTCCTTACCGCGCTCGAATCCAGCGCGCCGGCAGCCCCGGGGGCAAAACCACAGCAGCGGCCGCAACTGGCCGCGCTCAGGCCTGCCCCCAAAACCAGCCCTCCCAGCAAGCCTGCGCCGGCAAAGGTATCTTCAAAGCCACTGGGCAAGTCGGCGCTCGGCGGGCTGCTCCAGCCGGTTTCCGGAGATGTCCGCAACCGCTTCGGGGACAAGCTTCCCGGTGGCAGCACAGCGGAATGGATCAGTTTCGAAACCCGCTCCGAAGCTCAGGTGGTCGCGCCTGCGGGCGGCGTTGTTGAATATGCCCGGCCCTTTCGAAGCTATGGGTCGATGCTGATTCTGCGTACAAGTGACGGTTATCATGTTATCCTCACAGGCATGAGCCGGATTTATGTATCCGAGGGCCAGTCTGTAGCCGCCGGCGAGCCGGTAGGGCTGATGCCTGATCGCGCCGAGCCGCCCCCGGAACTGACGCTGGAATTAAGGCTTGGCGACAGGGTGCTAAATCCGGCAGAGTGGTTAGCGCGTGGCGGCTGACCTGCCGTGTGAGGACGAAGATGGAGTGGAATATGCGTTCATTGCTGACCGGAACAGCCTTGGGTGGAGTTCTGGGGGCGCTAGCGGTAGGCTTCGCAGCGATGGCCTGGCCTCAGGGGCAGGACCAGAAGCCGCCGGAAGATCCGCGGGTCGCAACCTATCAGCAGATTGAACTGTTCGCGGAAATCTTCGCGCGCGCCCAGCGCGATTATGTCGTGCCGATTGATGAACGCGAAGCAATGGAGTCTGCCATCAATGGCATGCTCACCTCGCTGGACCCTCATTCAAGCTATATGGACCCGGAAGATTTCCGGTCTCTCCAAGTCCATACATCAGGCGAATATGGCGGGCTTGGCATCGAAGTGACGATGGAAGACGGCTTCGTGAAAGTCATCTCTCCGATTGACAACACGCCTGCCCAACGCGCGGGCATCCAGCCGGGTGATTACATCACTGCCATCAATGGCAAGCCTATCATGGGCCAGACGCTGAACGACGCTGTCAAGGAAATGCGGGGCGAAAGAGGCACCGAAATCGAGATTACAATCCTGCGCGAAGGCTTGGATCCCTTCCCGGTGAAGCTCGTGCGCGACGTGGTGCAGCAGAAATCCGTCAGCTGGAAGGAAGAGCCCAACAGCATCGCCTATATACGGGTGTCGACTTTCAATGAGCGCACAGGTGTGCTGCTGGAAGAGGCTGTGCAGGCGATCAATCGCGAGATTGGGCCCAAACCGAACGGAATCGTCCTCGACCTGCGCAATAATGGCGGCGGTCTCCTCGACGAAGCCGTGAAGGTGTCTGATTTCTTCCTGTCGGGCGGAGAGGTTGTCTCAACACAGGGCCGGCGTCCGATTGATGTTGAGCGCCGCAATGCAACCAAGGCGGAAGTCTTTAAAGGCATTCCCCTTGTCGTGCTGATCAATGGCGGGTCTGCTTCGGCATCCGAGATTGTGGCGGGCGCACTTCAGGACCGTGGCCGGGCGCTCGTTGTGGGCACCACAAGCTTCGGGAAGGGGTCGGTTCAGTCTGTGATCCCGCTCGGGGCGGATCGCGGCGCCATCCGGTTGACCACGGCGCGATACTACACCCCGTCTGGGCGGTCGATTCAGGCACTCGGGATCGAGCCTGACATCATGATCACCCAGATTCGCCTCACCGAGGAAGAACTCGCCCGGATCCAGCGCTTTTCAGAAGCTGACCTTCCACATGCACTGGCCAACGAATCCGGGACCGAGCGGGCCAAACTGCGTATGCCGGACGAGCAGCCGCCGGAAGCGTATGAAGGCGAAGACTTCCAGCTAGAGCGTGCGATGCAGCTTCTGCTGGAGGGCCGGGCATCCGGATCGCGCCTTGCCATGCAGGAAGATAAAGCCGGTTAACGAATTCCACTGCATAAACACGCAATTCCATTCGGATCTGTAAGCATCTGTTTGCCTCCTGTTAACCCTGCCCGGCGATCCTGAACGCTGCTTTCCCGCAGCCAATGGATGTTTAAGAGGTCGTTACATGGGTTACCGGCAGTCCGAGCCGTCGCCGCTGAAGACCGGTCTTGTTCATGCTGGCATGAGCCTTGGCGTTTTTGGCGGTCTTGCCGTCGCGCTTGGCGCAGGTATCCATCTGGCGGCTGATCCCACCGTGGCCGGCCCTCGTCAGACGATTGCCCTGTTCGGCACGGCGGCAGGCGATGCGGACGAACGATCCGGTCAGTATGCCAGCCTTCAGGTTGCTGACTATGATGAAGATTATGTCCCTTCGGATTATCCCGTCGCGGGCGCCGCAGAGTACACCTATACCGAGCTGAATGGTGACGGCATGCGCATCGATATAACCGGTGGGCAGGGGGGGCCGGTTGTCGCGCCGGCCGCAGGCATCCGGATCAATGGCCGCCTTGTGCAACCTGGCCAGTCCTTTGGTGAAGTAGCCTCCGGCGCGTCTGCGGAGGCGGCCCAGGCTGGCGCGCCTCTGAAGCTGAACGTGGCTGAGAAGGTTTCCAAACCGGCCAGCAAGGCACCGGCGGATATTTATGCCCGGCCGTTCTCCAATCCGGAAGGCCGGCCGATTGTCTCTCTTGTTATCGGTGGTCTCGGCATCAATTCGACCCAGACCAAGTTGGCAATAGATGCGCTTCCGGCTGATGTCACTTTGTCCTTTGCCCCGGAGGCAAACAGGCTCGACTACTGGATCAAGACAGCGCGGGCTGATGGCCATGAAGTGCTGATCGAAGTGCCGATGGAAGCCTATGAGTATGGCCGGTTGCGGATGCATCCCGATACGCTGATCGCGGGTGGAGACAAGAAAGCAAACTTGGCCAGGCTCAACCAGGTTCTCGGCCGGGCCAGCGGATATTTCGGCGTGATCAATTATCAGGGGGCCAAATTCGGCGCCGATGCAGGGTCTGTCGAGCCCATTTTCGATGTGCTCGCAGAGCGCGGCCTTGCCTTTATTGATGATGGCAGTGTGCACAAAGCATTCTTCGGACAGGTCGCCGATACCAAAGGCCTGCGCTTTGCCAGAGCCGCCGGCCCGATCGACACCCGTCAATCGCGTCAGGACATCGCCGCTGAGCTGATGGAACTGGAAATCATCGCCCGCGAGCATGGCGGCGCGATCGGGGCCGGTTTTGCTTTCCCTGTGACGATTGAGGCGGCCTCGGTCTGGATCGATACGCTCGAAGAGAAGGGGCTTGTGCTGGCCCCGGTCTCAGCGCTTGTGCCAGAGGTTGCTGCCATTCCTGCGCCCTTGGCAGAGCGCCGCGAGCTTCGCACTGGAAGCACAGCCAAGGCTGGTCTAAAAACCGGCGGGTGACCCAGCCAAAATACGATCCTCAGCTTTATCGCGCCAATGTCGGCCTCGCCATGTTCTCCAAGGCGGGGCATGTGTTCATTGGCCGGCGTATCAATGGCCGCGGCCCTTTCCAGTGGCAGATGCCTCAGGGCGGCGTTGATCCCGGTGAAGACCCGCTGACAGGCGCGCTGCGCGAACTGGAAGAGGAAATCGGCGTTCCCGCCAAGCTGGTCGATGTTCTCGAAGAGACAAGTGACTGGCTTTATTATGATTTTCCGCCCGACCTGAAGAAACGGATGCCGGGGCCTTATCTGGGCCAGAGGCAGAAATGGTTCGCCTTCCGCTTCAAGGGGGCAGACAGCGATGTGCGCCTCGACCGGCACACGCCTGAGTTTGACGCGTGGCGGTGGGCGGCGCTGGACGAAGCGCCCGACCTGATCGTACCGTTCAAACGGCCCGTCTATCTGGATGTGGTCACGCGTTTCCGCAGATGGACCGAGCCGGTTCTTCCGGGCAGGGTTCCGCAAGGCTGAGCAGAAAAAAGGTAGGGGAAATGCGCCATCTTCTGATGATCCACGGAGTGGGATGTGACGGCTCGTCCTGGGACAGGATGAAGCCGATGTTTGAGGCCGCGGGCTGGACTTGCCACACGCCGACTTTGTTTCCTGACCAACGCGTGAAACACAACCCGCCCGCCAGCCTGTCAGATCTTGGGCTTCAGGATTACATCGATGCGATGCGGGATGAAGCGCGGCGTATCGCGGCAGTCACCGGCGCAAAGCCTGCCGTCATCGGACATTCCATGGGCGGCCTGATCGCGCAGGCGCTGGCCGAAAACGGCGAGGTCTCGAAGGCTGTGTTCCTCACACCCGCCCAGCCCAAGGGCTGCGCGGTCATCGGCCTCTCCGTGGTTTGGACCTTCTTCAACGTTATCCTCTCGCAGGACCGGAAGAAGGCCTACAAGGTCTGGAAAACCGGCTTCAGCTACGGGGTGCTGAACTGTGTTCCCAAGGCGCGCCATGACGAAATCTATGCCGGCGCGCTCTACGATTCCGGCAAGGTTTACGGCGACATCACAGACGGCATCGAGATCGACGAAACGAAGATCACCCTCCCCACGCTGACGATTGCTGCCTCGAAAGACCGCGCAACGCTTGCCAAAGCCGTGCGCAAGGTCGCGGCGAAATATGCGGTAAGCCCGGTGCCGGGGGATTTCATCGAATATCCGGAGAACGCCCACTGGATCGTGGACGAGCCGGGAACGGAAAAAGTGGTGGCCGACATTGCCGCCTGGTTGGAGAATACCCCCGCATGATCGAGCAGGAAGACGCCCACGGCGTTCACGACTTTGTCTCTGACCCAAGAAACACAGACGTTCTGATCTCCGTGAACGGAGAACTTAAAAAACGGAACGAAGCGGTCGTCTCGGTCTTCGATTCCGGTTACCTGCTCGGAGACGGCGTCTGGGAAGGCCTGCGGGTGATGAATGGCGGCGTTGCCTTTCTTCCGGAGCATCTGAGGCGCCTCTATGCCGGGGCAAAGACCATCGACATGGATATCGGTCTGACCAGGGATGAACTCACGGCCCGGCTGATGGACTGCCTCAAGGCAAATGGCATGCAGGACGGCGTTCATATCCGCCTGATGGTCACGCGCGGCATCAAGAAGACGCCTTATCAGGGCCCGCGCTTCACCATTGGCAAGGCGACCGTCGTCATCATCCCGGAATTCAAGCTGCCAGTGCCCTCCGTGAACGAGAAAGGCATTTCTCTGTTCACGGTGCATGTGCGCCGTACCGGGCCTGCTGAGCAGGACCAGAAGCTCAACTCCCATTCCAAGCTCAACTGCATCATGGCCTGTATCCAGGCCGACAAGGCGGGCGCCGATGAGGCCCTGATGCTGGACCCGGCAGGCTTTGTCGCCACTTGTAATTCCACGCATTTCTTCATCGCCCGCGATGGCGAAGTCTGGACCAGCCCGCCTGAATACTGCCTCGGTGGTATAACGCGCGGCAACATTATCCGCGTCTGCCGCGAAGCCGGCATCCCTGTCTTCGAGAAACGCTTCTCGCTCTTTGATGTCTACTCCGCAGACGAAGCTTTCATCACCGGCACCTTTGCGGGCGTCACGCCTGTGCGTGAGGTCGATGGCAGGGTGATCGAGCAAAGGGACGGTCCTGTCTCCCAGCGTGTGCGCGACCTCTATAAGGCGCTCCAGACACGCAGCCTGACGCCGATCTCCTGAGATGGGCGTCCTGCGGATTGCCATGTGGTCGGGGCCCCGGAACCTCTCGACAACGATGATGCGCTCTTTCGCCGCCCGCGCTGACACTGCCGCGATTGATGAGCCCTTCTATGCGGCCTATCTCAAGCTGACAGGCCTGCTTCATCCGATGACGGATGAAATATTTGCCGCGCATGAGGCCGATCCCGCCAAGGTGATCGACCACCTCACTGGCCCCGTGCCCGGCGGCAAATCCGTCTTCTACCAGAAGCACATGGTCCATCACATGGTCGACGGTATTCCGATGGATTGGCTGGACCGGATCGAGCGGCATGTTGTGCTGATCCGCCACCCGGCCCGGGTGGTTGCTTCCTATGCCAGGAAGATGGATACGCTCAGCCCCGAGGCGATGGGGTTTCCCCAGCAGGAGGCTCTCTGGCGCCAGCTGACCAGGGCGCAAGCGGCCGCCCCCGTTGTCGTGGACGCCGACCTGATCCTGGAAGACCCCGAAAGTGTCCTGCGCCGGCTCTGCGCCGCCATCGGCCTTGGCTGGGACAGCGCCATGCTCAGCTGGCCGGCGGGGCCGCGAGAGGAAGATGGCGCCTGGGCGCCGCATTGGTATGACGCGGTCTGGCGCTCCACCGGATTTGGCGATCCGCCGGGCCCGGTACCGGCGCTTTCGGGCGAGGCGGCGCGCATCTCCGAAGGCGCTCTTGGCGCTTATGAGCGGCTGCTGGCCGCCCATATCTGAGCCCAAATGAAAACGCCCCGCGCAGGGCAGGGCGTTTCCTGGAATTCTGTCAGCTTCTGAAAATCAGACCGTCTGGCCGCACATGTTCAGGAAGCGGTTGCGCAGGTCAGCGTCAGATTTGAACACGCCGGTAAACTGCGTCGTGATCGTGGTGACATGCTTGTGGTGAACGCCGCGTGTCGACATGCACTGATGCTCGGCTTCGATGAACACGGCCGTGCCCATCGGGGCGAGGCTTTCTGTGATCGCGTCGCAGATCTGCGCGGTCATCGTTTCCTGCGTTTGCAGGCGCTTGGCAAAGATCTCGACCACGCGGGCCAGCTTTGAAATGCCCACCACCGCCGTCGACGGCTTATAGGCGATGAACGCCTTGCCGATGAAGGGCGCGATATGGTGTTCGCAATGGCTTTCCACCTCGATGTTGCGCAGCATGACGATGTCGTCATAGCCCTGAACATCTTCGAAGGTCCGGCTGAGATATTTCACCGGGTCTTCGCCATAGCCTTCAAACCACTCTTTATAGGCGTTGACGACGCGCTTGGGCGTGTCGATCAGGCCTTCACGGGCCGGATCATCCCCGGCCCACGCGATGAGCGTGCGGACGGCTTCTTCGGCCTCTTGCTGGGTGGGGCGACGCACGGAATCCGGGCGCGGAATGTCTTTTTTCGGAGTAACGGCGTCCATAGCCAATGCAATGTCCTTCACTGAGGGACGGGGGTCGAGCCGGGGCATCCCTTGAGGGTCTTTAACGCCCTCTTGCCCGGACTTAACGCCCGCCCGGAGTTGATACCCTCAGGGCGATACGAGGATACATAGGCCCGGCAGGTCTCTGTTTCCAGCGCTTTCTACGGGGAAACCCGGCGGCCGGATCACGGATTTCTTGGCTTTCGCAGCGGAAAGTGCTAGGGCAGGCGCCATGTCGAGAAACGCTTTTGCATATTCTTCCTGCCGTTCCTGTTGCTGCTGAGGCTGCAACGGGTCATAGGGCTGCCCGGACCCCTCAGAGCCTGCCCGCTGATTTCACGACATTCCCGATCCAAGAGATACGATGACCCTCCGCATTTATGATACTGCCGCGCGCAAGAAGCGTGGCTTCGAGCCCCAGGACCCGAAGCGGATCACGATGTATGTCTGCGGCCCGACGGTTTATAACCATGCCCATATTGGCAATGCCCGCCCACCGGTGGTGTTCGATGTGCTGCGCCGTGTCCTGATGGCGCGTTATGGCGAAAACGCCGTCCTATATGCGCGCAACATCACCGATATCGAAGACAAGATCATCGCGGCGAGCCTGGCTAGCGGCGAGCCCATTTCGGCCATCACGCAGAAATATGCCGCCATCTACAATGCCGATGTGCAGGCCCTGAACGTCATTCCCCCGACCATCGAGCCCTGGGCGACCGCCCATGTGCCCGAAATGATCGACATCATCGAAAAGCTCGTGCGCACGAAATATGCCTATGCCGGGCAGACCGGCGTCTGGTTTTCTGTGCCCTCAATGCCTGATTATGGGCGTCTCTCCGGCCGCAAGCCCGAAGATAATGAAGCCGGCGCCCGCGTGGCCGTGGACGAAGACAAGCGCGACCCGTCAGATTTTGCCCTCTGGAAGTTCGCCAAGCCAGGCGAGCCAGAAGACGCGATCTGGGACAGTCCCTGGGGCCGTGGCCGCCCCGGCTGGCATATCGAATGCTCGGCCATGGCCGCCAAGCATCTCGGGCGCACCATCGATATTCATGGCGGCGGTGTGGATCTGACCTTCCCGCACCATGAAAACGAAATTGCCCAGTCCGAATGCGCGCATGGTGAGCAGCTTGCGCGATACTGGATGCATAACGGCTTCCTCGACATGGGCGGGGAGAAGATGTCGAAATCGCTCGGTAACATCGTCACCGTGCATGATCTCCTGACCGCATGGCCGGGCGAAGTGCTGCGCTTTGCGCTCCTGACCGCCCATTACCGCGCCCAGCTCGACTGGACCGAAGACCTCTTGAAACAGGCCAAGACGACGCTTGACCGGATCTATGGCGCGCTCCGCCGCGTCTGGGACGCTGAAGGCGGCGAGGCCCGCGACACGGGCGTTGCGCGCGCGCTGGACGATGATCTGGGCACGCCGGACGCTCTGGCGGAGCTGTCGCGGATTGCGAGCGAGGCCAATACGGCCGCCGATCTGAAAGACACCACCGCCATGGCCAACGCCCGGGCAAACCTCCTGGCGGCGGGAAAACTGCTTGGCCTCCTGACCAAAACCCCCAAAGAATGGGAGCAGGGCGCCGACACGGATGGCAATTCCCGGATCGACTCGCTCGTACAGGCCCGCGTGGATGCGCGTGCTGGCAAGGACTGGGCCGAGGCGGACCGTATCCGCAAAGCTCTCGCGGAAGAGGGGGTCGAAATCATGGACGGTCCGGCGGGCAGCACATGGCGGCGCATCTGATCAGGCGCGATGGCGCGCTCGCAGCAAATATGAAAGCCTGCGCGCCATGAACCGCAACGGCACGAATATCCCGGTCACCAATCTGCGCACGATGATGCGCTCGCTCGTCCTCAATACCGAAGGGGAAGATGTCACCGTTCATGAGCTGCTCCAGGCTATCGGCCGGCGGGCACATGGCCCGGTTTTCCTGCTGCTCGGCTTTATCGCCATCAGCCCTTTGACGATCGTGCCCGGTGCAAACTGGTTCGTCGGCACAGTGATCCTTGTCTTTGCTCTTCAGGTTGTCTTTGGCTTCAAGCATCCTTGGCTGCCCAAAGGGGTCACGGAGTTCAAGTTCAAGCGGGACCATCTGGTTCAAGGCGTCGCGGCAACCGAGCGCTACGCTCATATGGTGGACGCGCTGGTCAAGCCGCGCCTCATCTTCCTGACCGAGCCGCCTTTCATTCAGCTCGTCGCCCTGATCTGCGTGTTTGCAGCCCTGATTACCTATCCTCTTGGCCTCGTTCCGCTAGGGCCTTTGCTGCCCAGCCTGACGGTCCTGCTGTTCGGCCTGGCGCTGACGGCGCGGGATGGGGTTGTGCTGCTATTTGCGGGGTGTGCCTTCGCTGGCGCGATCTTGCTGGTCATGAAGCTTGCGCCAAGGCTTCTGGCGCTCTGGCCCTTCTGACGGGTAAGCCAGACCCTCTCCAATCGTTAAGTTGACCCAACGTTATGGCGGCGGCATCGACCCTTCATGGCCTTTCGGCCTCATTTCTCCACCTCTCGTTTTTTGGCCAGTCTGGTCTGTCGGTTCCGGCAGGTCAGACTGGCCTTTTTTCTCGCCTCTTGTCGCCAGTCACACGCTGGGCCATCTAGGCAGCCATGAGCGAACTCTACCACAACCGCATTCTTGAACTGGCCGCAAACATTCAACATGTCGGGCAACTCGCGGATGCCGAAGGCGCCGCCCTTAGACTCTCGCGCGTTTGTGGTTCAACGGTGCATGTTTCCCTGAAACTGGATGAAGTGGGGGCGGTGGTGACTGAAATCGCTGTTGATCCAAAGGCTTGCGCGCTGGGTCAGGCGTCAACCTCGATCCTTTCCTCCAACGCCGTTGGAGCAACGGTTGGAGAAATCCGGACGGCGTTGGCTGATTTCCGCGCGATGCTGAAAGAGAACGGACCTCCCCCCGAAGGCCGGTTCTGGGAACTCCGTCACCTTGAGCCCGTTGCCGATTATCCGCCGCGCCACGCTTCCACGCTGCTCGCGTTTGAGGCTGCTGTGGCCGCCATTGAGGCGGCGCTGGTGGCCAGGGCAGAGGCCTGACATGGGACTGCGCCGACGGACGGCTTATGTATTGCTGGCCATCTACAAACATGGCCCCAGCCAGGCGCTGCAGCTTTTCGGCGCCCGGTGCCAGCATTCGCCCACCTGCAGCGAATACGGCGCCGAATGTGTCGCCCGGCATGGCTGGTGGCCGGGTGGGTGGATGGCATTTGCCCGCTTCATCCGCTGCCGGCCCGGCGGCAGTCACGGCATCGACCCGCCCCCGGAAACGAAACCCAACGTACCGTTCTGGCAGCCCTGGCGCTATGGGGACTGGAAATCAGGCCCCAGAGGCCTGGTTGAATCTCCGCCGGAGGCGTGACATATGGGCCTTATGAACGCAGGACTTTTCCTCACCGGGCTCACCCCGCGAACTTGTCAGGGTGCATGACGCATCCCTAGACGGCGCTTTTCCGCGCCCCGTTCATGCACCCGCAAAGCTTCCCGCTCCGGCCCTGAAAACACAGGTGGGCATTCCGGCAATCCCGCGTTAATCACTGCGGCGCAGAACCCGTGAACAAGCCCTTGAAGCCGGTCCCTTTGTATTCCACCGCCGGGACATACCCGCGGCCCGCCAGAGAAATTGAAACATCATGATCCAAGTCACGCTGCCCGACGGCTCCAAACGCGAATACGCTGACGGCGCTTCGCCGCTCGATGTTGCCGAGTCCATTTCCAAATCCCTCGCCAAGAAAGCTCTCGCCGCCAAGGTGGATGGCCAGATGTGGGATCTTGCCCGCCCGCTTGAAGGCGATGCGAGCGTTGCCATCATTACCGACCGCGACCCGGAAAGCCTTGAACTCATCCGCCACGACGCCGCCCACGTCCTCGCCCATGCGGTGCAGGAGCTTTTTCCCGACACGCAGGTGACGATCGGCCCCGTCATTGATGACGGCTTCTATTACGACTTTGCCCGCAAGGAGCCTTTCTCCACGGACGATTTCGAAAAGATCGAAGCCAGGATGCGCGAGATCGTTGACGCCGATTACCCAATCGTTCGCGAAGTGCTCGGCAAGGACGAGGCAATCAAGACGTTCAAGGCGCTGGGCGAAGAGTACAAGGCCCAGATCATCGACGACATTATCCCGCCGGGCGAGCAGATCACGGTCTATCGCCAGGGCAGCTGGTTCGACCTTTGCCGCGGCCCGCACCTGCCTTCCACGGGCAAGTTGCCCAAAGCGTTCAAGCTGATGAAACTCGCCGGTGCTTACTGGCGGGGCGACCACCGCAACGAAATGCTCCAGCGCATGTACGGCACGGCCTGGGCAAACGAGAAAGACCTCAAGGAACATCTCCACCGCCTGGAAGAAGCCGAGAAGCGCGACCACCGGAAGCTCGGCTCCCAGCTCGACCTGTTCCATCTCGACGGCATGGCGGCCGCAGGCTCCGTCTTCTGGCATCCGAACGGCTTTCAGGTCTGGCGTCAGATCGAGGCTTATATGCGCCGGCGTCTGGACGCGGCGGGATATGAGGAAATCAAGACGCCGCAACTGATGGACTCGGTTCAGTGGGAAAAATCCGGCCATTGGGGCAAGTATCGCGAGAACATGTTCATCGTGCCGGACTTCATTCCGGAAGGCGATGAGGGCGTGGAGATCTCCGTGCCCGAAGATGCCAAGCTCATGGCGCTGAAACCGATGAACTGCCCGGCGCATGTCGAGGTTTTCAAGTCGGGCCAGAAATCCTATCGCGACCTGCCGCTGCGCCTTGCCGAGTTCGGATGCTGCCACCGTAACGAGCCGCACGGCGCCATCCACGGCATCATGCGGGTGCGCCAGTTCACGCAGGACGACGCGCACATCTTCTGCCGCGAAGACCAGATCGTTGAGGAATCGATCCAGTTCTGCCGGCTTCTCGAGAGTGTCTACCGCGATTTTGGCTTCGAGAAGATTGCGGTCAAACTCTCAACGCGCCCCGAAGTGCGCGCGGGCGATGACGCGACATGGGACCGGGCCGAGAGTGGCCTCAAGGCTGCGGTTGATGCTGCGGGCTTGCCTTGCGAATTGCTGCCGGGGGAGGGCGCTTTCTATGGGCCCAAACTCGAATTCCAGCTGACGGATGCCATCGGCCGGGTCTGGCAGTGTGGTACGCTCCAGCTCGATTATGTGCTGCCGGAACGTCTGGGGGCTGAATATACTGCTTCTGACGGATCCAAGCAGCGCCCGGTCATGCTGCACCGCGCGATCCTCGGGTCGATGGAGCGGTTCATCGGTATCCTGATCGAAGAGTTCGCCGGGGCCTTCCCGATCTGGCTGGCGCCGGTTCAGGTCGTCGTCGCGGCGATTTCCGATGATGCGGCCGGCGAATACGCCGAAGAGGTCGCCGCCGAGTTGCGCAAGGCAGGGCTTCGGGTGGAGGTCGACAGGCGCAATGAGACGATCAATTACAAGGTCCGCGAACACTCCATGCAGAAAGTGCCCGTGATTGCCGTCGTGGGCGCGCGGGAGGCGGAGGATCGCAAGCTGGCGCTGCGGCGCCTGGGCTCGAACGGCCAGCAGATCATCTTGCTGGACGAGGCACTTGTGTCCCTTGCTGAGGAGGCACTGGCACCCGATCTCAAGCGTGTACGGAGCAGTTAAGGGCCGATGACAGCCTCGCCATCAGCGGCCAGAGTGAGCACAATGGCTTACGGACCTGTCTTTGCCGGACTGGTGCTGCTCTGGCCGCTTCTGGCCGTTCTGGGGACTTTGGGATTTGCGCCGCTGCTGGGGCTCACCGGCATTGCGGCGCTTCTCCTGGCGCGCCCGCGCATGCCGCCGACGCTCTATGCAATCTTCGCCATAGCCTTCATTGGCTGGGCCGCGATCAGTGAAGCCTGGTCGCCCGCCACCCGCCAACTGGTCAGCGGTAATTTGCTTGAAGGCAATTTTGCTATCGGCGCGCGCAGCCTGATTATCGTGCTGACTGCCGTGTTCGCGATGCTGACGATCGCCGGCGCTATGCGGTCTGAGCTGGGGCCGCGCACGAAACGATGGATCTATGCCATCTTGCTGCTGCAAGGCGTACTGGTGTTCATCTCTGCGCTGGTTGCCGGTCCTGTGCTCTTGATGATCTATGGCGACGATCAGCTGCACGCGGTGAACGGCGTTCAGAATATCAGCCGGAACATGAACACTTTCGCGGTCGCCTTGCCGATCCTGGCGGCGGCATTTGGCGCGCGGGGGGATCGGCTGGGCCTTCTGGCCGCGTCAGGTCTGGTTCTCATGACCCTCTTTGCCGCGTTGATGATGGACAATCACTCGGCCGTGTTTGCCATTTGCGGAATGATTGGTGCGATCCTTCTGATCAGGCTTCTGCCGAAGACGGGATATCGCTGGCTGTTTGGCCTGATCGCCGGACATATCGCGGCGGCCCCCATGATGGTCAGCCTGTTCATCCGCCTGATGACGGGCCTCGACAGTATATTACCACCCTCCTTCCGCTCTCGTTTCTGGTCATGGGAGGTCGTCATGAACAGGATCGGGGAGGCGCCCTATACCGGGCATGGGCTTATGGCGACCAGAACCTGGCGCGAAACATTTGCGGATTATCCCGCCTGGGCTCAGCAGCTTCCCGATATATGGAAGGACTATCCGGTCGTTCCGGGCCATCCGCATAACATGCCTTTGCAGATCTGGGCCGAGACAGGGGTTATCGGCGCGATGCTCGCCGCCTTTGCCATCACGGTCATAGGGTTCCGCCTTCCGCGGCCGTCAGAGTTGCGGCCAGAGATCCGGTTTGCTGTCGCAGGGATGACGGGCGCGGCTTTCAGCATCTTCAATTTCTCCTACAGCGTATGGAACGAAGCCTTCTGGTCAGGGCTTGCGCTCTCCGTGGCGATGCTGATCCTGCTCAACCGAACCGCAAAACCGGCCATTCCGGAATGACCGGGCAAATCGCCGCGCTGGTCGTGACCTATCATACCGGTCCCAGGCTCATCGAATGCCTCTATGCCCTGAAATCTGATCCGGCAGTCTCGGAAATAATGATCGTAGATAATGGCAACCCGCCTGAGCTCATGACCTGGCTTGAGGCTTTCATCGCAGGGGCAGGGGACAAGGCGAAGCTGATCCGGCTCGACAATCCGGGCTTTGGCGCCGCGATCAATAGGGCTGCTTTTGAAACGGACGCAGACCTTCTGTTGGTTATCAATCCAGATTGCGTGATCCGCCGCGGCTCGGCTCAGCAACTTGCACAGGCCCTGGAAGGGGCCGCCACGCCCGCAATTGCTGGCGGACGTATCTTTGGGGTCGATGGAAAGGAACAGCGTGGCGCCCGGCGCAACACGCTTACACTGGCCGCGGCGCTCGGTTTGTCCCGCTGGACCCTGGAGTCGGAGCCATGCCCCTCAGGCCCGGTTGAGGTCGGCGCCATATCCGGCGCCTTCTTCCTGATCCGGCACGCGGATTTTCAAGCGCTGGGCGGCTTTGACGAAGGCTACTTCCTGCATGTTGAGGATGTGGATCTCTGCCGGCGCGCTATCGAGGCTGGAGGCAGCGTGATCTACCAGCCTCTGGCGGGCGCGCTTCACTATACGTCGACCTCCGATGTGTCCTCTTTGACCGTTCAGGCACACAAGGCGAAGAGCCTGGCGCGGTACTTCCGGAAGTTTGCCAAAGGGCCACTTGATCGGGCTATTGTGGAACTGTCCGTTCCATTTATCGCGCTTGCGCTCCGGTTCCGGCGCTGAACCTTCAGGTAAGAAAAAACCCCGGCCAGAGACCGGGGTTTTTCACGCTACACATCGTGCAAAGGCGGAAAGCCTTACACGAAGCCTTTGAACTTGTCCTTGAAGCGCGAAACGCGGCCGCCGCGGTCCAGGGACTTGCCCTCGCCGCCGGTCCATGCCGGGTGCACTTTCGGGTCGATGTCGAGGACCATGCGGTCACCCTCTTTGCCCCAGGTGGAGCGGGTCTGGTACTCGGTACCATCGGTCATCACCACAGTGATGAAGTGATAGTCGGGATGCCCTTCTTTTTTCATGGCCTGGGCCTCTCTCTCATAAGCGGTTCGGTAGGGGTTGACGCACCGGGGTGCGCTGGCATGTCTCAGCCGGAATTCGAAGACGGCCGTATAAGGGAAAGGCCCGGAGCCCGCAAGAGGCGCTGACAGGGATTCGGCAACAGCCAGTCCAAACAGGGAGAATAGCCGGGCTTATGGCCGAATCCAACGCCAATGTTGTGGAAGACCGCCGCACAACCCTGCCCGAAGGCGGGGAAGCCATCGGCCGTCCACGCGGGCGCAGCCTGAAGCCTCTGGCGCTCCTCTGGCCCTATGCCCGCCGGCACTGGATTACTGTGAGCGTGGCCCTGGTATTTCTTGTTGCTGCTGCGGTGCTCAGCCTTGCCATTCCGATGCTTCTGGGCCGCGCAGCCGATGCGGGCCAGAGGGCGGGTTCTGATCCGGCACTGCTCAAGGCCCTGATTGATGAGGCCTTTCTCTGGGTGTTTGCAGCGGCCGTTGGTTCCGGCGTGCTGGGCGCCATCCGATTTTACTTTGTCTCTCGGTTCGGGGAGCGCATCGCGGCGGACCTCCGGCGGGATCTTTATGCCCATCTCCTGCGGCTTTCGCCGGCCTACCATTCCAGTATGCGGTCGGGTGAGGCAGTCTCCCGGCTGACGGCTGACATTACGCTCCTGGAGACATTCCTGGGTTCGTCGGCTTCGCTTGCTGCACGAACATTGATGACCACCACCGGGGCGCTTGTGCTTATGCTGGCAGTCAACTGGCAGTTGGGGCTGACCCTCCTGGCGATGCTGCCGGTTGCCATCCTGCCGGTAATGATCATCGGACGCACCATCCGCAAGATGTCGAACCAGGCCCAGTCCCGCCTTGCCGAGGCTGGCGCGGAAGCAGCTGAAACCCTGGACTCCATAGAACTCGTTCAGGCCTACGGCCGCGAGACAGGCCAGCTTTCCGTATTCGAGCGCGCCATCGAAGCGACTTTCGCCGCCGCGATGCGCCGCAATGGCGCGCGGGCGATCATGATCGTGCTGGTCTCGGTGCTGCTCTTTGGCGGGTTTACCGGCGTCCTCTGGATGGGCGCGCGCGCGGTGGCGAGCGGGGAGATGAGCTTCGGCGACCTCGCCACGATGGTGATGTATGCTGCCTTTGCCGGGTCGGGCTTTGGCATGCTGGCGGAAGTCTATGGCGAGTTCATGCGCGCGGCCGGCGCCGCCGACAGGGCAGCAGAAGTGCTGCGCGCGGTGCCGGAGATCTCGGCGCCCGCCCGCCCCAAACCGCTGCCGGAAAAAGGGCAGGGCGCGCTCTCTTTCGACAAGGTCAGCTTCCAGTATGGCGAAGGTTCGGCCTCGGCGCTTCAGGATTTCTCTCTGGATGTGAAGCCCGGAGAATTCGTGGCGCTTGTGGGCCCCAGCGGGGCGGGGAAGACGACGGTGTTCCGGCTCGCGCTGCGGCTGTTTGATCCGCAGACGGGCGACATCCGGCTGGACGGGATCGCCTCTACTGAGGCAGAGCCGCATGACTGGCGGCGGTGCTTTGCCTATGCCCCGCAGGAATCGGCGCTGTTTACCGGCACGGCGGCCGACAATATCCGCTTCGGCGATGAAGCGGCGGACGACGCGCTGCTTGAGCAGGCGGCGCGGATGGCTGAAGCGATGGGGTTCCTCGACGAGAAAGAAGGCCTTGCGACCGAGCTTGGCCAGAAGGGGCGCAGCCTTTCGGGCGGTCAGCGCCAGCGGATTGCGCTGGCCCGCGCGCTGGTGCGCAATGCGCCGGTGCTGCTGCTGGACGAGGCGACCTCGGCGCTTGATTCTGAAAGCGAAGCGGCCGTGCGCCGCGCCATCGAGAACGCCGCGACCGGGCGCACGACCCTCGTCATTGCCCACCGCCTTTCCACCGTCCGCCGGGCGGACCGGATCATCGTGATGGACCATGGCCGGATCGTGGAAGAGGGCACACATGACAGCCTCGTCGCGCGCGGCGGGCTTTATGCGAGGCTGGCTGACCTTCAGTTTGCGGAAGGTTGAGGCGTTAGTTTTTTTGGGCGTTTGTGTTTGGGGCTCCCCCCTCCGCCCCTTCGGGGCACCTCCCCCGCTTTCGCAGGGGAGGACACCACCGCGCCATCTCACCTGCCGTGCAACGCCCTTATCCTCCCCTGCGCTTACGCGGGGGAGGTGGATTGCGCGTAGCGCAAGACGGCAGCGGGCTACGAGCTGTTGATCCCCGCCCACGCCTCTGGCCGCGCGGCTTCATCCAGCCGGCAGAGGAGCGCGTCGGTCCAGGGTGGGAGGCGGCGGAGGATGTGCCAGGGGGTGGGCTGGGCTTTCAACGTTCCGGACTTCCGTTTGCGGAGCATCCGGGCGAGGCGGAGGGCGTGTCTGGCGGGGTCGGCCATGACGGCGCTCAGGCGCCGGGCGGCTTCCAGCATCATGGCCCATTGGATGAAGGGGGTGTCGGTGCCTTCGCCTGCGGATGAGCCAGTCGCGGGTTTTGTTTCTTCTGTCAGGCGGAACGGCGCTTCGCGGCGCTGTTGGAGTTTTTCATCATTCCTCTTGGAGTTTTCTTTGGAAACTCCAACGGCGAGGGGCGGCAGAGCGAGGTCTGCGGCGAGGACGTGGATGTAGCGGCGGACGAGGGCTGTGATCGCCACGAGTTGCGCGCGGGCGTCTCT
Organism: Hyphomonas sp.; assembly: GCA_046293975.1. GTDB lineage: Bacteria > Pseudomonadota > Alphaproteobacteria > Caulobacterales > Hyphomonadaceae > Hyphomonas. The sequence continues at coordinate 105,054 of JBKBIZ010000001.1, read as the reverse complement.
TGCGATGCCGCCGAAGAGTTCAGGGACGGCTTCGCGCAGCAGGGTGCGCAGCGCGCCGAGGAGGGCGAAGATGCGGGTCCAGAGTTCCGGGCGGGGCGCGGTGATGTCCATGCGCTGAAGATGGGGGCGATCCGATCCAGGGCGGATAAGTTCGTGTGCAAATCTCTCAGTTCGTCATCCCGGTTTCGCCGAAGGCGAAGACCGGGAGCCAGAGGAGGGTTTGGTTTTGCTGGGCTTTCTGGGTCCCGGATATTTGCTGCGCAAATTCCGGGATGACGCGTTGAGGGGGTGTGCGGTGGGGGATAGGGCGGCGCTTATCCACCAATCCCGTAGGGTGGGTTGAAGCCCGAAGGGCGGATACCCACCGCATACGGCAAATGGTGGGTATCGCTCCGCTCAACCCACCCTACGGATTGCTAGGCACGATCCAATATTCCCTGAACCCAGCGCCACAGCTTTCCACGGATAAAGTCTCCGTTTTTGACTGAGCATTGCACACCAACGAGTTTCAGAGATTTTCTGGGCAACCAAAGGGTACTTTCAGGCCACTCGATGATTTTCCAGATGCCAGAGCCACTTATTCCTGCAAGGCTTTCAGGCCGGAACTCCTCAAATCCTCTTTCCGACTCAATCTCATCGAGGAAGATATCAACATTCTTGTAAGCCGCCCCTTTTGCCGCAATTGGCTTACCCGACGACGGCTTGCAAAAGGCCGGATACGGACGCCCTGTCCATACAGTCGCGCCAGCTGTTAGGCTCTCAGCGGGACATCCCACAATGATATATTTTTCATCCGTGCCCGACGTATACTCAGCTAAATCACTTTCATCAAACACAGTCCAGTTTTCAAAAATTGCTGACCTAGACTCTAGGTCGAGCACTTCAATGATCGCTACGTCCAGAATGTCTGTTTCATCTGGCCAGTAGGCGTCGATAGAACCCAAAGTATATATGTTAGATGCCTTGGGAGCTCTCGGGATGGCCAAAAGGCTAAGGTCGATACCCTCCAAGCAATGAGCTGCAGTGATTAGGAATAAGCGCTCATTTTGTTGGAAGAAAGTACCAGAACCACATAGTCCTTTTGGTAGCTCGTCTTCGAGCCAAAAAAGAGGGACTGAGGCATTCATGAGAAAATGATATAGCGCCAACTCGAACTCTGTAAGTATCGCTTCGCTAAACCGACTCACGAGATTCCTCAGCTCTTCTTCTTTACGTCCTGCAACGTCGTGGTTTTCACGTCCCTGCCCGTGCCGACTTTGCGGCCGTAGCTGGGGGCGCCGGCGGTGGCGCCGGTGATGGCGGAGCTGCCGCGGACGGTACGGTCCGTGAGCGGAGGGATGGACATGGCGCGGGGGTTGGGTTCGTTTTCGTCGAAGAGGGAGGCGAGCTGCTCGGTCATCGCGCCGCCGAGCTGTTCGGCGTCCACGATGGTGACGGCGCGCTTGTAATAGCGGGTGACGTCATGGCCGATGCCAATCGCGATGAGTTCGACCGGCGAGCGGGTTTCGATTTCCTCGATCACCTGGCGCAGGTGGCGCTCGAGATAGTTGCCGACGTTCACGTTGAGCGTGGAATCGTCGACCGGGGCGCCGTCTGAAATGACCATCAGGATCTTGCGCTGCTCCGGGCGCGCGAGCAGGCGGTCATGGGCCCAGAGGAGGGCTTCGCCGTCAATATTCTCCTTGAGCAGACCTTCGCGCATCATCAGGCCGAGATTGCGCCGGGCGCGGCGCCAGGGGGCGTCGGCCTGTTTGTAGATGATGTGGCGGATGTCATTCAGGCGGCCGGGCGCCTGAGGCTTGCCGGCCTTGACCCAGTCTTCGCGCGCCATGCCGCCTTTCCAGGCCTTGGTGGTGAAGCCGAGAACTTCGGTTTTCACCGCGCAGCGCTCCAGCGTGCGGGCGAGAATGTCCGCGCACAGAGCAGCCACCATGATCGGGCGGCCGCGCATCGAGCCGGAATTATCCAGCAGCAAGGTCACGACCGTATCGCGGAATTTCGTGTCGTCTTCCTGTTTGAAGGAGAGCGGCGCGGTCGGGTCTGTGATGACGCGCGTGAGGCGGGCAGTGTCGAGCACGCCCTCTTCCAGATCAAAGCTCCAGGTGCGGTTCTGCTGGGCCATCAGGCGGCGCTGCAGCTTGTTGGCGAGCTTGGCGACGGCGCCTTGCAGGCCCTGGAGCTGGTGGTCGAGATAGGCGCGCAGGCGGGTCAGTTCTTCGGCGTCGCAGAGGTCTGCCGCATTGGCGATCTCGTCATGGGCGCGGCTATAGACCTTGTAATTGAAGCGGTTGCGGTCGTCCCCGTCCTGGAAGTTCGGGCGCAGCGGCTTGGTGCCGTCTTCGGTTTCATCAGGCGTATCGTCCGCGTCCAGATCGGCGTCCTGATCAACCGAGACATTGGCCTCTTCGCCTTCAAGGTCTTCGGTTTCGCCTGCTTCCAACTGCTCGGCAGAGGCGCCCATCTGTTCGTCGGACTGGGTGTCATCATCGCCGGACTGGTTTTGCTGGTCGTCCTGTTCTTCGGAAGGCGCGTCGTCTTCGGACTCGGCTTCATCGCCGGGAAGGTCCGAGGCCGTCAGATCCCGGATGATCGAGCGGATAGTGCGGGCAAATTCGGCCTGGTCGTGGAGCTGGCCGGTGAGGGCGTCGAGCGCGTCCGCATGGATCTCGACCTTTTCGCGCCAGACATCGGCGACGCGCCTGGCGCTGTCGGGCAGCGGGCGGCCGGTGAGCTTTTCGCGCAGCAGGAATTCGAGCGCCGGGGCGAGCACCGCGTCGGCGTCTTCCGACCCCATCCCGTAATTGGTGGCGCGGCAGCGGAAATCGAGCACGGCTTCGAGATTTCCGGCGGTGCCCGCCATCGCGTTGGCGCCGAGGCTTTCGATGCGCGCAGTTTCGGCCGCTTCATAGACGCGGCGGGGAAGATCCCCCTGCGGACGGTTTGCCAGATGCGCGGCGGCGTCATGATGGGCGCGGCGCAGGGCGAGCGCGTCGGCCTCGCCCCGGATGCGGGCGGCAAGCTCGGGCGCCAGCTCGACCGGCGGGGTGCGCAGCACGAGGCGCGTGCCCTGATCGCCGACATCGGGGCCGAAGCCGACCTCGATCTCACGCTCCGCGCTCATCGCCTTGGTGGTGGCGGCAAGGGCCTGCTTGAACAGCTCCTGAGGTGTCGTGTCCTTTGCCATCGGGGTCACCCTTGCGGGACGCGTGCCTTCCTTATGCGACCTTCACCATCAGCGGGCTTTCGGGGAGCTCTACCCCGAAGCAGCGCTGATACATCTCGGCGACCAGGGGGCGTTCAAGCTCGTCGCATTTGTTGAGGAAGGTCATGCGGAAGGCATGGCCGAGATCGGCGAAGATGGCGAAGTTTTCAGCCCAGGTGATGACTGTTCTGGGGCTCATGACGGTCGAGAGGTCGCCCGACATGAAGGCGTTGCGGGTGAGGTCTGCCATGGTGACCATCTTCGCGATCGTGGACTCGTCAACGCCGGTGGCTTTCGACTTGATGATTTCGACCTCGGCATCATGGGTGAGATAGTTCAGCGTGGTGACGATGCTCCAGCGGTCCATCTGGCCCTGGTTGAGCTGCTGGGTGCCGTGATAGAGGCCGGTCGTGTCGCCGAGGCCGACCGTGTTGGTCGTCGCGAAGAGGCGGAAATACGGGTTGGGCGCGATCACGCGGTTCTGGTCGAGCAGGGTCAGCTTGCCGCTGGCCTCCAGCACGCGCTGGATCACGAACATCACGTCTGGCCGGCCGGCGTCATACTCGTCGAACACGATGGCGACGGGGCGTTGCAGGGCCCAGGGGAGAATGCCTTCGCGGAATTCGGTGACCTGAACGCCTTCTTTGAGGACGATGGCGTCCTTGCCGACCATGTCGATCCGGCTGACATGGCTGTCGAGGTTGACCCGGATCATCGGCCAGTTGAGGCGGGCGGCGACCTGCTCGATGTGGGTGGATTTGCCCGTGCCGTGATAGCCCTGGACCATGACGCGGCGATTGTGCTCGAAGCCGGCGAGGATGGCGAGCGTGGTCTGGGGATCAAACCGGTAGGCCGGGTCGATCTCGGGCACATATTCGGTGCGCGTCTTGAAGCCGTGAACGACCATCGGGGTTTCGAGGCCGAAAACCTTTTTGACGTTCACTTTTTCGGTCGGCTTCATGCCTTCGAGGGCATTGGTGTCGGACATAACGGTCATGGAATGGAGGCTCGCCAGCGGGAGAAATTAAGTGAGACTCTGGGTTCTAGCACGGGATGGCCGCGCGCCTAGTGCGACGCAACGTAAAGTATGTGAGCGGCGGGGCGTGGGCGCTGCCCTACTGCGTCTGCCAGACGTCCCGGAGCGTCTCCTCGCGGCGGCTTCCCTTTTTGTAGGCGTCGTAGCGTTCGGGCTCTTTCAGGTAATAGTCCTGATGATAGTCCTCGGCGGGATAGAATGCGGTGGCGGGCAGGACGGCGGTGGCGATGGGCTGGCTGAGGCGTCTGGCGTTGGCCTCCAGTGAGGCGCGGGCGGCGGCGGCCTGAGCGTCGTCCAGCACATAGATGGCAGTGCGATACTGGCTGCCCCGGTCGTAGAACTGGCCGCCTTCATCGGTCGGGTCGACATTGGACCAGAAGACTTCCAGGAGCTGTTCATAGCTGACCTCGGCAGGGTCGTAGATCACTTCGACGGCCTCGGCATGGTCGCCCATACGTTTATAGGTCGGGTCCGGCGTGGTGCCGCCGGTATAGCCGGAGACGACTGTGCGCACGCCGGGGACGGCTTCAAGCTCTGCCTCGATGCACCAGAAACAGCCGCCCGCGAAGACGGCGATGGCTTCATGGTCGGCGGGCGCAACGCGCGCGACGGGTTCGGCGCTGGCGGCCTGAGGGAGGGCGGCATTGCTGCAAGCGGCGAGGCAGGCGGCGGCCGCCGCGAGGAGGAGGGTGCGCATGGAGAACCTTTCTTCCGCGCAGAGCTGCGCGGGCTATTACTGGAAGGTATGAGGCGGGGCGGCCGCGTCCAGCCCGGCAGCGGTCACAATGCGGAGAGGCGGCGCTAGCGCCCGTCGAAGACGATTTGGCCGCCCACGACGGTCATCACAGGCTTTGCTTCAAGGATCTCGGCTTCGGGAATGGTCATGAGATCGCGGTCAAACACCGTGAAATCGGCGATTTTGCCGGTTTCGAGTGTGCCGAGATCGGCTTCCTGAAAGCTCGCATAGGCGGGCGCGGTGGTGAAGAGTTTCAGCGCCTGCTGGCGCGTGAGGGCCTCTTCGGGGTGCCAGCCTTCGCCGGAAAAGCCGGAGAGATCCTTGCGGGCAACAGCGGCGTAGAACTCAATGGTGGGGGAGCCGACTTCCACCGGCGCGTCCGAGCCCCCGGCAATCAGCGCGCCGGCCTTAAGGAGGCTTGCCCAGGCATAGGCGCCGCGCAGACGGTCCAGACCGATGCGGGCCGGGGCAAAATGCAGGTCGCCGATGGCATGGCTTGGCTGCATCGAGGCGATGAGGCCGCTGGTGGCGAGCCGGTCAATGTCATCGGGGTGGAGCAGCTGGGCATGTTCGATGCGCCAGCGCAGGTCGCCCTCAAGGCCAAGGGCCAGATAGGTCTCGATGATCCGGCGGTTGGCGAGATCGCCGATGGCATGGATGGTGAGCTGGACGCCCTTTTCCTGGGACGTCGCCATCAGATCGTTCAGCGCTTCGGGGCTCAGCAGCTCCAGGCCACTCGTCTCTGGGCGGTCGGCATAGGGCGCGATGAGCAGCGCGCCCCGGCTGCCGAGGGCGCCGTCCATATAGAGCTTTACCGCGCGGTTGGTGATCGTATCGGTTTCATGCTCGCGGCGCTGAGCGAGGTCCATGCCGGCTTCGTCAAAGGCGTTGTAGATGCGCAGCGGAAGGCGGCTATCCTCGTCCAGCCGCTTCATCAGCGCGGCATGCTCGGGATTGGCGCTCATATTGTGCACGCCGGTCCAGCCGCGGCTTGCATAGGTTTCTGCGCCGGTCTGGTAGGCTTTGAGGACATCGGCTTCGGAGGGCTCAGCGATCAGCTGGCCGAAGGGGGCCATGGCCGCGTCGATGACGATGCCGGTGGCAAGGCCATCTGGTCCGCGCTCCGTGAGACCGCCGGGGGGATCGCTGGTGAGGTCGTAGAGACCGGCGGCTTTTAGGGCTGCCGTATTGGCGACCAGGGCATGGCCATCCGAGCGGACCAAAATCACTGGATTATCAGGGCTTACCGCATCAAGATCGGCCGCTGAGGGCATGCGTCCTTCGGGCCAGCCGGTCTCGATCCAGCCCCGGCCGGAGAGAATTTCACCGGGGGCTTTTTCGGTCAGTTCGGCTTCGACGCGGGTGACGAGTTCGTCGATGGAGGCAGTGCCTTCCAGGCTAAGGGTCAGCTCGCGCTCGCCGATGCCCCGCAGATGGGCATGGGCGTCGGTGAAACCGGGGAACAGGACAGCGCCAGAAAGGTCAATGGTTTCAACCTCTTCTTCGCTCCAATCCTTGGAGAGCGGCGGGGCTGTGCCGAGGATGCGGCCATCGGGGCCGACGATGACGGCGTCCACCGTGGCGGGGTCTTCCAGGCCGGTATAGATCGTGCCGCCGGTGAAGATGCGGATCTTGCCTTCGGGCACTTCGGGGGCGGGCGCGGGGTCTGTGCAGGCAGCGAGCGTGATGGCGGCAAGCGCGGCGAGGGCGATGAAGCGCATGGGTTCCCCTTCCCTGAAACGGGCCTGAAACGGCCCTGAATTCATGAACCGGTTCCGAAAAACGCGCCAGCCCCCTGACCGGGTAAAACCGCGTCACCAGGCGTCAAATCAAGGACATAGCGTGCCAAATGCCGGACACTTCCGGGACAAATCTGGACAGATTGGGACAATCGAGGACACTTCGGGACACAAAAACGCCGGACCTGCGAAGAGGCCCGGCGTGAATTTTTTGTAGAGATGGGCTCAACGATAAGCCGTGATCGGCACACCCCGGCGCTGGTCCTTGGCCTGATACTGGAGGCAGTCATCGGTGATGATCTTGGTCTTCATCCGTACGGCGCGGATCAGTTCATCCGCCGTATGCTCGCTATCCTTGCAGGAAACGAGCTGGGTCAGACGGACGTCCTCGGACTCGGCGAGGTCCAGCAGGAAGTAGGTGAGGCTCTGCGCCAGCAGGTGTGTGTTGAGCTGCTGGGCGCGGGTGCGCGCATTGCGGGAACCTTCGCCCACAGTCGAAAGGTTGCCATGACGGGTCGCGGCAGCTGCTTTCTGTTTTTCATCCAGATCAGACCATCCGAGCGGCAGGTAGTTTGCCGGATCGGTCTGAAGCGCGACGTAATTCAGCGGGTTCAGCTGGCCGAGCAGGACAAGCGTTGGCCCGGAAATGGCAGATACGCCAGCCGTCCAGACATAGCCCTGATAGACATCGTTCCATTCTGCCTGTGAGAGCTCATCGACGGAGCTTCCGTCAAAGAAGTTCTGAAGCTTGCGGTTATTGTTCCACACTTCGACCAGACCGCCTTCATACAGGGTGAAGGCACCGAAGGCCGCCGTTGAGGCGATCACGCCGGGGGCGGACACATTATAAGCGAAGCTGGCGTCATCTTCATTCAGGCCGGGATATTCGGCCAGAAAGTTCGAGCGGATGAGGTTTTCGTAGATGGGCTGGCCGCTGCGGCGATCGACCACGCGATAGGTGGCACTCGTCATGCCGCCGAAGTGGCGCCCGAATGCATCTGATTTCAGCTCATGGAATTCGATCTGGAGCGCGTAACGGGCGCCGGCTGCTGTCTTTGCCTCAAGACCGGAGCCTTTGAGCGCGCTGTCGACCATCGGGCGGAAGAGGCCCTGATTGGGTTCCTCGAACAGATAATCGCGCTGCGACATGCCGCTGATATAATCGAGCTCGAGGCCGTGCATCAGCCGGTCGCTGTTGTCCCAGCGGATATAATGCGTGACGGGCAGCGCAGGGCGCTGGCGTTCGATAGTTTGAGTTTTGCTCATGAAACCCGGCAAACCCATGACGCCTTCTTTGGTAGGCTGGTGGTTTGCACAGGCGCCCAATCCGAGGAGCGCAGCGGCGGCCAGTACGAGGTGTTTCACGTTTCGCTCCCAGAAAGAAAGAATGGTCTCCTCTGGTGGATAGACGCGAAACCCTAAGAAAAATTTGAGCAGGGCTGCTTTTCAATGCGGAGCGCCAGACAAAACAAAACGCCGGGCCTCACTGAAGGCCCGGCGTTTTGTTTTGTCAGCGGAAGTCGCCGAAGGGGCAGCGCCTCAGGCGGCGGCTTTCTTCGCGATGTCGCGTTTGATCTTGAGGGCCTTGTCGGAGAGGCCGTCTTCCTTCGCCTTGGCGAGGAAAGCGTCGAGGCCGCCGAGCTTGTCGACCGTGCGCAGGGCTTTGGCCGCGATACGCATGCGGAAATTCTGGTCCAGAGCTTCCGAGCGGAGCGTGACCTGCACAAGGTTTGGCAGGTAGCGGCGCTTGGTCTTGATCTGGGAGTGGCTGACAATATTGCCAACCATCGGCTTGGTGCCTGTAAGTTCACATTCGCGGGACATGGGCCTCGCTCCGAAAAAAGAGGTGTTTTTTGATCTGAAGGCGCGCGTCTACAGTCTGCGGGGGCGGCCTGTCAACCGCCGCGATCAGGCTTGAGGACTGAGAAATGCGCTCCCATGTCATGCTCTGTCACTTTATATCATTGGGCGGGGCCTGAAGAATGCGGCATGTTCGGGGCGAGTTCGTTCAGGCGGCGTTGGGACAGGGTGACTATATAGACGCCAAAGGCAGGCCGCTGGGCCCGCCCGACCAAGAAGGACGACCCCTCATGAAGCGCCTCCTCCTCGCTGCTGCTGCCACGCTTGCGCTGGCCGGTTTTTCGACGGCCGACACGGCGCCCGCCGCCCCAAAAGGCAGCCTGCTGGCCAAGGTGAAGGCAGGCGAACCCATGCGCATGATCTATGAGCTCGACGCGCGGGCGATGATCCTGATCATTCCGGCCACCGGCCGGGCGAGCTTCGATGTCGAGATGAAGCCCAATACCTACACGATCAAATCGAAGGTGCGCACGACCGGCCTCGCGGACGTTTTCGTCAATTACAATATGGAGCTGGCCGCCTCGGGCCATGTGCGGGCGGGCGAGCTGAAAACCACCGGCTATGTTTCGCAGAACCGTGACGGCAAAAAGAACCGCCGGGTCGAGATGTCGATGAAGAATGACGGCTTCACGATGACCGCGACCCCGAAATTCGGGAATCTGGGAGATCCGGCCGCGACACAGGAACAGGCGATCCTGGCGAACGACCCGCTGACAGCGATCATCACCTTTGCGCTGGAGCCGCGCGCTAAGGGCGCCGACCCGTGCGGCGGGCCGATCCGCGTGTTCGACGGGCGCCAGCTGACCTATCTGCATCTGAAGAATGTGGGCACGGCGAATGTGAAAAGCCCGGCCTGGAGCGGCAAGGCGATCGAATGCCATGTCACGATGGACAAGGTTGCCGGCTATAAGACGGGCGAAGCCAATAATGACACGCTGACCGGGATTTCCGGCCCGCTGCGCATGTATCTGGCGCCGCTGGAAAATGGCAGCCATGTGCCAGTGCGGATCGTGGCGGATACCGACAAGATCGGCAAGGTGACGCTGCAAGCCCGTACGCTGCGCTTTGAGCCATTGCAGACGGCTTCTGCGAAGACGGGCGCTGGCGGGGGGCGGTAAACGCTCGCCCGCGAGCTCGCCCTAATCCACCGGTAGTTTTCTCAGGGCCGCGATCAGGGTGGTCATATCTTCTGGGAGGGGCGCTTCGAAGCGAAGCGTTTCGCCGGTGATCGGGTGGACGAAGCCCAGGACCGCTGCGTGCAAAGCCTGGCGGGAGAAGGCGCGGGCGGCGGCGAGGGCTTTGTCATAGCGCGCTTCGGTGCCCGGCGCTTTCCAGGCCATGATACCCGCCTGCCGGCCATAGACCGGATCACCGATCAGCGGCGCGCCGGCATGGGCCATGTGGACGCGGATCTGGTGGGTGCGGCCGGTTTCAAGGCGGCATTCAAGGAGCGCGGCTGCGGGTAGCCGTGTGGCACGGTCTTTATAACCGAAAGTTTCGACCGCTTTATAATGGGTGACAGCGTGGCGGGCGGCGGGGCTGTCCGGATTTCTGTGGACCGACATTTTCTTGCGGTCATTCTCCGAGCGGGCGATGGCGGCCTCGATGGTGCCTGAAAGGGGACGCGGGGCGCCGCGCGTGACGGCGCGGTAGACCCGGTCGATATCGTGACGCTCGAACAGGGCGGCGAGCCCGGTATGGGCTGCCTCGGTTTTGGCCGCGACCATGACGCCGCTGGTCAGCTTGTCGAGCCGGTGGACGATGCCGGGACGCTCGACCCCGCCGATGCCGGAAAGCTGACCCTGGCAATGATGCAACAGGGCGTTGACCAGCGTGCCGGTCTGGCTGCCGGGCGCGGGATGAACCGCCATGCCGGCGGCCTTGTTGAGGATGATGAGGTGGGCGTCTTCATAAAGGACTTCGAGGGCGATTTCCTCGGCCTCTGGCATGGCCGGCACCGGCGCGGGCATGTTGACCGCATAGACGAGGCCTTCTTTCACCGGGGCGCGGGGATTTGTCTCCACGGCGCCGTCCACGGTGACTGCGCCTTCCTCGATCAGGGATTTAGCCCGCGAGCGGGAAATACCCTCAGCGCGGGCGCCGAGGAACGCATCGAGACGCTGGCCGGTATCGGCTGCCTCAGAAGTGATCAAAATCTGGTTCATCGCCGCCTTATAGACGAGGGATGCGCTCCGCGTCATGCTGGTGTCGCAAATTCACGCCATGAGAGCGGCACGCAACCGGGGAGTCCCTTTAGATGGTACAGGTAACACGGCGCGGCCTTCTGGGCGGCGCAGCATTGGGCACGGTGGCGCTGGCCGCCTGCGGCACGACGGGTCCGCAGACCTATAAGGGCGAAGCCGCCTTCAATCACGGCGTTGCCTCCGGCGACCCTCTGCCCGACCGGATCATTCTCTGGACCCGCGTGACGCCGCTTTCCGGCGCCGGGCCGATCCCCGTGCGCTGGGAAGTGCTGCGCGCCGGCCAGGCGACCCCGGTTTCGACCGGTGTGACCGAGGCAGTCGAAGCCAGGGACTATTGTGTCAAGGTGGACGCGGGCGGGCTTCAGCCGGGCTCTGACTATACCTACCGCTTCACCGCGATGACCGATCATGGCGATGTGGCCTCTCCGGAAGGGCGCCTGCGCACGCCCGCCGCGAGCGGCACGAGCGCGGTGAACCTTGCCGTCGTCTCCTGCTCCAACTGGCAGTTTGGCCTGTTCAACGCCTATAAGGCCATCGCCGCCGAGCCGGGCCTCGACGCGGTCGTCCACCTCGGCGACTATATCTATGAGTATGGCATTGACGGCTATGGCGGGGACATCGCCCAGAAGATCGGCCGTCTGCATGAGCCGTCCACGGAGATTGTGTCGCTGGAGGATTATCGCCGCCGGCATGCTCAGTATAAGACCGATCCGCACCTGCAGGCCGCCCATGCTGCCGCGCCCTGGATCTGCACCTGGGACGATCATGAAAGCACCAACAACGCCTATCGCACCGGCGCGGAAAATCACAATCCGGAGAATGGTGAAGGCGAGTGGAACGACCGGAAGATGGCCGCTGTGCAGGCCTATTTCGAATGGATGCCGATCCGCGACATCAAGCCGGGCGAGCTGACCACGGCGGCCTGGCGCAGTTTCCGTTTCGGCGATGTGGCCACCCTGCATGCGCTGGAATCGCGCCTGACCGGGCGGTCGGACGAGATCAGCTGGGGCGGCGCGCTGGAAGGAGCAACCTCTCCGCAGGAAGTGATGCAGCGGGCGCAGGAGACGATGCAGGCGGTGGCCGATCCGGCGCGCACGATGCTGGGCGCCGAGCAGGAAGCCTGGCTGAACGGGGAGCTGGCGAACTCGGTTTCCTCCGGCGCGGCCTGGCAGGTGCTGGCCAATCAGGTGATCATGGCGCGCGTGAAGCTGCCTGACTTCACCCAGACGCTGACGCCGGCACAGGTAGCCGCGCAGGACAATCCGCAGGTGAGCGCCTTCCTCGGCTTCACGGCGATGGGGCTTCCCTTCAACCTGGACGCCTGGGACGGCTTTCCCGCAGCGCGCGAGCGGCTTTATCAAGGCGCCAGCGCGGCGGGCGCGCGGCTTGTGACGCTGGCCGGCGACACGCATACGGCCTGGGCCAACGAGCTGTTTGATGCCGGCGAGAAGCGTATGGGCATCGAGATCGGGTGTACCTCAATCTCCTCCCCCGGCATGGGCGCCTATGTCAAAGCTGTGCCAGACCTTGGCCAGCAGATCGCTGACGCCAACAAGGAAGTGGTCTGGCATGACCCCTTTGGCCATGGCTATACGATGGTTACCCTGACGCCGACGGCGGCGCGCGCGGTGTTCCGTAAAGTGTCGGACATCTATGGCGAAGCGTTCAGTACAGAGACGGTTGCTACGTTCGAGGCCAGCGCCGAAGCGGGTGGGGTTTCGGCGCTGAGGGCTGTGTAGCGCAGCTACTCCAGCACGCCCGACAGCGTTGAGCGGCCGCCATCCATGATCAGGCTCTGCCCGGTCATGAAGGCGGCGTCGCGCGAGGCGAGGAAGTAGGCGGCGCCGGCGATCTCATCGGCCAGCACCGCGCGGCCCAGCGGCACGCGGCCCAGCGACCAGGGCGTCGCGCGCTCTTCACTCGGGCGCAGGGAAACGATGGCGTTCACCCGGATCGTGTGCTCGGCAAGCTCCAGCGCGCCGGCGCGCATCACGCCCTGGATAGCGGCCTGGCTGACCGTGTCGGTGAAGCGGCCGGGCATCGAGGCGGCCGCAGCGTAGCGCAGGACGAAAGTGATCGAGCCCTTCTGGCGCTTTCGCTCGACCCCGGTTTCGGGAAGGTCTTCCTGTTCCAGAAGACGCTCGGCAATGACGCGCAGGGCCATCGCGGCGCCGCGCGCGGATTTGCCGAGGGCTTTCTCGAACTTCTCCTGAGCAAAATCGAGGAGGGTGTCGGGGTCTTCATAGGCGGGCACTATAACCGCGTGATCGACGCGCCCGAAAGCTTCGACGGCGGCGGTGACCGCGTTGCGCAGGCCGAGACGGGAATGCAGCTCGCCATGATAGAACTGGACGGCGGCGTCGAGCGTATCGCGCGCGGCAGTGATGCGTTCCTGGGAGGGGTCGGCGACAAGAACCTTGTGGCCTTCATCTTCAAAGCGGCGGGCGATGGCCTCACCGACTTCGCGGCCAAGACCGAGGACGAGCGTGACGGGCTGGCCCATCAGGCGGCCGGGCCGGGCACTGGGCTGGACTGGTAGAGCGGCATATGTCCCGTTCCTCTCTTGAGACCTGTTGCGGCCTCCCGAGAAACGGGACTGCCGGAAAGGGCTAGCTGACCTTGAGGTGTCGCAGCTGCTCCTTAACCTTGAGTTTCTGTCGCTTCAAATCCTTGAGGACGAGGCCATCGGCAGAGGGGCGTTTCTGTTCGCTGGAAATCTGTTCGTCCAGAGTGCGGTGCTTCGCAGAGAGTTCACTGATGCGACCGTTGAGCGACATAGGCAGTCTCCTTTACGTCTCCGGCCCGGTATGACCGGTGATGCAAGAATGCCACACTCATGTAGGTGAGTCATGGGCAGATCTACCTATCTTGCCGCATTTTCACCTTAATGCCCGTCCTTCGGACTTCCGGCGCGATTTTTCGGCAAACATTGCCTGATCTGCCCGCGCAATGAGCGCCGCCGGGCTTTGGCCGGCATGCCATTCGACCACACCGCAGGAGGCCCCTATCTGAACCGGGGAAAGGCTTGTCCCCTCCTCTCCCCGAACTTCGAGCGCATCAATCGCGGCAGCGAGCTGCGCCGCCTTCCGGCGGCTGTCTTCCAGACCGGCATGGGCGAGTACGATACCGAACTCGTCCCCGCCGAGACGGCCGACAATGTCGGTTTCGCGGGTGCGGGCGAGGAGAATGTCGGAAATCTTCAGCAGAACACTGTCGCCGGCGGCATGGCCGTAAACGTCGTTAACCTGCTTGAAATTGTCCAGATCGATGAAAATCAGGGTCAAAGGCGTCTGAAAACGTCCCGAAAGCGCGATTTCGCGGCGCACTTCGCGCTCGAAGGCCCGGCGGTTGAAGACGGGGCAGAGGGCGTCATGATCGGCCAGCAGGGCGGCGTCGGCGAGGCTGGCACGCAGCGTATCAGCCTCATCCCGCAGAACGATGACTTCTTCGGCGAGCGCCTCGATTGCCGCGCGGGCGCGCGGGTCCAGCCGGGCAAGATCTACCCCCAACGCGTCGATCAGGGCGCGTTTTTCCGCTTCGCTGAGCTCAGGAGAATCTGCCGACATTCGTTAACACTACCTGTGATCGCGGTTCTTGTAGAGACAGGACGCGTTATACGCCCCAACTTTCCCCTCACAGGAGCGGTTGACGGTAAGCGGCGCGCTCTTATGGTGCGCGCTTTCCAGCGGCGAGGCAGGCATGAACAAGGCGCGCTCTCCGGTCGTGGGCATCATCATGGGCAGCCAGTCGGACTGGCCGGTGATGCGCGAGGCCGCGAAGATTCTCGAAGATATGGGCGTCGCTTTCGAAGCGAAGATCGTCTCGGCGCACCGCACGCCCCAGAGGCTGGTTGAGTATGCGACCACCGCGAAAGAGCGCGGGCTGAAGGTGATCATCGCCGGTGCAGGCGGGGCGGCCCACCTGCCGGGCATGGCGGCTTCCATGACGCCCCTGCCCGTTCTGGGCGTGCCGGTTCAGTCCAAAGCGCTGAAAGGCCTCGATAGTCTTCTTTCCATTGTGCAGATGCCCAAGGGTATTCCGGTGGGCACGCTGGCGATTGGCGAAGCGGGCGCGGCGAATGCGGGCATTCTGGCGGCCTCGATCATTGCGCTGCAGGACGAAAGTGTTGCCGCAAAGCTGGACGCCTTCCGCGCGACCCAGACCGAGAGCGTGAAAGAGGTTCCCGAGGAATGAGCCCGCTTCGCCCCGGCGCGACGATCGGGATATTGGGCGGCGGGCAGCTTGGCCGGATGCTGGCGAGCGCGGCGGCCCAGCTTGGCTTTGATGTGCTCATCTATTCGCCGGAAGATGATCCCCCGGCAGGCCGGGTGGCGGCAGGCGCCTTTCAGGCCGATTGGGATGACGCCGAGGCGCTGACCGAGTTTGCGCAGGCCTGCGACGTGATCACGCTGGAATTTGAGAATGTGGCCGTGGGCAGCGTCGAGGTGATCGAGAAGGCCGGAAAGCGCGTTCTGCCGGGGGCGAAGTCTCTTTCCGTCTCGCAGGACCGGCTGACGGAGAAGACGTTCCTCAACGCACACGGCATTCCGACCGCCCCGTTCCGGGAAATCAATTCGGCCGCTGACATACCGGCCGCGTTGGCGGAACTTGGCGTGAAGGGCGTGTTGAAGACGCGCCGTGAAGGCTATGATGGCAAGGGGCAGGCCTGGGTATATGAGGCTGCCGGGGCGGAAAAAGCCTGGGCGAAGATCGGCGCGATGCCGGCGATCCTGGAGGCCGCAATTGCGTTCGAGTGCGAAATCTCCGTCCTCGTAGCGCGCAATACGCGGGGCGAAACGATGAGCTGGGCGCCGCCGCGCAACAGCCATGAGAATGGCATTCTGGCGCGCTCGGTTGTGCCCTCGGGCCTGACCAAAGCGGTGGAGGACGAGGCGCGGGCCAAGGCGATGCATCTGGCCGATGCGCTCGGCCATGTGGGCGTACTGGCACTGGAGTTTTTTGTGCTGCCCGATGGCACGCTGCTGGCAAACGAGTTTGCGCCCCGGGTGCACAATTCCGGCCATTGGACGCCGGAAGCGTGCCAGACCGGCCAGTTCGAGCAGCATATCCGCTGTGTCGCGGGCTGGCCGCTGGGGGATACCCACCGTTTGTTTGATGCCGAAATGGTGAATCTGATCGGAGATACAGGGCTGGTTGACCCGGCAACGCTCAAGGCGAATGATGTTTTGACCCTTTACGGCAAGCGCGAAGCCCGGCCCGGACGCAAGATGGGCCATATCACGCGCCGCCTTGGCCCCCGAAAGGACTAGACCCATGCGCCTTCCCGTTTCCACCTGGCCCGACATTGAAAACTGGCTGACCAGATCCAAGACCATCGTGATCCCCATCGGCTCGTTCGAGCAGCATGGGCCCAATGGCTTCATCGGGACCGATGCTCTGTGCCCGGAAATCATTGCCAATCATGCCGAGAGCCTGGCGCCCGATGACATTCTGATCGGGCCGACCTTTGCCGTGGGCTGCGCGCAGCATCATCTGGGGTTTCCCGGCACGGTGACGCTTCGCCCCTCGACGATGATCGCGGCGATGGTGGACTGGACCGAGAGCCTGATGCGCCATGGCTTTGAGCGGCTCTACTGGCTGAACGGGCATGGCGGCAATAGCGCCACCATCGAAGCGGCCTTCTCGGAGATCCATGCACGGCGCAGCTTTGATCCGCGCGGGGAAAGCAATCGCCCCGGCCTCAGCCTGAAGCGCCGCGACTGGTGGGACTTTCGCGATGTGATGAACACCGTCAACCAGCTCTACCCGACGGGTCATGGCAGCCACGCGACGGCCTCAGAAGTCTCGGTGACCTATTGGGGCTATCCCGAGCGTGAGCGCAGCAAGACCCAGATGAGCCCGAAGATCGCCCCGACCGGGACGATTGGCGACGCGGTGCAATATCGCCGCGACTTTCCCGATGGGCGCATCGGCTCTGACCCCACCCAATCGAACATCGAGGATGGCGGGAAGATCGTGGCTGTGGCGGCAAAGTGCGTTCTGGAAGAGGTCGCGCGGTTTTCGGCGTGAGCCTTCCGACATGAAACGCCCGTAATCTCTGAGGCTTCGGCTTGGACCTTGGCGCGATGCCCGCTATCAGGGGCTGACGTGAACGCGCGGGACATTCATGCTGGACGTCAGATCGCTCGAAAAAGCCTATGGCAGCAAGCAGGCCGTGCGCGGCATATCCTTTGCCGTGGAGAAAGGCACCGTGCTCGGCTTTCTGGGGCCGAACGGCGCGGGCAAATCGACCACGATGCGAATGATTGCCGGCGTGCTGGAGCCCGATGTGGGCGACGTGCTGATCGACGGGAAATCCATCCTCTCCGACCGGCGCGCGGCGCAGGCGGCGCTGGGCTACCTGCCCGAAGGCGCGCCGCTTTATAATGACATGACGCCGCCGGAATTCCTCGCCTTCCTGGCCAGCGCGCGGCAACTGCCCAAATCGCAGCGCAAAGACGCCATCGAGCGCACGATTGCGGATGCGCGGATTTCGGGCGTGGTGGGCCAGCGGATCGGCGCGCTCTCCAAGGGCTATCGCCGCCGTGTGGGGCTGGCCGGCGCGATCCTGCATGATCCGCCCGTGCTGGTGCTCGACGAGCCGACCGACGGGCTTGACCCTAACCAGAAACGCGCTGTGCGCGCGCTGATCGCGCGGATGGCGCCGACCAAAGCCATCATCATCTCCACCCATACGCTGACCGAAGTGCCCGCCATGTGTCACCGCGCCGTGCTGGTCGACCGGGGGCGGATCATTGCCGATGACACGCCCGAGGGCCTCGCCCGGCGCTCTGATGAAGGCACGCTGGAAAGCGCCTTTGCCCGCCTGACTGATCAGGTGGAGGCGGCAACGCTATGACCGGCGCCATCCGCCAGCATATGAGCGGCTTCACCGCAACGTATCGCCGTGAGCTGAACGCCTATTTTGCAACGCCGATGGCCTATGTGTTTCTGGCGGTGTTCCTGCTGGCGCTCGGCCTGTTCACCTGGGAAGCGGCGCGGTTTTTTGATTCGGGCGTGGCAGACCTTCAGCCGTTCTTTGCCTGGCATCCCTGGCTTTACATGATCTTCCTGCCCGCGCTCGCCATGCGCCTCTGGGCGGATGAGCGCGCGGCGGGGACGGATGAACTTCTCCTGTCGCTGCCGCTGGGTTTGCCGGGACTTGTATTGGGGAAACTCTGCGCGGCGTGGACTGTGGCGGGAACGGGCCTTGTGCTGACGATCCCGATGTGGATTTCGGTGAATTATCTCGGCAATCCGGACAATGCCGCCATTGCGCTGACCTATTTTGTCAGCCTGCTGATGGCTGGGGCGTATCTTTCGATTGGCGCGGCCGTGTCGGCACTGACAGGCAGCCAGGTGACGGCGTTCGTGATTTCGGTGGTGATTGCGTTTGTGTTTACTGCCGCCGGCTGGCCGCTCGTGCTCTCCACCGTGCAGACGCTGTTTGGCACCGGCTTTGCCGATCTCATCGCGCGGTTTTCCTTCATCACCCAGTTTGAGAGCGCCCAGAGGGGCGTTCTGGAGCTGCGCGTGGTGGCGTATTTCCTGGGCTTTACGGCGACTTTCGCTTTCCTCAATTGCCTCTGGGCATCGCGCCGGAGGCTTGGCTAGGCCATGCAGGCGCGTCGCTATCTTATCCTGATGACGCTGCTGGCGGGGATCATCCTGCTGGCGGGGAACATTGCGGCGCAGAAGCTGCTGGCAGGCGCCCGGCTCGATTTTACCGAAGGCAAGCTCTACACCCTGTCGGACGCGACGCGGGTGACGCTGCGCGATCTCGCTGAGCCGGTCGAGCTGACCTATGTCTATTCCCGGCGCGTGGGGCAGGATTATCCGGCGATCCAGGCGCACGCCGCCCGCGTGCGCGAGCTGCTGGCAGCCTATGGCGCCGTCTCCGGCGGCAACGTCCGCATACGGGAAATTGACCCCAGGCCTTTCTCTGAGGCGGAAGACGAAGCGCTCGCCGCCGGGGTCAGTGCGATCCCTGCTTCGGGCAGCGATCCGCTTTATTTCGGCATTATCGGGCGCAACACGATTGATGATCTGCGCCTCATCCCCTTCCTCGCGCCAGAGCGTGAGACGACGCTGGAATATGACCTGACCCGGATGATTGCGCGGCTGGATAATCCCGAGCCGCCCCGCGTGGGCATCATCAGCTCCCTGCCCGGCATGAAGGCACTGGGCGGGGAAAGCGGCTATGTGGTGCTTCAGGATATCGGGCGCAGCTTTTCGGTTGAACAGATCCCGGATGATTTCCGCTCCCTGCCTGAGATGGACGTGCTGCTAGTGGCCCATCCGGGCACGCTGACGGCGCGGCAGGAATGGCTGATCGACCAGTTCATCCTGCGGCAGGGGCGCGCGATCTTCGTGGTGGACCCGGCGGCCAAGACCGCGCTTTCAGGCGCAATGTTCTCCGCAACCGACACGTTGGCTCGCTCCAGCCTTGGGCGCCTCGGCAAGGCCTGGGGCGTAGAGCTTTCGCCGCAAGCGGTTGCGGACGCAGCCAACGCACTGACCGTTCCGGTAGAATCTTTCACCGGGCGGATCGAAGAGGTGGCCCATCCCTTGTTCGTAGGCGTGCCTGCCGAAACGATGAGCCGGGAAGATCCGATCACGGCAGATCTGATGCGGGTGGTCAATTTCGGCGCGCCTGGCGCGTTGATCGAGACAAGCCTGCCAAGGGGCGTGAGGCTGGCTCCCCTGATCACGACAGGGCCCAGCCCCTCTTACATTGAGCCGGCACGCGCGGCGCGGGACATGGGCCCCAACGAAGTGCTGCAAAACTATATGACGGAAGCGTCACCGCTGGTCATAGCGGGACGCCTCTCCGGCAGATTGCCGAGCGCCTTTCCCGATGGCGCCCCGCCAATGGATGAACCTGCTGACCGGAGTGAGCTGGAGGCAGCGCGGGCTGAAGCGGCCAGCGTGCCCCCCCATATCAATGCAAGCGAGGCACCCGCGGAGATTGTTCTGATCGCCGACGCTGATTTCCTGGCGGATGATTTTTATGTGGTGCCGGGCAGCGGCATGGTGGTGGCCGATAATGGCGCGCTGCTGCTCAACGCAATCGACGCGCTGGCCGGGCGGGGCGAGCTGTCGCGGCTGCGCTCGCGCGCGGCGAGCCTGCGGCCGATGGTGCGTATCGACACGATGCGGGACGCCGCCGAAACGCAGTATTTCCGCCAGCAATCGGAACTGGAATCCCGCCTCTCCACCGCGCAGGCACGCCTGACCGAGTTGCAATCGGCCGCGTCAGGTGACGGCTTCTTCGCAGGCGATCCGGAGGCGGAGCTGACGGCGGCCGAGCGCGCTGAGCTGGCCGTGCTGCGCGAGGACATCCTGACCATTCGCGCCAGCCTGCGCGACATCGAACGCGACTATCGCCGCGATATCGACGCGCTGGAAGCCACCCTCAAGGCGATCAATATCTGGGGCGGGCCGCTGCTTGTGACGCTGGCAGGCATTCTCGTCTGGCGCCGCCAATCCCGGAAAAGGCGGGCCGCACCATGACCGCGCTGAGAAACCAGCACCGCGCGTTCCGCATCAAGATCATGGGCGCTCTTGCCGGCGCGCTTGTGCTGGCCGCCATTGGCAGCCAGTTTCTGGGCACATCCCACGCGCCCCGGAGCGATCTTCAGGGCGAGCTGGTGCTGCCGGGCTTTGCGCAGATGCGGGCCGCCGCAACACAGATCCGCATCACGTTGGCGGATGAGAATTACACTCTGTTTGCGACGCCGGGCGGCTGGCGCCTTGAAGGGACCGATGGCTATCCCATCCGTATTGACCGGCTGAACGAGCTGGCCGGGGGGCTGGAAACGCTGGTTTGGGACGCGCCGCGCACGCGCGATCCGGGCAAGATGAATGCCATTGGCCTCGGCGATCCGCGCGAGGGTGGCAATGGCGCGCTGGTGGAGGTGATCGGACCGGAGGGTGAGGTTTCCGCCGCGCTGCTGACCGGGCGTAAGGATGAACATATCTATGTGCGCCGCCCCGGCGAGATGCAGGCCTACCGGGTGAAGGGCACGCTGCCGCCGCTTTACACGGCCGAAGCCTGGCTTGACCTCGATATCATTGATCTCCACGCCGACGCGGTCTCTGCGCTGCGCCTCACCGATAGGTCCGGCGCGTCGCTGTTCCTTCAGCGCGCGATCGGGTCGAGCGACCGGGCGTTCCGCCCTGCCCCGCCGCATGAGCATTATGAGTTGGTAAACCGGCTGGTGACAACCGGGCCAGCCCTCGCGCTGACGCGCTTCCAACCGATTGGCGTGCGCCCGGCGAGCGAACTGAGGACACGTGCGGTTGGCAGCCACATCACTCAGACCCATGACGGCCTGGAAGTAGATGTTCGCCCTTACCGTGAATCTGATGGTTTTTTCATTACCCTGCGCGCCATTGAAGCCGGCGAAGGCGCCCACCGGGGTGCCGCCATCAATCAGCGCGCCCGGGGCTGGGCTTTCCGGATTTCGGAAATTGACTGGCGGGATTTCGCCCCGAAGGTGTCAGATATAGCCCGGCCACCTGAAGGCGAGACGATCAGCAGTCCAGATCCGGCGGAGGATTGATCAGCGCACGTCCATAACGGCGAGGACCGGGCCGAAGCCGGCTTCCTGAACAATGAGGACACAGCCGGAGTCACACTCTGGCAGCTCGATATCCGCCCGGCCACCCAGCCAGGGACCAATCTGACGGGCAGAGGTCACCGGATTTGGCATCTTGGTCGTGTTATCCGTGTCAGTCAGATAAGTGACCCACCAGAGGTCGGTCAGGCTGCCGGTTTCGCCCTTGAGCGAGACCTTGTCTTCCTTGCGAACGAGGGCCACGCCGGTTTGTGGGAGAGCCAGCGCCTTGCCGAGCGCAGCGCCAACCTTGCTGGCCTTGTTCCCTGCCGCCTGCTCAGCGCCGTTAAAAACGGCCTGGGGCGTATAGGGCCCACGCAGGGAGAAGCGCTCGACATAGCCGCGCTGGCGATCTTTTGATTCCGGCAGGGCCATCTTTTCCTTGCTGCCGAGATAATCCCAGTAATCGACCGGCCAGGTGAGCACCAGAACATCGCTCCGCTGGGCTTCCAGCTCATCCATCGCCTTATAGGCAGCCGGGCAGGACCGGCAGTTCTTGGAGGCAAAAAGCTCAACCAGAACAGGACCATCCGCATGCGCAGACGGCGCCGCAAAGGCAGCCAGAATAAAGATGAACAGGGCAGGTAGTCGCATAATCACAGGCCGCTTATATGCTCTGGGGCGGGACGCCGACAGTCACAGCCGCGTGAGAGCTGCAAAAAGCCCGCCACAGGCTGATCCTGCGGCGGGCTTTGGTGTTTTTAAGAGGCGCGGACAAGGTCGCGCAGCACATAGTGCAGCACGCCGCCATGCTTGACGTAATCGACCTCGATCTCGGTATCGATCCGGCATTTGATCTGGATCGTCTTCACCGAACCATCGGCATAAGTGATCTTGCAGGGAACGATGGAGAGCGGGCGGATGTCATTGCCGAGGCCTTCGATATCGAAGATTTCGGTGCCCTTGAGCTCCAGAGATTTGCGGCTGTCGCCGATGAACTCGAAAGGAATGACACCCATACCGACGAGGTTTGAGCGGTGGATACGCTCGAAGCTCTCGGCGATCACGGCTTTTACGCCAAGGAGGTTTGTGCCCTTGGCGGCCCAGTCACGGCTGGAGCCGGCGCCGTATTCGATGCCGCCGATGACAACCAGCGGATCGCCCTTGTCGATCCAGGCCATCGCCGCGTCATAGATCGAGGTCTGCTCGCCATCGGGCCCAAGGGTGTAGCCGCCCTCCACGCCGTCGAGCATCTCGTTCTTGATACGGATGTTGGCGAAGGTTCCGCGCATCATGATTTCATGGTTGCCGCGGCGCGAGCCATAGGAGTTGAAATCCTTCACCGGCACCTGGCGCTCGGTCAGGTATTTACCCGCCGGGCTGTTGGCCTTGAAGGAACCGGCCGGAGAGATGTGGTCGGTGGTGATCATGTCGCCCAGAAGGGCGAGCACGCGCGCGCCCTCGATCGGGTTGATATCGCCTTTCTCGGCGGACATCCCACGGAAGTAGGGCGGGTTCTGGATATAGGTCGAGCTGACCGGCCAGTCATAGGTTTCAGCGTCCGTGGTCTGAACGCCCTGCCATTTCTCGTCGCCTTTGAACACGTCGGCATATTTCGACATGAACATCTCGCGCGTCACGGTCGCGTGGACCATATCGGCGATCTCTTTGGTCGTCGGCCAGATGTCCTTCAGATAGACGGGGTTGCCGTCTTTCGAGGTGCCGATTGCATCCTTGGTGATGTCGATATTCATGTCGCCGGCGATGGCATAGGCAACGACCAGCGGCGGAGAGGCGAGATAGTTGGCGCGCACGTCCGGGCTGATACGGCCTTCGAAGTTGCGGTTACCCGAAAGCACCGAGACGGCGACGAGATCGTTCTCGTTGATCGACTTGGAGATTTCAGGCGCCAGCGGGCCGGAATTACCGATACAGGTGGTGCAGCCATAGCCGACCAGGTTGAAGCCGAGGGCGTCGAGATCTTCCTGGAGACCAGCGGCGTTGAGGTATTCGGAGACGACCTGCGATCCGGGGGCCAGCGAGGTCTTGACCCAGGGCTTGCGGGTGAGGCCAAGAGCGCGGGCCTTGCGGGCGACGAGACCGGCGCCGATCAGGACGTAAGGGTTTGACGTGTTGGTGCAGGAGGTGATCGAGGCGATCACGACCGAACCATCGCGGAGTTTCCAGTCATGGCCTTCGACGGCCGCTTCGCTGGGGCCGGCATGGTCGCCGGGAATGATCTTGGGCGAGGGCGCGCCGCCCTCCTCCGTCATTTCCGACTTTTGCAGTTCGGGGGCCTTGGCCGGTTTGCGGACGCCATTGATGTATTCGCCGAACACCTGAGCGGCCGCGGCGAGGGCAACGTGATCCTGCGGGCGTTTCGGGCCGGAGATGGCGGGCACGACTTCGCCGAGATCAAGATGCAGCGTGGAGGTGTAGACGGGCGCATAGTCCGCGCCACGCCAGAAGCCGTTCTGCTTGGCATAGGCTTCGACGAGGGCAATGCGGTCTTCCTCGCGGCCGGTCTGGCGGAGGTAGCGGATCGTTTCGTCGTCGATCGGGAAGAAGCCGCAGGTGGCGCCATATTCCGGGGCCATGTTGGCGATGGTCGCGCGATCCGCGAGCGGCATGTTGTCGAGGCCGGGCCCGTAGAATTCGACGAACTTGTTCACGACGCCGTGCTTGCGGAGCATCTGCACCACTTTCAGCACGAGATCAGTGGCGGTGACGCCTTCCTTCATCGCGCCGGTGACCTTGAAGCCGACGACTTCCGGGATCAGCATCGAGACCGGCTGGCCGAGCATGGCCGCTTCTGCTTCGATGCCGCCGACGCCCCAACCGAGAACAGCAAGGCCGTTGACCATCGTGGTATGGCTGTCGGTGCCGACCAGCGTGTCAGGATAGGCGAGGATGGAGCCATCCGTGTCGGTATCGGTCCAGACGGTCTGGGCAAGGTATTCGAGGTTCACCTGGTGGCAGATGCCGGTGCCGGGCGGAACGACGCGGAAATTGTTGAACGCCTTCTGACCCCATTTGAGGAAGGTGTAGCGCTCCATATTGCGCTCATATTCCAGATCGACGTTGGCCTGGAAGGCGCGGGGTGTGCCGAACTCGTCGATCATCACCGAGTGGTCGATCACGAGATCGACCGGAACGAGCGGGTTGATCTTCTTGGCGTCGCCGCCGAGGGCCTTGATGCCGTCGCGCATGGCGGCGAGGTCGACCACGGCCGGGACGCCGGTGAAGTCCTGCATCAGCACGCGGGCCGGGCGGTAGGCGATCTCACGCGGGTTCTGGCCGCCTTTGTCCGCCCATTCGCCGAAGGCGCGGATGTCGTCAGGGGTGACGGTCAGCCCGTCCTCGAAACGCAGCATGTTCTCAAGCAGAACCTTCAGCGCGGCCGGCAGGCGGGATATGTCGCCCAGACCGCCATTCTTCGCCGCTGCTTCGAGCGAATAATAGGTGTAGGTCTTGCCAGCTGCTGTGAGCGTGCTTTTCGATTTAAAGCTGTCCTGTGACGGCATGTGCGAGCCTTGCCTCCTGATAAGGGGCCTCGCGTTCCGGAGGCCCGTTTTCGTCGCTGGGGCCCTCTTATAGGCCCTGCCCTTCCGGCGCAATTGGGACAAAGGGTCAAAGCGTTAATAGCGGCGTCAGAGCGTGTTTGCAGGGCTTGCCGAACAGGTTAAGCCTGCGCCGATGACTGCCTCGACCGCCCCCCTGCTCAGTGCCAGCGGCCTTGCTATCCTGCGGGGCGAGCGGGTGCTGTTTCGGGGGATAGGGCTGGCGATATCCCCTGGCGAGGCCATCGTGTTGCGCGGCGCCAACGGGGCGGGCAAGACGACGCTGCTGCGGATGCTGGCGGGACTGACACGGCCCGAAGCCGGGGAGATCGCGCGCCCTGTGCCCCATCACTGGATCGGCCATAAGGAAGGCATCAAGCCGCAGGAGACCCCGCGCAGTCATCTGGCGCTATGGGCCAAAGCGTGGGGATCGGGCGCGAACATCCCTGAAATTCTTGAAAAAATGGCGCTGACACGGGCCGCCGATGTGCCGGGGCGCTATCTTTCGGCCGGCCAAAGACGGCGCACGGCCTTTGCCCGCCTGCTGCTGGAAGAACGCCCGCTCTGGTTGCTGGACGAGCCCTATACGGCGCTCGACGCGGCCGGCAAAGCCATGCTCGATCAGGTCATTTCAGGACATTTGAGGACAAATGGGGCCATTATCGCGTCAATGCACGACGCCGCCGGGTTCCCCGTGACCGCCGAGGTGACACTTTGAGCGCCTCTCCAAACCCGGGCCCGATATGGGCGGCGTTCCGGCAGGCCTTCGCAGAAGCCTGGGCGGGCGGCGCGGGCGCGCTCCTGCCGCTGGGCTTTCTCGGCGGGGCTGCCGTGCTGGTACCCCTGGGTATCGGAAGTGATACTGAGACCCTTAAAGCCGTCGGCCCCGGCATTATCTGGGTCTCTCTTGCGCTATCCAGCCTCGTGACGCTGGAGCGGATCTTCCAGGCGGACGCCGAAGACGGGACGCTGGACCTCTGGCTACAGACCGGCGCGCCGATGGCAGCAATTGCTGCGGCCAAGACGATGGCGCACTGGCTGGCAGCCGGATTGCCGCTCGCGCTGGCCTCGCCTCTGCTGGCGCTGATGTTCCAGGCGCAGGCGAGCCTCGACCTGATCACCCATCTCGGCCTCTATGCCCTCGGCAGCCTGGCGTTTTTCTTCTGGGGCGGGGTTGGGGCGGCGCTTTCGGCCACGGTGCGCCGGGGCGGGCTGCTGATCTCGATCATTGCCCTGCCGCTCTATGTGCCGACCGCTATTTTCGGTAGCCTCGCCATGACCGGGGGCATCGGATCAGGCGGCGCGCCGATGCTGCTGGCAGCCTCAACACTATTTGCCTGCGCCATTGCGCCCTATGCGATGGCAGCTGCCCTGCGCTTGGCGGCGGACTGAGGGAAGGTTATTGCGTTAGCTCCATGTGGTCCGCCTTTGCCAATCCGCACAAGTTTCTGAAATTCTCCGCCGTGGCGGCGCCCCTCTTCTATGGGGCCGGCATGCTCTGTATCCTGTGGGGCCTGTGGCAGGGCCTCTGGATCGTTCCGAAGGACGAATACCAGGGCGGGGACATCATGCGGGTGATGTTCATCCATGTGCCCGCCGCCTGGCTGGCGATGGCGAGCTATTCGGCCCTCGCCGTGGCGAGTTTCGTCTGGTTCATCTGGCGCCATGAACTCGCTGACATTGCCGCCAAGGCGATTGCCCCGCTCGGAGCGGTGTGGACGGCGCTGTGCCTCGCCACCGGCGCGATCTGGGGCAAGCCGACCTGGGGCACCTGGTGGCAATGGGACGACGCGCGGATGATGTCCGTCCTGTTCCTCTTCTTCCTTTTCATCGGCTATATGGCCCTGCGCGCCTCGATGGATTCGCGCCAGAAGGCGGCGCGCGCCGGCGCCATCCTCGCTATGGTCGGCGCGGTGAATGTGCCGCTGATCAAATTCTCGGTGGACCTCTTCACCTCCCTGCACCAGCCGGCCAGCGTGATCACGGCCGATGGCCCCAAGATGGCGGCGGTCTATCTGACGCCGCTTCTGATCTCAGGCCTCGGGCACGGCCTTCTCTTTGGCGGCCTTGTGATGACCCATATGCGCACCGAAATCCGCCAGCGGCGCATTGCCCGCCTGACGGCGCAGGCGCTGGAAGGATAGGCGATGCCAGAGTTTGACAAGAACGCGGCTTATATCTGGGCCTGTTATCTGATCGGGGCGGCGCTGATTGCCGGGGCCTGCCTTCAGGCCTGGCTGGCGGCGCGCGCGGCAAAGCGGCGTCTGGAAGCGCTGGTCGCCAATGATGAGGATCTGCGGGCATGAAACGCTGGCTCCATGCCCTGCCGGTGGTCGCGCTGGTCATCGTTGCGGCAACAGGCGGATGGCAGATGATGCGGCCCTCCAAGGGCGAGTTCGAGCGCGTCTCCCGCGCCGCGCCAGAATATGTCTTTTCTCTGATGGATGGCAGCGGGGAAATTTCCTTCGCCCCTCCCCCGGGCGGGCAGCCGGTGGTGGTGAACCTTTTTGCCAGCTGGTGCGCGCCGTGTGAGGCCGAGCACAAATATCTTGTGGCGCTGGGCGAGAAACATCCCGGCCAAGTCTACGGCATTCTCTACAAGGACAAGGTGGAGAGCGGCGCCGGGTTTCTTGAGCGGCTGGGCAATCCCTACACGCAGGTGGGGCTCGATCCGGAGGGGCGCGGCGGGCTGGATTTCGGCCTGACGGGCGTGCCGGAAACTTTTGTCATCTCAGGCGGCGGAGACATCATCCTGCATATCGGCGGGCCGCTGGATGAAATGCTTGCCCAAAAAGTAAGCGGGGCGCTGGAAGCGCCCCGCTCATGACTTCGTAAAGAAGAAAGGATGATTATTTCATCTTCTTCTTAGCAACCGGCTTCTTTGCGACCGGCGCTTTTTTCACTTCAGCTTTGGCAGCAGCCTTTTTCTTGGCAGGCGCTTTTTTGGCTTTCGGCGCAGCCGCTTTGGCAGCCTTCGGAGCTTTTGCAGCCTTCGGCGCCGCTTTCGGAGCTTTCACAGCCTTAGGCGCAGGCGGTGCGACTTCTTTCTTCTCGGAATCGTCAACGAGGCCGGTGAGGCCTTGCAGCAGGGCGTCCTGCTTGGCTTTTGCCAGGGTGGAGAAGAGAGCATCATCAGCCTTGCTGACGGCCGGGAGGGCCTTGTCATAGGCTTTCTTGCCTTTTGCCGTCAGGCTGACGGATTTGGCGCGCGCGTCGGTTTTGGAATCAGCGCGCTTGATGAGGCCAGCGGTTTCCATGCGGGCAACCATGTCGGCGAGGGTGGAGCGGTCGATGCCGGTGGCATTGACAAGATCCGACTGGCTGACGCCTTCATTGCCCGAAAGAGCAGCGAGGACAGAAAACTGACGCAGCGTGACGCCGGCCGATTTCAGGGCAGCGGCAGAATGATTGGCAGCGATCTGCTGGGCGCGGTGCAGAAGGTGGCTGGGCGAAGAGTTGAGATTGAAGCTCATGATGATGTTCCTATTTGATTGACGGGTGTCCGGGGAAGGACAGGATTGTGAAATGGGGCCGATCCGTGTTCTGGGGCGTTAACAAGAGCCCCGTAGGCGGATCAAACACATTCTCCATATAGGCGACAGGATAAAGATTGGATGACTGATCAATTGCCAACTCCTTTCCAAAACACAGATTTTCGCCTGGATGTGCCAGATGGGGACGATCGGGTGCGACGAATCTGCACGCGGTGCAGTTTTATTGATTACGTGAATCCTAAGATTGTGACCGGCGCGGTCATAATCAAGGACGACAAAATCCTGATCTGTAGGCGTGCAATCGAGCCCCGCAAGGGATTCTGGACCCTTCCGGCCGGATTCATGGAGGAAGGTGAGAGCGTGGAAGAAGGTGCCCGGCGTGAAGCGCGGGAGGAAGCTATGGCCGAAATCGAGATTGATGGCCTGCTCGGCGTCTATTCCGTGCCCCGAATTTCACAGGTGCAGATCATGTTCCGCGCAAGACTATTGTCAGGCATCGCGCCAGGACCGGAGAGCGAGGAAGTGAAACTTGTCTCCTGGGCGGAGATCCCCTGGTCGCAGATGGCCTTTCCCACCGCCGTCTGGGCGTTGACCCATTATGCCCAGACGCGCCACCTTAAGGCATTCGTCCCTTTTGGTAACCCGCCGGGTACGGAGAAGGTCACACGGTAGAAGTTACGACGCCTCGGGCGTCTCTTCCGCGGTGCGCAGATGTTTCAGGGTATACGGCGTATTAAGCGCGCCAAACGCGAACACGATAGCCATGTTGCCGAGCTTCCAGTTGGCCCAGACATCTTCGGCATTCTTCGCGCCGAATGTCAGGCCAAGGAATTCATAGCTTCCTGCCGGCGCCACCGGAATGCCTGCCATAACGAGCGGCGTTTCAAAGCCCGGCGCATACATGCGCCAGAGAAATTCATTCCAGACAGCCATAGCAATGAAGAATAAGCCCCAGCGGATCGCCAGGGTGCGCCAGGCGAAGTCCGGCAGATCAAAGACTTTCGCAAAAAGCGATTGCCAGAGATTTTTACCAAACAGCAGCGGAATGAAAATGATGCCCGCCATGAAGAGTTGCTGGATGGTAGGCTTCACATAGATGAAGGCTTTCTCCTGAAGCAGGATGCCGATGAGGCCAAAGCCGCCAACGATGGCGGAGGAGAACACCATCATCTGCGAGACAGGCTGTCGCTGGATCAGCTGTTTGCCGAGGAAACCCAGCATCAGGACGATCAGCACGCCGGTCGCCCAGTAGATGGCGGTGTCTTTGTTAATGAGGCCGTCCAGCAGTTCCACACGGCGGAAGATGTTATAGGTGAGGATGAAACCGATGACCGGGATGAAGTCACCCCAGAGCTGGTTGGCTTTTCCGGCAGCAGTGCCGATCCCGTTTGCAGGATCAGCGGCGGGAGGCAGCGGTGTTTGGGTCATGACTATCCTTACGCGCTCTGGCGGCTTCCGGTTTTTTGGTCACCGTCTTCTGTCATGATTGCGGCGTTCCGTCAGCCCGCAGCCTGCATCAGCACGAGGCCGGCGGCGAGCGTGGCCGCTGCCGCAATCCGGCGGCGGCCGAAGCCCTCTTTCAAAAGCCAGGCGCCAAAGCCCGCCGCGAAGACCACGGAGGTTTCCCGCAGCGCCGTGACAGAAGCCGCGTCCGTCAGCGTATAGGCATAGATCGCCATGCCGTAAGAAAGCGCCCCGGCAATGCCGCCGATCACGCCGGCGCGCAGCTCCTTGCGGAGGGCTGGGATCACCCTGCCCCCGCGTTGCCAGAGAAGAACGAGCGTGACACCCACCCAGTCAAACAGGAACAGCCAGACGACGAAGGTCAGCGGATTGTCCATAGCGCGGACGGCGCGCGTGTCGGCCACGGCGTAGAGGCCGACGCCGATAGCGGTCATCAGCGCCCAGAACAGCGCCGCCCGGTCGAGCCGCCGGGCGCTTTCAGTGAGCCCTGTCGGCAAGGCGAAGACAAGAATGGAGAGCGAGGCCGCAATCAGGCCGGCGATCTGGAGCGGCGAGAGCGTTTCGTGCAGCCAGAAGACGGCGAGCACGGCCGTGGCCAGCGGCCCGAGCCCGCGCATAACGGGGAACACGAGCGACAGCGCGCCCCGGTGCAGCGCCCGGATGGCGGAGAACTGGTAGAACCAGTGCACGGCCACCGAGATGGCGATCAGCGGCCATGTCTCCGGTGGCGGCAACGGCGCGAAGGGGAGAAGCGGCAGGACAGAGAGGCCCATGACGATGGCGACAATCGCCCGCGCCGTCAGAACGTCTCCGCCGCGCTTCACCATCACATTGGTGATGGCGACCGTCAGCGCAGAGAGGAGGCAGAGAACAATAGGCAGGAGCGTGGGCGACATGGCGGCTTCGCATACGCAGCTTTTCGGCTGAGCGAAAGGTGTCTCCGAATTTGCCTGCGCGGCGTGAAGCGCCCTTCCCCGGAATAGTGAAAGAGGAACCAATCAGGCGTTGCGGCGTTCTTTCAGCAATCCCCCGACAGCCTGCCCCCCGAGTGGCAGAAGAGGGAACAACCCCGCATGGAGGCAGCGCTCATGGGAAAAGGTATTCTACTCTGGTTTCTGGGAGTTCCGATTCCCCTCATTCTCATTCTTCTTTTGATTTTCTAGGAGGCGCACATGGTTGATGCACCTATGACTGCGCCTGCGCGCAACACTGTCGGCGGCTGGGCTGGCCAGGCTATCAGCTGGTCGGCCGTCTTTGCCGGCGCCCTTGCGGCGCTTGGTTTGACGATTGTTCTCGTCGTTCTTGGCTCGGCCTTCGGCTTTGGCGCGATGTCGCCCTTCGCCGGGGACGGATTGTCCGTCACGACGATTGGTGTCGTCACGATTATCTGGCTGATCCTTACACAGATCTTTGCTTCGATCGCAGGCGGCTATATTGCCGGGCGCGTACGTCTGCGCTGGTCCATTCATCAGGATGAGGTATTCTTCCGTGACACCGTGCACGGCTTTCTGACATGGGCTGTGGCAAGCGCGCTGATGTTCACTGTCGCAG
The DNA here is from genome assembly GCA_046293975.1 of Hyphomonas sp. Classification (GTDB taxonomy): domain Bacteria; phylum Pseudomonadota; class Alphaproteobacteria; order Caulobacterales; family Hyphomonadaceae; genus Hyphomonas. Next base: position 73,649 of record JBKBIZ010000001.1, on the reverse strand, counting down.
CGGTAGCTGTCGGCGGAGGCTCTGCGGCCGCAACGGCCGTCACAGTGGCAGCTGTCCATTCTGAAGAAGACACGCCGTCTCCGGCAAGCATCATCACCGACCGGCTCTATCGCGCGCCGGGCGCAGATGCTGACGCCCTTGCCGCCTCGCGCGGAGAAGCTGAACGTCTCGTGTTGATGGCGATTGCAGATGATACGTCGGTGACGCCGGAAGATCGTCTGTGGCTTGTCGAGGATGTCGCTGAACGCGCCAGCCTCGATATGAACGCTGCCGAAGCGCGGGTTCAGAGGGCCTTTACAGATGTGGCCCTGGCCCGTGAGGAAGCCCGTGAAGAGGTGGATGCTGCCCGCGCCGCCAGCGCAACGCTGGCCATCGCCACCGCGCTTGCCATGATGATCGGCGCCTTCGTTGCCGCAGGGGCCGCCATCTATGGAGGCCGTGAACGCGACGGGCTGGAAGACAAGCTGATCACGCCCTGAGCCGCGGCTCAGTCAACAGATCAGGCATATTTTGCCAGAGGGGGAAGCGGCGTCAGGGTTTGACACCGCTTCCCCTTAAGGCATGTTCCCCCGCAAAACACCGGAGGACATCGCCATGCCAACTCATGACCTGATCATTCGCGGCGCCGCCATCATAGACGGCAGCGGCGCGCCAGGCTTCGAGGGCGATGTCGCCGTCTCGGGCGGCGTTATCACAGAGGTCGGCAAGGTCAGCGGCAAGGGCATCGAGGAAATCGACGCGCGCGGACAGATTGTGACACCCGGCTTTGTTGATCTGCACACCCATTATGATGGCCAGGTGAGCTGGGGCGAAGCAATCAGCCCCTCCTCCCTGCACGGGGTCACCACAGTCGTCATGGGCAATTGCGGTGTTGGCTTTGCGCCCTGCAAAACTGAAGACCATGACCGCCTCATCCGCCTGATGGAAGGCGTGGAGGACATCCCCTTCCCCGTTCTCGCGCAGGGCCTGCCCTGGAGCTGGGAAAGCTTTCCGGACTATCTCGACTTCCTCTCGACCCGCCGCTTCGACACAGATGTCTGCGCGCAACTCCCCCATGCCGCGCTGCGCGTGTTTGTGATGGGCGACCGGGGGGCAAACCGGGAAGATGCGACCCCGGACGATATCGCGGCGATGAAACAGCTCGCCAAAGAGGCCGTGATGGCCGGCGCGATGGGATTTTCCACCTCGCGCACGCTGAACCACCGCACCTCTGACGGCCAGCCGACCCCCACACTGACAGCGTCAGAAGCTGAACTCACCGGTATCGGCATGGGTCTTTCCGAGGCCGGGCGGGGCGTGCTGCAATTTGTGTCCGACTTTGATGACCCGCAGAAGGAAGCGGCGATGCTGCGCCGGATCGTCGAGACGACCGGACGTCCGCTCTCGGTCTCGCTCGCCCAGTCTGATGTTGCGCCCAATGGCTGGCGCCTGCTGCTCAGCGCTATTGAGGCGGCCGCTGCTGACGGCGTGCCGATCCGAGCGCAGGTCGCTCCGCGCCCGGTCGGCGTGCTGCTGGGGCTGGACCTGACGCTGAACCCCTTCAGCGCCCACCCTACCTATCGGGAGATTGCCGACCTTCCGCTGGCAGAGCGTGTGGCGCGCCTGCGCGATCCGGACTTCCGCGCGCGCCTGCTGGCCGATGCACCGCAGACGGATAATCCATTCCTGAAGTCGATGGTGCGTAATTTCGGCAAGATCTTCCAGCTCTCCGATCCGGTCAATTATGAGCCGGGCCCTGAGCATACCCTCGCCGCAATGGCAGAAGCGCGCGGCGTTTCGCCTGAAGCAGTGGCGCTCGACCTGATGCTGGAGCGGGACGGCAATGGCATGCTCTACTTGCCCTTCCTGAACTATGCGCAGGGCACGCTCGATCCGATCCTGGAGATGATGCAGAGCCCGGCGACGCTGCCTGGCCTCTCTGATGGCGGCGCGCATGTCGGCATGATCTGCGACGGCTCCTTCACCTCCACCATGCTGACCCATTGGGTGCGCGACCGCGCCCGGGGGCAGAAACTTTCGGTCGAGTCCATCGTGCACCGCCAGTCCCGCAAGACCGCCGAATGGATCGGTCTCTGGGACCGGGGCCTCATCGCGCCCGGCTACCGCGCTGATCTCAACGTGATCGACCTTGCCAATATGAAGCTGCACCTGCCCGACGTGATCCGAGATCTGCCTGCCGAGGGCCGCCGCCTGATGCAACGCGCCTCTGGCTATACCGCCACCATCCTCAAGGGCGAGATCACCCACCGCGGCGGCGAGCCAACCGGAAAACTCCCCGGCCGCCTTGTGCGCGGGGCACGGCAAGCGCCAGAACAGGCGATGGCGGCGGAGTAAGCTTCTGCTGCCTTTTCAAGACCTAGGATATCCAGGCCGGCACCCCACGCCGGGATTACTTTTGCTGTGCCAAGCCCGGTGATTCTTTGTAAAGCTCGCTTGACATGACAAGTTTGCTTGTCATATAGACAAGGAAACTTGACAAGGAGTATTCTCATGGCTCACCCCAAAGGCTTCCGCACCGCCAACAAACGGTATCTCGTCATTTTCGTCCCGATGATGACGATCTATTGCGCCGCAATTGTCGCCGCGCTGGCTTTTATCGACATGGAGACTGCGTCGACAGGGGTACGCACCGCCGCTGCGCTGATGGTTTCCCTGCCGCTGGTCGCTATTCTCTGGTCCATCCTCCGGCTGGTGCGGGAGACGGACGAATATACCCGCATGCGCCAATTGCAGGCGCTGACAGAGGCGGGCGTGGTACTCACCGGCGTGATCTTCGTCGCCGGCTTCCTGGAGCGGTTCAATGTCATCCCCGACACCCCTCTCTTCCTGTTCGGGCCCGCCTTCTTCTTCCTCTACGGCCTTGCGCATGCGCGTCAGGTGCTCGGCAAGACGGTGTAAGGCAGATCTGATGAACAACACCATCCGCATCCTGAGGAGTGAGCATGGCTGGAGCCAGCAGCATCTGGCCGGCCTGCTCGACGTTTCCCGCCAGTCCGTAAACGCCATCGAGACGGGCAAGTATGACCCGTCCCTCCCCCTCGCCTTCGCCATCGCCCGCTTGTTCGGGCGCGGCATCGAAGACATCTTTGATGATGGTTTGGGAAAAGTCGAAGCGGCCGAGTGATCCCTAGGCCTTGATCCCCACCAGCGCCTTCGCAAAGGCCTCCGCACTGAACGGGCGGAGGTCTTCTGCTTTTTCGCCGATACCGATGAAGTGGATCGGCAGATCATGCGCCTCGGCGATCGCTACCAGCACGCCGCCCTTGGCTGTCCCGTCGAGCTTGGTCATCACGAGGCCGGTGACGCCCGCCGTATGCCGGAACGCCTCGACCTGAGAAAGCGCATTCTGGCCGACGGTTGCGTCGAGCACGAGGATCACGTCATGGGGCGCGTCCGGATCAATTTTCTTCATGACGCGGACGATCTTGCCGAGCTCTGACATCAGCTCCGCTTTGTTCTGCAGGCGCCCGGCGGTATCCACCAGAACCAGATCAAGGTCTTCGGCTTTCGCCCGCTCCACCGCGCCATAGACAAGGCCTGCCGCGTCGGCGCCATGGGCGCCCGCCATCACCGGAATGCCGCCGCGCTCGCCCCAGACTTTCAGCTGCTCGACGGCGGCGGCGCGAAATGTGTCGCCGGCCACCAGCAGCGCCTTGGCGCCCTGCTCCTGAAGCTTTGAGGCGATCTTGCCGATGGTCGTGGTCTTGCCCGAGCCATTGACGCCGACAAAGAGAACGATGCGCGGGCGCGGGCCATCGGAGAAATCGACAACCTTTTCGCGCGGCTTCAATATCTCCTCGATCTCTTCGGCGAGGGCGAGGCGGATTTCATCGCCGGAGATTTCCTTGTCGAAGCGGCCCTTGGCGATGCCCTTGGTGACGCGGGCGGCAACGCGCGTGCCCATATCCGACGTAATCAGAAGATCCTGCAATTCCTCAAGGGTTGCATCGTCGAGCTTGCGGCGGCCTAGTGCGGCGATGCCTTCGGTGAGCTTGGCCGTAGACCGCGCAAGCCCCTCGCCGAGACGCCCGAAGAGGCCCGGATCATTGGCTTCGGCTTCTGCGGCGGCGCGGGCGGCCTCGGCGGCTTCCTCGCGCAGGCGCGCATGTTCGCGGCGCTCTTCCAGCAGTTTGAGCTCTGCGGCGGCCTTTGCGCGGACCGCTTCGTCCTCGGCCTCCTGAGCTTCCCGGCGCTGGCGCTCTTCCCAGGCGAGGTTTGCCTCGGCGACCTTGCGCTCGATCTCGGCCTTCTCGGCGGCGGCGGCTTCGCGCGCAGCGATCTCTTCGCCGCTGAGCTCGGGCGCCTGCATCTCTGCGCCGGCGGCCTTGGCCTCGTCGAGTTTCTTTTTCTTGCCGAACCAGAGGATCATGAGATGGGGTCACCCAGAAGCTGTTTGCCGTCATGGCCGGTTATCTGCACGCGGGCGATCCGTCCACCTTCTCCTGCCTCGCGGCTGAGTTTCACCTGCGTGAAGTCAGGGAGGCGGGCCGCCAGTCCGCGCTCAACCAACGCTTCGCGAACCCCGCCCAGATGCCGGTCAAAATGCCGAATGAGAGCGGCGTCACCCGCTGCGCGCAGGCGCGCGGCGCGTTCCTTGATCAGGGGCTTTGCCAGCTGGGGCATCCTGGCGGCCGGCGTGCCGGGGCGCGGACTGTAGGGAAAGGCGTGCAGGAAAGAGAGGCCGCACTCTTCGATGAGGCGGAGGGAGTTTTCAAAATGCGCCTCGGTCTCGGTCGGGAAACCGGCGATGATGTCGGCGCCGAGCGCAATATCCGGCCGCATGGCGCGCAGACGCTCCGTGAGCTGAATGGCCTGATCCCGGCTGTGGCGGCGCTTCATCCTCTTAAGGATGAGATTGTCGCCATGTTGCAGCGAAAGATGCAAATAAGGCGCGACGCGCGGATCAGCGAGCGCCTCGATGAGCGCGTCATCCATCTCGATGGCGTCAATGGAGGAAATCCGCAGGGCGCGCAGTTCCGGAACGAGCTTCAGGATACGCTGCACCAGATTGCCAAGCTGGGGCGTGCCCGGAAGGTCTGCCCCCCAGCTGGTGAGGTCAACGCCGGTCAGCACCACTTCATAATGCCCGCTGGTGGCTAGCGCGCGGACCTGGCCGACCACCTCCCCTGCCGGCACCGAGCGGGAATTGCCCCTTCCATAGGGAATGATGCAGAAGGTGCACCGGTGGTCGCAGCCATTCTGGACCTGCACATAGGCGCGGGCGCGCCCTTCCATGCCATCGATCAGATGGGCAGCGGTTTCGCGCACGCTCATGATGTCGTTGACGCGGACTTTCTCTTCCCCACCAAGAAGGCTGACCGGTTGCCAGGTCTCCGCTTTCATCTTGTCATGATTGCCGATGACGCGGGTGACTTCCGGCATCGCCGCGAAGGCCTGGGGATCGGTCTGGGCTGCGCAGCCGGTAACAACAATCGCTGCGCCGGGATTTTCCCGCGCCGCCCGGCGGATGGCCTGGCGGGCGCCGCGCACAGCTTCCGATGTGACCGCGCAGGTGTTGACGATGATGGCGTCCTCAAGCCCCGCCGCCTGCGCATGGCGGCGCATCACCTCGGACTCGTAGGTGTTGAGGCGGCATCCGAGGGTAATGACGGTCGGGCCGGAAGGCGGGGCGGTATCAGCCATAAGAGGCCGTCAGATCGCGCCGATGAGGGGGAAATGCAAGCGGGTACGCCCCGAAACACTGATTCCGGCCTATATCTCCGCCTCGAATTCCAGCTCCACCGGGCCGGTCATGTAGACATGGTCGTCGCTTTCGCGCCAGTCGATGAAGAGGTCGCCGCCATCCAGAATCATCCGCGCCTTGCGACCCGTCAGACCGGCGCGGGCAGCGCAGACCAGCGCGGCGCAGGCGCCCGTGCCGCAGGCTTTCGTCAGCCCGGCAGCCCGTTCCCAGACGCGCAGGCGGATGGTTTCCCGGTCGATAACCTGCGCAAAGCCGACATTCGTGCCCTTGGGGAACAGCGGATGCCATTCCACTAGTGGGCCTATGGCCGGGATGTCATAAGCGTCGACATCCTTGACGAAGAACACCGCATGGGGATTGCCCATCGAGACAACCGCCGGGCGCGACAGGATCGGGGCGTCAATTGGCCCGATCTTCACGTCCACGCCGCGCACGTCCATTTTCTCGGATAGCGGGATATCTTCCCAGCCCATCAGGGGCGAGCCCATATCCACGGTGATGAGACCACCCTCGGCTCGGGAGGCGCGCAGCATGTCGGCTTCGGTCTGGATGGTGACGCGGTCCTTGCCGGTCTCCTCCAGCATCAGCTGGCCGACACAACGGGTGGCATTGCCGCACGCAGAGACTTCCGTTCCGTCGGAGTTCCAGATGCGCATGAACACATCCTTGGTCGCGTCCCGCTCCATTGCAATGACCTGATCGGCCTTCAGGTCTGCGGCGATCTTGCGAATCTGCTCCGTCGTCGGCGTGAAGGCCGTCGAGCGCGCGTCGAATATGGCAAACGCGTTGCCAGCGCCGTTCATTTTCCAGAGCTTCATCTGCATTCTCTAATGCCTTTCCCCTCTCACGGGAAGCAAAAGGCCCCTGCCCCTTATTTCGGGACGCGGGCGGAGACAATCCAGCCCGCAGCCTGAACCCCCAATGCCCCAAGAAGAAGCAGTGGAATAAGCGAATGATTGAAGAGCATGCCGATGATGGCTGCGAGCATACAGGCATAGTCCACAAGGTCGCTGGACATCAGCCAACCGGCTGGTGACCGCGCCCGGCGAAGGTCTATCAGGGTCACGTTACGCCAGACCCGGCCCATATCCGGCGGCCCGAACACAGCGAACAGCTGTTTGGGGTCGAGTATCCCGGTCATTTCGGAGAGATCCTGCAAGCGCGCTTCGCCCATCGCCACCATCCGCTTGCGGCTGGAGGTGCCCAGAAGGCTGACAATTGCCGAGAGGATCACGCCCAGCGCAATCGCAAATTCGGTGAAGCCCGCATAAGGTGGATAGCCGCCCATCGGAGCAATATAGGGTGCCTGCGCGCCGCCGCTAGCGGGCGCGTGGAATGGCGGCCCAATAGTCGAAATCGAGCAGCACGCGGGGGTCATGCTTTCCGGCCTCATCCTTGTAAATGAAAGCGCCGGGGTCGGTATCTTTCACCGCCACAAGCCGCAGACGCAGCGCGCCGCAGGTCTCCGACAGCTCCGCCTTGTCCAGCACTTCGCTCCAGGCATAGATCGTGTCGCCCGCAAACAGCGGGTTCACATGGCTGCCGGCATTGATGGCGAGGATCTGCCCGGCATTTTCCAGGCCATTGAAGGCAAGCGAGCGGGCAATCGAGATCACCACGCCGCCATAGATGAGGCGTTTGCCAAAGCGGCTGGCCTTCTGGCCATGCGCATCGAAATGCACCTTGGCGGTGTTCTGATAGAGGCGGGTCGCGATCTGATGCTCGGCCTCTTCGACCGTCATGCCGTCGACATGGCTGATCTTCTCGCCAATCTCGTAGTCCTCGAAAACATGCCGGCTGCCCGATTGGGCAAACGGCCAGGCCTTCATCTCCGGGTATCCTTCCAGGTCGCCCGCTACGACGGCGGCCGGAAGCTCCGGCACCACAGGTTCGGGCGCGGGCGAGGCCGCGTCGCGCTTGTTGACCATCACCCAGCGCACATAGCTCAGCACTTCTTCGCCGCGCTGGTTGACGCCCTTGGTGCGCACCCAGACAACGCCTGTCTTGCCGTTGGAGTTCTCCTTCACGCCGATTACGTCCGAGCTTGCCCGGAGCGTATCGCCCGGCAGGACCGGGCGCAGGATGCGGCCATCGGCATAGCCAAGATTGGCTACGGCATTCAGCGAGATATCCGGCACCGTTTTACCGAAAACAATGTGGAAGGCGTGCAGCGGATCAGCGCAGAGGCCCGGCAAGCCGGCGGCCTTGGCAAATTCGGCGGAGGAATACTGGGCGTAGCGGTTTCCCGTCAGCGCGCGATAAAGGGCGATGTCGCCCTCGGTCACTGTCTGCGGGGTGGCGTGGATCAGCGTTTCGCCGGGCTTGAAGTCTTCGAAGAAATTGCCCGGATTGGATTTCGTGCTGGTCGCCATGTCTCGCCTCATCATCTGATGGGCGAAGCCTTAGCGCCTTCCGGGCGTTAGCTCCAGAAGCGCTCGGGAACGCCCAGAACGGTTTCGGCGAACACCTGCATCTGCGGGGCAACCGAGATCAAGGCAGAATGCAGGAGCGGCAGGCAGGCGAGCGCAATCGCCGCAGTGGCCAGCATACCGGCCATCATCTGCTGGTCGCGCCGCTCTGAAAACTCCTCAAAGGCCCGGTTCCCCATGACAAGCCAAGGCAGCCCAAAGGCGGCGAAGGCCGAAAAGGCAAGGAGAAGACCGGCAGTTGAGAGGGCGATAAACAACATAACAGCCGTTATGGCCGATCAGGGCTGAGGAACCCTCAAGCCAATCGATCAAATTTTAGCGAATCCGGGCCCAAACTGCCCAAAATTAAGCAATTTCGAGCAGTTTATCATTGGGCCGGCCCAGCACGGCCTTCTGGCCGTTGATGCCGATGGGCCGCTGAATCAGTTTCGGGTTCTCCGCCATCGCGGCGTAAACGTCTTCATCGGACGCCGTTTCGGCCAGGCCTACAGCGGCCGCGTCCTTCTCACGCAGGAAAGCGCGCGGAGATTTGGCACCCATCTTTTTGGTGATGTCCTTGAGTTCCTCGACACTCAGCCGCTCCGCCGCGCTCATATATTTCCGCACTTTGGGCTCGACGCCGTTTGCCTTGAGTAGCTCCAGCCCCTTCTTGGAGGAACCGCAACCGGGATTGTGGATAAGGGTGTAGGTCATGGGGCGCTCCTGAGTTTGATGGAAGAGGAGTTAGGGGCGCAAAGCGTTAGGTCGAGTCCCTGCTAATTTTTATCCACTTCCTCTGAAGGCAGGATTGGGCTCTAGACGGCCAAAGCCCGGATCGCCGCGTCCATCTCGACAACCCGGCGCGCTTCCTCAAGGTGGAGCAGCTCGGTCATCTTGCCGTTGACCTTCAGGACGCCCTTGCCCGCATTCGCCGGGTCGGCGAAGGCCTCGATGACGGCCTTGGCCTGTTCCACATCATGCGGGCTCGGCGCGAAGATGCGGTTGGCTTCTTCCAGCTGGGAGGGGTGGATCAGCGTCTTGCCGTCAAAGCCGAGATCGCGGCCCTGCTCGCATTCATCGCGGAAGCCGCTTTCATTCTTGATGTCATTGTAGACGCCATCAATGGCCACGAGACCGTAGGCGCGCGCCGCTGCGATGGAGAGCTGAAGCGCCGTCTGAAAAGCAATGCGGTCCGGGGTCATCCGGGCACGGTATTCCTTGGCCAGATCATTCGTGCCCATCACGAAGGCGGTGAGATGCGTGCCGATGGAGGCGGCGGCGATGTCCTTGATGTTGAGGATTGCCAACGGCGTCTCGATCATCACCCATAGCGCCATGCTGTCGGGGGCGCCCGCTTCCTTCAGCAGGGTGCTGAGGCGCTCTATATCCCGGTGCCCGGTCACCTTCGGCGCCAGCACGGCAGCGGCGCCAGACGTTGCGATCGCCTTGAGATCGTCATGGCCCCAGGGCGTGTCGAGACCGTTCATGCGGATGACGATCTCGCGCTTGCCATAGCCGCCCGTTTTTACCGCCGCGAGAATGGCCGCGCGGGCCTCTTCCTTGGCTTCGGGGGCAACGGCGTCTTCAAGGTCCAGGATCAGCGTGTCGGCGGGTAGATCCCGGGCCTTTTCCAGGGCGCGGCTGTTGGCGCCGGGCATGTAAAGGCAGGAGCGGCGCGGGCGGTGCTGGATGGACATGGGCTTTGCCTCCTTGACGGACTAGGTTCTCATAGGTTCGAAGGGGTGGCCTGTTTCCAGCCCGAAATCAATGTGACAGCGGAGCCTTTTCAATGACCGACACACCGATCTCTGGCCACGTCGCCCCCGGTTTTGAACCCGTCATGGACGCCTTCGAGGCAAACTTTGCCAGCGGCGAGGAACAGGGCGCGTGTTTCGCGCTCCGGATCGGCGGGGAAACGCTGGTCGACATTCGCGGCGGCTGGGCCGACCGGCAGAAGGAACGCGTCTGGGACGAAGACACAATCGTGCCGATCTATTCTGCCTCCAAGGGTATCTCGGCGCTGGTGCTGGCCATGGCGGTGGAAAACCTTCCCGCCGGCTATGAAACACCCGTCTGCGATGTCTGGCCGGAATTTGCCGCTGAAGGCAAAGGCGAGGTCACGATTGGCCAGATGGTGAGCCATCAGGCGGGCCTGCCCGGCTTTGCCGAAGAGATCGACCCGGCCCTCTGGCTCGACCCGCCGGCCTGCGCCGCCGCCATCGCCGCCCTGCCCCCGATGTGGCCGCCGGGCAGCGCCCATGGCTATCATCCCCTCACCTGGGGCTACATGCTGGGCGAAGTGGTCAAGCGTATCACCGGGCGCAGCGTCGGCGCGATCCTGAAAGAAGACATCTGCGGCCCGGCAGGCATCGATTTCCAGATCGGCCTGCCGGAAAAAGACGAGCCGCGTGTTGGCGATATGCTGCGCCCCAAATCCCTGGCGCCGCTGGGCGAGATCACGCCGCCAAGGCGCGCGGCCTTCGTCTCGAAATGGTCCTCGCCTGACCGGGCTGGGCGGATCTGGCGTGAGATCGAGATCCCGTCCGCCAATGGCCATGGCACCGCGCTTGGCGTCGCGAGCCTTTACGAGGCCTATGCCCGGGGCGGAGAGATTGCCGGCGGCAAGACGCTGATCCGGCGCGACACGCTGGACGCGCTGATCCGCCCGCGCGTCGATGGGCCCGATCTGGTTCTGCCGATGCATACGAAGTTTGGCGCCGGCATCATGATCAACTGTCATGGCAAGTTCGGGCCAAACCCGGACACGTTCGGCCATTCGGGATGGGGCGGGTCGATGGCGATTGCCGACCCGGCGCGGGAGCTTTCGGCCGCCTATGTGATGAACCGGCAATCGGCGTCCCTGGTCGGCGATCCGCGCGCGGTGCGCCTGATTGAATCGGCGTATGGCTGCCTCTGAGTGATGCTGGGCGGGTTCGACTGGGCCGCGTTCCTGTTTGCCGTCGCCGTGATCGAGCTGACGCCCGGCCCCAATATGGGCTGGCTCGCCGCCCTGACTTTGCGGGAAGGCCGCAAAGCCGGGCTCGCCGCTGTGGGAGGCATCACGTCCGGGCTCTCTCTTCAGCTTCTCGCCGCCGTCACGGGGTTGACCGCGCTGATCGTCAGCGCGCCTGCCATATTCGGTTTGCTGCATTGGGCCGGCGTCGCCTTCATGCTGTACCTGGCAGCAGATGCCTTGATGGACACAGGCGAGGCAGCGCCCGCAACCGCTGCCGGTGAGCGCGGCTTCCGGCGCGGCTTCATTGCCAACGTGCTCAACCCCAAGGCCCTGGCATTTTACGTGCTGCTTATAAGCCAGTTTGTGGACCCCGGCGCAGGGCCGGTCTGGCTTCAGAGCTTGCTGCTCGGATTGATCCATCTTCTGGTGGCCACACTAGTGCATGTCGCTATCGTATTGCTCTCCAGCCGTCTGGGTGACCGGCTTGAGCAATGGCGCACCTCGCTGGGCGCCCGCCTGGTCTTTGCTAGCCTGCTCGCGGGCATAGCCCTATGGATCGCGCTGATCCCGCCGCATGCCTGACACGCAGGCTGGCACATGCATTGCAATGGCCAGGATGGAACTGGAAGGCTCCATTTCCGTCATGCACTTACCTTTACAGCGGCTTCCAGGAGGAGGCCGCTGTTTTCTTTTGGACCGATCAAGCAGGCCGGGCTGTGCGGGCGAGCCGCCGGGCCTTGGCGTCCCCCATGAGGCTGTCAGCGGTGAAGATGACCAGCGCCGCCCAGATAAAGCCGAAAGCGATGGCATGCGTCATGCCGAAGCCTTCCTTGAAGACCAGTACGGCGATCAGGAACTGAATGGTGGGGCCGATATATTGCATCATGCCGATGGTGGAGAAGCGCAGGCGCTTGGCTGCCAGCGCGTAAAGGATCAGCGGGATCGCCGTGATCGGGCCGGCCGCCATCAGCAAGGCAATGTCCCAGCCCCCTTCCCCGAGCCAGCGGCCTTCCGATTGGGTGGTGGCAAACCAGATGAGCCAGCCCATCGCAACGGGCGCCAGCAGCGCGACCTCCACCAGGAAGCCTGCCCGGCTGTCGATCGCAACCTTCTTCCGGATCACCGAATAGCAGGCAAAGGTGGTGCACAGGATCAGCGCCACCCAAGGCACATGCCCGAAGGCAAAGGCCATCACGCCGACACCGATGGCAGCAATCCCGACGGCCACCCATTGAGCAATGCGCAGCTTTTCCGAGAAGATCAGCATGCCGAACAACACATTGACCAGCGGGTTGATGTAATAGCCGAGCGAGGCCTCCATCGTGCGGCCGGCATTCACCGCCCAGATATAGATTGCCCAGTTCGCGCCGATGAGCAGGCCAGAGATTGTGAGCCATTTGAGATTGCTGCCGGTGAAGGCGGCGCGCACATCCCGCCAGTTTGCGGCAACCGCAATGAAAAGGATCGCGGTCGGCACGGACCAGATAACCCGGTGGGACAACAGCTCCAGCGCCCCGATATGCTGCATCGCGCGGATATAGAGCGGCAGGCTCCCCCAGATCAGGTAGGAGAGGAGTGCGGCGGGAAAACCAAGGCGAAGGGCGGGGCTCATGGCGGCGTGCTATATGCCTCACCGACGCCTTCCGCCACCCGGATTTTGCGATGGCACCCTATGGCAGCGTTCAACATCAAAAGGGCTGCTTTCCGTAGGGAGAACGCGGGGACCAGTGACTGGCGCTTGGCGCGGGCGGCGTTAGGGTGAGCCCCGATAAACTATAAGGGAGCTACCGCCATGCAACATCGCCGCCTCGGCAAGAGCGCCATCTATGTCTCCGACATCTGTATGGGCACCATGACTTTCGGCACCCAGACCGACGAGAAGGAGGCCTTCCGCATTCTCGATGCGAGCCTGGACGCCGGGATCAACTTCTTTGACACCGCCGAAAACTATCCCGTTCCGCCTGACCTCAAATATGGCGGGCTGACCGAGGAAATCTTCGGGCGCTGGATGAAGACGAAGGATCGCGACTCCATCATCCTGGCGACCAAGGTGTGCGGGCCCTCTCATGGCTGGATCAAGGGATCGCAGCGCGCGGGGATGACGGCGCTGGACCGGCACAATATCCGCCGCGCGGTGGAAGCCAGCCTGACCCGTTTGCAGACGGACTATATCGACCTCTACCAGACCCATTGGCCAGATCATGGCACGGCCTTCGACGAGACTATGGAAACCCTCGATGACCTGGTGCGGGAAGGTTATGTCCGCATCGTGGGCTGTTCGAACGAAGACGCCTGGGGGCTGATGAAGTCGATCGAGACGTCCGCCCGTCTCGGGACGGTCCGTTACCAGACGATTCAGAATAATTTCTCCCTGAACAATCGCCGCTTTGAAGACGCACTGGCAAAGATCTGTGAGCGCGAAGGCGTCAGTCTTATTCCCTACTCTCCACTGGGCGGCGGGGTGCTTTCCGGCAAGTATCAGAACGGCGCCTTCCCGCAGGGTGCACGCTTCTCCGCCTATGCCAACAAAGGCGGGCGCCACACCGCGATGGCGCAGCGCTTCGTCAATGACAAATCCCTGGCCGCAACGGCGCGCTATATGGAGATCGCCAGGGAGGCTGGCATGAGCCCGGTGACGCTGGCGACGGCCTGGTCGAAACAGCACAGCTTTGTGGCCTCGACGATTGTCGGTGTTTCGAAGTTTGATCAGCTGGCGGAGATTCTGGCGGCGGGCGATCTGGTGCTTTCGAATGATGTGATGAAGGCGTGTGACAAGGTTTCGCGGGAGATCCTTTATCCGATGGGGTGAGGGGCGTGGCGTTCCTCCGCCAGCTGTCTTTCAGACAGCGGGCCTTCTCTTTGGAAGGCAAGGGGCTGCCCGTGGGGCCCACCATGACCTAATCTGGGGCTGGGAAAGAGTTTTAAGCTGCGCTGGCCTTGCCGCCGCCACCGCCGGCGAGGACTTCGCGTTTGCCGGCATGGTTGGGGGCGGAGATGACGCCTTCTTCTTCGAGGCGGTCGATCAGACCGGCGGCCTTGTTATAGCCCACCTTGAGGCGGCGCTGGAGATAGGAGGTGGAAGCGCGCTGGTCGCGGACGACGATCTGCACGGCTTGTGAGAAGAGGCCTTCATCATCATCGCTGCCACCGCCGGTGCCGAGGATCGCGTCCATCACGGCCGATCCTGTGGAGCCATCATCGGGCGATTCCAATATGTCCATCACATAGTCGGGCTCGCCCTGCTCGCGCAGCCAGTCCGCCACGGCGCCGACATCTTCGTCGGCCACAAACGGGCCGTGCAGGCGCTGGGATTTCTTACCCGGAGCCTGGTAGAGAAGGTCGCCCATGCCGAGGAGCTGTTCGGCGCCCTGCTCGTTGAGGATCGTGCGGCTGTCGACCTTGTTGGTCACCATATAGGAGATCCGGGTCGGGAAGTTTGCCTTGATCGTGCCGGTGATGACGTCCACGGACGGACGCTGGGTGGCGGTGATCAGGTGAATGCCGGCGGCGCGCGCCATCTGTGCGAGGCGCTGGACGCAGCTTTCCACTTCTTTCCCGGCGACCAGCATCAGGTCTGCCATCTCGTCGATCACGACGACGATGTTGGGGATATGGTCGACGGGCAGGACTTCGGTTTCATAGACCGGCTTGCCCCGGTCATCGAAGGCGGTCTGAACCTTGCGGGTCATCTCTTCGCCGGCGGTGCGGTATTTCGCGGCTTTCTCGTTATAGCCGGCGAGGTTGCGTACGCCGGCTTTCGACATCAGCTCGTAGCGGCTTTCCATCTCGCGCACGGTCCATTTGAGCGCATTGACGGCTTTGTCCGCTTCGGTGACGACCGGCGCCAGAAGGTGGGGGATACCTTCGTATACGGAGAGTTCGAGCTTTTTCGGGTCGATCATGATGAAACGGCACTGCTCGGGCGTATGCCGGTAGAGCAGCGACAGGATCATGGCGTTGACGCCGACAGACTTGCCCGAGCCGGTGGTGCCGGCGATCAGGAGGTGAGGCATTTTGGCGAGATCCACAACGGTGGGTATCCCGCCGATGTCTTCGCCCAGTGCCATGGGCAGGCTGGCGCGGTTGGCGGAATAGGCTTCCGACTGGAGCAGCGAGCGCAGCCACACCGTGTCGCGCTCATCATTGGGCAGCTCAATGCCGATGGCGTTCTTGCCAGGCACGACCGCGACGCGGGCGGAGACGGCGCTCATCGAGCGGGCGATGTCGTCAGCGAGGGAGATGACGCGGGAGGATTTGACGCCGGGGGCCGGCTCCATCTCGAACAGGGTGATCACCGGGCCGGGGCGCACTTCCTTGATCCGTCCACGGATACCGAATTCCTTGAGGACTTCGGACAGGCGCGCGGCCTTGGCGATGAGGGCTTCCTCATCAATCGTCTCGCGGCGCTCCTCTGGCTCTTGCAGGAGGTCGATGGGCGGAAGACGGGTGGCGGCGGCGCGGCGGCGCTCAGGCTGGGCGACCTTCGGGACGGCGGCCGAACGCGGGGCCGGGACAGGCTTGGAGAAGGTGAAACGCGGCGGACGGGCGGCGTCTTCGTCCTCGTCATTGGCGGCGGTGTAGCCGTCTTCTTCTTCATCGTCCCAACGCTCGTCGTCTTCGTTGAGGGCGTAGTCTTCTTCCTCATCAGCGAGGTTACGCAGGTAACGCGAGGTGGGGACATAATCATCATCGGACTTGATAATGAGGGTGCGCTCCTCGCGGGTGGCCGCGGGGGCAGCGTCAACTTCATGGGCGAGGGCTGGCTCACGGGTGACGAGTTTCTGGCCGATGCGCAGCAGCATGCCCCCTGCCCCGCGGGCCTGAAGGGCGGCGTTACGTCCGCCGCGCGAGGCTGTCTCTTGCAGAAGCTGGGCATCCCGGCGTCCAAAGCCAAGGGCGGTGAGCGCCGTCCAGAGCGCAAGGGCGCCCATCAGGAAGCCTGCCCAGGCTTCAGGCGAGGGCAGCATCAGTACACGGAAGGGCAGAACAGACAGGTTAAACAGGCCATCCCCTGCCATGCCGCCAAGACCGGCGCTGAGGGGCCAGGATTCCGGGACAGGCCAGGCGGCGAAACACGCCGCGGAGAGCGGGACAGACACAGCGCCCATGACCCAGCGGCGAACGCGCGGCTTGCCGACCAGCACAGCGCGCATCGCGCCGCCGATCATCAGAGCAAGGCCAGCGATCCAGCCCGACCAGCCAAGTGTCTGGCGGGCAAGGTCAGCAAATACGGCGCCCGAAGAGCCAAAGAGGTTCTGGACATCCGCGTTTGTGGCCGCGTTCCAGCTCGGATCAGTGGGGGCATAGGAACCGACAGCGCCGCACACGAATACCCCGGCGCCGAAAGCGGCGGCGCCTGTCAGAATTCTCCAGACGGGGTCACTTACCGTGCGGAGTTCTGTGTCGCGGCTGGCATAATCTGTCATCGGGGAGGACGCTCCGTTTTTGTCTCTGGTGCGGGCCTTCACCATGCCCCCGTTAGGCTTAACGCCCTGCAAACGGACTGCGTGAAATTTAAAAGAAACTACAGTTCTCGCAGGGGGTTCTCCCGTGGGTGGAACATGAAAAGCCCCGGCGGATCGCTCCGCCGGGGCCAAAGGTCTGTGGAATTCTATCCCGATTAGCGGGGCCGGGTTAGCGGTTGGAGAATTCCGGGTAGGCATCCAGGCCGATCTCTGCCCGATCGAGACCCATTTCCTCGTCTTCCTCGCTCGGACGGACGCCGATCGTGAATTTGAGGGCGAGCCAGACGATCGAGGACGCGATGACGACGAACACACCTGTCAGGACAACCCCAACCAGCTGGCCGAGATAGCTCGGATCGCCTGCTTCGTTCGGCGTGATGGCGCCCGTATAGGACAGGGGAACGATCATCGTGCCCCAGATGCCGCAGACAAGGTGAGCCGGGATCGCGCCAACCACATCGTCGATCTTGAACTTGTCGAGCAGCGGGACCGAGAGGACCACGAGAACACCGCCGACAGAACCGATCAGGACCGACATGCCCATTGACGGGGCCAGCGGCTCAGCAGTGATCGAGACGAGGCCACCGATGGCGCCGTTGAAGATCATCGTTGCGTCGATCTTGCCTTTGTAGATGATCGCCGTGGTGATCATTGCCGCCAGCACGCCGCCGACAGCAGCCATGTTGGTGTTGGCGAAGATCTGGGCGACGGCGTTGATGTCGGCAGCAGTCCCGGCAGCAAGCTGCGAGGCGCCGTTGAAGCCGAACCAGCCGAACCAGAGGATAAACGTACCCAGCGCCGCGAGCGGGATATTCGAACCCGGCATCGGATTGACCGACTTGCCGAAGTATTTGCCCTTACGTGCACCAATGATGATGGCGCCTGTCAGAGCAGCCCAGCCACCGGTCGAGTGAACCAGCGTGGAGCCAGCGAAGTCAGAGAAGGCCCACGCGCTGTCGAGGTAGCCACCGCCCCATTCCCAGCTAGCCACGATCGGATAGATGAACGCGGTCAGGACAGCTGTGAAAATCAGGAACGGCCAGAGCTTGACGCGCTCGGCAACGGTGCCCGAAACGATCGAGGCAGCCGTTGCAACGAACACCATCTGGAAGAACCAGTCAGAGGCCGGCGCGTATCCGGCATCAGACTCCAGCGAAAGGTCGCCGCCGCTCCACGGGCCGGGCGTTGTGCCCAGAAGACCCATCAGGGCGGTTTCGGCAGGATAGGCCATATTATAGCCGACGAGCCAGAACATCAGGCCGGCAACCGAAAACAGCGTCACGTTCTTGGTGGTCTGCATTGCCGCGTTCTTGGAACGCACAAGCCCTGCTTCCAGCATACAGAAGCCCGCCGCCATGAACATGACGATCAGGCCACCAATGAGGAACAGGTAGCTGTTATCCACATAGGCGCTGGCGCTTCCGCTCACCGCCTCTTCAAGCGCTGCCAGACGTGCCGCCACATCGTCTTCCTGCGCAAATGCCATACCTGCTGTGAGCAGTGCCAGCGGCGCGAGTGTCGCCCCGCGGATCCATCGTCCAATCAATTGGCCCATTGGCCCCTCCTTACTTGCCTTTTCGTCGCGCAGAGCCCGGTAACCCCCAGCGCTCTCCCATGGCGATATGATTGCGCCTGCCCGGAAAAGTCGCACATGACGCAAAGACGGCCTTCGATTCAGCCTTTCGGTGGTCAGAACTTGTGCAGAGATGCGGCCAATCGCCCAAAGCGGCGCCATGACTGGACCGGGAAGGCGCGCGGAGCTACCTGAGTCACATGGCTGAAACCTCAATTCCCGCCCCCTTGGAGGCCGATCTTGCGGTCATCGGTGCCGGGCCGGTGGGCACTTCGCTTGCCGTACTGGCCGCCAAGGCCGGACTGCGTACGGTTCTGGTCGATGCGCGTCCGGAAAATGCAACCCCCGCAGCAGATACACGCAGCTTTGCCATCGTCCGGGGCAGCTGGCGCCTGCTCGGCGCGGCCGGTGTTCACGGCGATCTTGAGGGCGTGACAGAACCCCTGAACGGGCTGGAAGCGGTTGACGGGGGCACCCATTGGTTTGGCGCGCCCTGGGCGGCCTTTTCGACAAGCGATTTGCCCGAAGGCGACCGGGAAGCCCTGGGTGAGCTGGTGCCCGCAGGCGCGCTCCAGGCGGCCCTTGACCGGGAAACCGGGGCCACCGAGGGACTCATCTGGAAACAAGGCGCCCGTTTTTCAGGCTATGAAGCCCTACCTTCAGGCGCCCTTGTGCATCTGGAAGGCGGCGAAAGCTTCCGATGTGCGCTGATTGCGGCGTGTGACGGCATCCACTCAGCCGTCCGGGACGCTGCCGGTATCGGCACGGAGGGGCGTAGTTATGGAAAATCCGTCTTTGCCGCAGATGTGAAGCTTTCCCGGCCTCATGGCGGCATTGCCCGGCAATTGTTTACCCCCGAGGGGCCCTTCGCGACCCTGCCCCTCCCCGATAACCGGGCAAACCTTGCCTGGTATATGAAGACAGGCGCGGCCGAAACGCTGGCCAAACTCTCCAAAGATGAGATCGAGGCGGAGCTGAACGCCCGCTTTGCTGAGTTTGCCGGGCCGATGACGCTGGACGGCCCTCCCCTCGCCTATCCGCTGGTGCTGAAGATCGCGCGCGACATGGCGGGGCCGCGTGTTGTGCTGCTGGGCGACGCCGCCCGGCGGATGAACCCGCTGGCCGGGCAAGGCCTGAACCTTGGCTTCAAGGATGTCGCCGCCCTCTATGATGTAATGCTGGAGGCGCGCGAAGTGGGCCTTGATCCGGGCAGCGAGACGGTGCTTGCCCGTTACCGCGAATGGCGGCGCTTTGATTCAGCCTCCAGCGCGCTGTTCATGGACGCGGTCGACCGGACATTCTCCAACGATAATCTGGTGCTCAAGCCGTTGCGGGCGCTCGCCCTGACGGCCGCGAACAGGATTGCCCCGATCCGCCAGGCGCTCGCCCGCCAGGCCAGCGCCGATCAGGACCATCTGCCGAGCCTGATGCGCTAATCCTTGACGGTCAGCGCCCGGAGAATATTCCAGGTATAGAGACCGCTGGAGTGGCCATCGGAAAAATGCAGGCGCAGGGCGTAGCGGCCGACGGAGTCTGCCTTGGTGACGGAGATGTCTTCGGGCACGATCGGCGGGGGCGGTTTTGGGCCGCTACCATGACCCTGGACTTCCGCCGACGGACTTTCCAGACGCAGCGTGCGATAATCCACGCTGCCCGATTCGCCATCATCAAACACGGCGAGAAGTTCCTGCGCGCCCGCACGGAAGGTGAGCTTTACCGGCCAGGGCTGGGCGCTCATGCGTCGCTTCCGGTGTCGATGTCGTCCAGGTCGCGCGCTTCTTCTTCCAGCATGATCGGTATGCCGCCCCGGATGGGGTAAGCGAGGCGCGCATTCTTCGAGACGAGTTCATTGCGCGCGCGGTTATAGGCTAGCGGCTGGCGCGTGACCGGGCAGATCAGGATTTCCAGGAGGCGCGGGTCTACCCCGTTTGCCTCGAACGCAGCGATCTCATCACCGGGCAACTCTTCAGGCAGATCACTCATTCTCTGTTCCTATTGAACTTCATTGTACCTGGCCTTCGCCGCCCGGCGCACTGCCGAACTCCAGGAGCGTCGTCAAGGCATTCGCGCGGTCGAGCAGGCTGGGCGCTTCGAGCAGCGCCTGCTTCTCCATCGGCGCAAACGGGCAGCCGGAGGCGAGCGCATGAACGAGGGTTTCCAGGGACGCTTCCTCCATCGCCGACCAGTCCGCCTCCAGACTATTGGCCGTGGCATAGTCGCGGAAGGCATTGACCAGCGCGAGGCGTTCGCGCCCCTCCCCTTCCGGGGCGGGGGCGAGATCTTGCGCGAAGCGCTCCCAATCGGGCGACACCTGTCGGTAGGGCGTGGTGACCTCTAGCTCGCGCGCAATGCCGAAGCGGCAGACACCGGTGAGCGTGATCAGGTAACGCCCATCGGGGGTTTCGGAATAGCCGGTGATGCGCCCGGCGCAGCCGACCTCTGCCAGGCCCGGCGTCTGGCGCGTGCCGCCCGCCGTCTGCACCATGCCGATGAGGCGCGATCCGCTCATCGCATCGTCGATCATGTTGAGATAGCGCGGCTCAAAGATATTGAGCGGCAGCTGCCAGCGGGGAAACACCAGCGCGCCGGGGAGCGGAAACACGGCAAGCGTCGCAGGCAGATCGGCTGTCTTGCGATACGGCGCCATGTGACTTTTCCTTTCGCCCGGCGCGGGCAGGGTTTGAGCTTAAGCGAACATCAGGGAAGACAGGCGGCGGCGGCCTTCGATGGTGACGGCCTCTGTCGGACCGGCCGCTTCGAATATTTTAAACAGCTTGTCCTTGGCCTTGCCGCCTTCCCAGTCGAGCTTGGCCGAGAGGATCATGAGCAGATGATCGACGGCGTCCTGATACTTGCCGGCGGCGGCATACTGCTCGGCAAGCTCAAACCGTTTGTCGTGATCGCCGGGGGCGGCCATGACGGCGGTGAGGGCGGCGTCAAGCTCGCTGGGCGGGGGCGCGTCGGCCATCATCTCGATGGCGAGGCGTACGCCCTTGATGAGGGAGTCATTCTTCTTGGCGTCAGGCACCATCGCGAGGGTGGCTTCGGCAGCCTCCTTGTCGCCTGTGGCGAGGTGGCAACGGGCGAGGCCGGCGATGGCGGCAATGTTTTCCGGCTCCTGCTGGAGGACGGCAGCGTAGATTTCAGTGGCGAGCGCGATGTCGCCCTGCTGGCTGGCGGTTTCGGCCTGGGTCAGGGCTTCGGCGATCATCTGCGCGTCATCGGTGCCCGAGAGCAGCTTTTCGACGAAGGCGCGGACCTGGCTTTCGGGCAGCGCGCCGAGGAATCCATCGACCGGGCGGCCTTTGTCAAAAGCGTAGACAGCCGGGATCGAGCGCACGCCGAGCTGGCCGGCATAGGCGGGGTGCTCTTCTGTGTTGATCTTGACGAGTTTGACCGCGCCCTGCTTGCCTTCGACCACCTTTTCGATGATCGGGCCGAGCGTACGGCACGGGCCGCACCAGGGCGCCCAGAAATCGACAATCACCGGCTGGGTCATGGAGGCTTCCACAACATCTGCCATGAAGGCTTGATCCGTACTGTCCTTGGTGTGCTGAAGCGCAGCGTTGCTCATGAAAACTCCCTTTTCTGGCGCCAAAGATGGGACGCCCGCGCCGGGAGCGCAAGCATGCAGGCTGGCAGAGGAGCCGATGCGCCGCAGGGGGAAGATGAAAATCTCCTGCGGGCCCTGTTTAGGCCCGGTTCAGACCCCTAGATGTAGGTCTGCTCGCGTATGGTCATATAAAGGAGGCCAGAACGATGATGAATTTCTTTGCGCCCATTGCCGCTGCCGCGCTGATTGCCGGGGCATCGCCCCTGCTGCCCGTCCTGAAACAGGCGCCGGTCAGCCCTTCTGTCGCCGCGCCCGCCGCCGCGGCGCAGCTTTCCGGCACCGAGCGTGCCGCGCTGCTGAAGGAGGCCTCCACAGCGCTTGCCAGTGTGAAGACCGCCCGCGGGCGGTTTGAGCAGCTTTCGCCGGACGGGTCTTATGCGACCGGCCAGTTTGCGATGCAGCGCCCCGGCAAGGTGCGGTTTGACTATGATGACCCGGTGCCGCTGCTTATGGTGAGCGACGGGACGACGGTTGCTTTGCAGGACGCCGACCTGGAAACCACCGACCGCGTGCCGCTCGGCTCGACGCCCTTGTCTCTGCTGCTGAGCGACCGGCTGGACTTCGAAAGCCAGGCGCGCGTGCTGGATGTACGCCGCGCTGAAGGGCGCACCAACATCACGGTGGAAGACAAGAAAGCCGAGATGGAGGGAACGCTCACCCTCGTGCTGGCCTCGGCGGACAATTCCCTTGTCGGCTGGAGAACGACCGACGCCAATGGCGGCAGCACATCTGTCATGCTGACCGATGTGGAGACGGGCGCAAGGCTGAACCCGCGCCTCTTCATCCTGCGGGACTTTGACAACAACTGACCCGCAAAACATGGAACTGCTGTTACGGCGAGTTAATTTGAAATTTTTCGCTCGACGTGACATAAAAGACACATCGACGGAACGGAACTCGCGCAGCAAAGACCCCCCGCTGCGATACCTTCCTCGGTCGAACCGGGTGGTCGACATCCGGACATCAAGACGCATAAACCTGCGTCCGGCGCGCCCGAACTCCCCGCGTTCGGGCGCGTTGACGTTTAAGGACGAGGTGTTAGCGAGGGGGCATGACCCGTCCGATCAAGATTACCACCTGGAACATCAACTCGGTTCGCCTGCGCGCGCCCAATATCGAGGCCTTCGTTGCGGCGGAGAAGCCGGACGTGGTGTGCCTACAGGAAACGAAATGCCAGGATGGCGAGTTTCCGCTGAAAGCGTTCAAGGAGATGGGCCTGCCCCATCTGGTGATCCGGGGGCAGCGCGGAGGCCATGCGGGCGTTGCGATTGCCTCACGCCTGCCGCTGGAACAGGTGGATGTGCCCGATCTCTGCCGGGAAAATCATGCGCGCGTAATCGCGGCGCGGCTTCCCAGCGGCATTGAGATCCACAACATCTACTTGCCCGCCGGCGGCGACGTTCCTGACCCGGACGCCAATGACAAATTTGCCCACAAGCTCGATTTCCTCGACCGGCTGGGGCCTGGCTACAAGAAGCTCACCAAGGGCCGCAAACGCATTCTGGTGGGCGATCTCAATGTCGCGCCACACGAGAATGATGTCTGGTCACACAAGCAGCTGCTGGGGATCGTCTCCCATACGCCGCAGGAAACCGAGCGGCTGGAGGATTCGCGTAAATCGGCGGGCTTTGATGATATTGCCCGGCTCGCCGTGCCCGATCATCAGAAGCTTTATACTTGGTGGAGCTATCGGGCCGCCGACTGGGCCGCGTCCAACCGGGGCCGGCGGCTGGACCATATCTGGGCCAACAAAGCCGCGATGGAGGACGTGAACGTCAGCTCCTATCGCATCCATCCGATCTGGCGGAGCGGCTGGAAGCCCTCAGATCATGCCCCGGTGACGATAACCCTCAAGGCCTAAGCCGGTAGCCGCCGGTATCGGTCAGCAGAAGCTGCGCGTTCGACGGATCGGGCTCCACCTTCTGGCGGAGGCGGTAAATATGGGTTTCGAGCGTATGGGTGGTGACGGCGGCGTTGTAGCCCCAGACCTCTGACAGAAGCGTCTCGCGGGCAACCGCCTTGCCCCCTGCCCTGTAGAGAAACTTCAGGATTTCCGTTTCTTTCTCGGTCAGCCGGATGCGGCGCCCTTCCTTGGTGCGCAGCACTTTCATCGACGGGCGGAATTCATACGGGCCGATATCGAAGGTCGCGTCTTCGGTCTGCTCGAAGCTGCGCAGTTGGGACCGCACGCGGGCGAGGAGAACGGCGAAACTGAACGGCTTGGAGACGTAATCATTTGCGCCGGCCTCAAGGCCCGCGACAGTATCGCTTTCACCCGAACGCCCGGTGAGCATGATGACGGGCACGCGATTACCCGTCTCGCGCATCTGGCGGCAGACTTCGCGTCCGTTCATGCCGGGCATGTCGACATCCAGGATCACGAGATCGACGCGCTCCTCGCCAAGCTTTATAAGCGCGTCTTCGCCGGTTGCGGCCGTAAGCGCGATGAAGCCGTCGGAGAGCTCGAACTGTTCGGCAAGGGTCTCGCGCAGGTCTTCTTCATCGTCGACGATCAGAATGAACTTCTTGGCTGTCATCTGCGTGTCTCACCCTTTGAACCTGCCGCTTGCATAGAAAGGTGGCGCCTGTTTATCCAATAACAAGAACGGGAGGCGCAGCCAGATGGCGCATTTCATAGCGTTTTCAGATGGACGGCTGGAGGCTGAAGGCCTTTCGGTGCGCTGCGCGCTGGGAAAAGGCGGGGTGAAGCCGGCCGCAGAGAAGCGCGAGGGCGATGGCGCCTCGCCCATCGGCATCTGGCCCGTTCGCCGCGTTTGGTACCGGCCGGATAAGGGCGCGGCGCCGGAGACCGGCCTTCCTGCGATTGCCCTGCGGCCTGAAGATGGATGGTGCGACGCGGGCGATCACCCGCTCTATAATCGCCTGGTGGCCCTCCCCTTCCCGGCCAGCCATGAGCGGATGTGGCGGGAGGACGATGTCTATAATATCGTGATCGAGCTTGGGTATAATGACGATCCGCCGGTGGCTGGCCGGGGCAGCGCCATCTTCATGCATTTGGCGCGACCGGGCTATGGGCCGACTGAAGGGTGCATCGCGCTGGCTGAATGTGATCTGCGGGAGGTGCTGTTGCGCCTCAAGGGGAGTTCGACGGTCGAAATCCAGGCTTAAGCTAGGTTGCGGTCGCCAAAGAGAGCCGTTCCGACGCGGACATGGGTGGCGCCATAGCGGGCGGCGAGTTCGTAATCTCCGCTCATGCCCATCGACAGCGCGCCGAGGCCGTAATCCTTTGCGATCTTCTTCAGGAGGGCGAAGTGGGCCCCGGCGGGTTCGTCCACGGGCGGGATGCACATCAGACCGTCTACATCGAGACCCGCTTCTTCGCGGGCATACCGCAACAGATGGCCCACTTTAGACGGGGAAACCCCGGCTTTCTGGTCTTCTTCGCCGGTATTGACCTGGATCATCAGCTTCGGGCGCCGGCCTTCCTTTTCCATAGCGGCGGCAAGCGCGTCGGCGAGCTTTTCCCGGTCGAGCGTCTGGATGACATCGAAGAGGCGGACGGCATCGGCGGCTTTGTTGCTCTGAAGCGGCCCGATCAGGTGGAGCGTCAGGCCGGGATAGGTGGAGCGGCGGGTTTCCCAGTGTTGCTGGGCTTCCTGAACACGGTTTTCTCCGAAAACACGCTGCCCGGCGGCGAGAATGGCCTCAATCGCGTCTTCCGGCTGGAATTTCGACACCGCGATCAGCTCAGGCGCAGGATCCTTCGCGGCAGAAAGCTCTGCGAGGATGGCGGCGCGGCGGTTGGCAATGTCCTGGTTCGGGCTATCAGTCATCTTGATGAGCGAGAAAGCCCAATCCGGATCAAGGCGCAAGGCACTGATGGCGGCGCGCGTTGCTGCGCGTCACCTGCCCGCGGGTTTGCCGCCGGCGTTTTTCCTGACCGATCCTCAGCGGACACCCCATCCTGAGCGCGTTGTCGCGGGGCTGCCGGCCGGCTGGGGGGTGATTTATCGCCATTTCGGTGCGGAAGATCGCGAGGCGGTTGCGCGGCGCCTTCTGAAGCTTTGCCGGAGGCGGAGGCTTCTGCTGCTGATCGGGGCGGATGCTGAGCTGGCGGCGAAGATCGGGGCGGACGGCGTGCATTGGCCGGGGCGGATGGCAGGGGCCGCGCGCAAGTGGCGCGGGCGGTTCACCATCCAGACAATGAGCCGGCACTTTGGGGACAATCCAGGACAGTTTGGGACACTTCCGGTCAAAGCGATACTCTATTCGACCGTGTTTGCGTCTCGCAGCGCCAGTGCCGGGACGGCTATGGGCGCATTGAGGTTTCGCCAGATTGCGCGGTCCCTCCCCTGCCCCGTCTATGCTCTGGGCGGTGTGAGTCCGGAAAGAGGACTCTCTGTTGCGCACTTTGGCGGGATGGCAGCGATTGATGGATGGCGGTGCTTTGAAATCCGCCAAACAGACCCACAATAGCAATCAGAGCCCGACAGAGCCCAAAGCGTCCGGCGATTTTCAGCAGTTCAGAACTTGAAGGCGGACTTCAGGCGGATGCCGGCTTCGACTTCCTGGTTTTCCCAGCGATTGCTCGAGTCGAGCTCCTCAGCCCCGATGCGCACTTCACCGCCGACCGACAAGCGGGGCGTGATGCGGAAGGTAGCGCCTGCCTGGACTTCCTCACGGGGAAGATAGGTCTGGCCCGGGCGGGTTACTTTATCGAGATTGAGCTGCCAGCGGGAATCCTTGCCAATCTGGACCGAGAAGTCCTGATTGGGCTCTGCCTGCCATTGGAGGCGCGATTCGGGTGGCTTGCCTTCGGAAAACTGACGGTACCATTCGGAGCGAGCCGAATTGGTTTCCGACAAGGTGGGCGCCTCAACACGGATCACGTCACCTGTCACGCGTTCCTGCGCGACGACCGGCAGCGCAAAGGCTGCGGCCGCAAGGGCGAAGGAGAGGACAAGGCGTGTGTTCATGATGGCTCCCAACCATGAATAATAGTGATGGGCGCGGCTTAAAGGAAGATTAACAATCGGATAAAGCGTGAAATTACAGGGATCGTGTGATTTCGATCACAATACCCTTACGACTCCCCCCTGAGGCGGGAAGCGATGCGCCTGAACCTAGGATACCAGTATTCACATTTCGCCAACCGGCGGCAAGGCGCCAACTCTCGATCGGCTTCCAGGCGAGTCCAATCTGCCAGCTGTCACTGGTGAGGCCGGCAAGTTCGTCTTCTGCGCCGGCAATCTCACCGATCGCTTCCAGTTTTCCGAAGGGGATCGCGGCAGAGACCGACCAAGCTGAGTAATCCCCCGGGACGCGGGCGGCGCCGTTATTGGATTCCAGATAGCTGCCGCCGATGCGGAATTTCGAGAACTCGGCCGAGGCGCCCGCTGACCAGGTTTCCACGCTGCCATAGAGGGTCGGATCAGGATGGTAGCGGGTTTCGGCCTGGCTGTAGGCCGCCCCGCCGCGCAGACGCACCCCGCTCTGGGGGAGACGGCGGGAAAGATTGAGCGCGATTTCGAAGGCGTCCTCGATTTCCGGGCGGGCGGCGCCGGGGAAATTCCGCGCCGGATCGCGGTCGAGCCCGCGTCGATCAGCTTCGGGCGTATAGGAGACCCCGGCGCGCAGGCCGAGGATGCGCGGGCTGGCATAGCTGACCTTCATCGCCGGTCCGGTGAGATCATGATCGGTGCGGGCGATGACCTGGCCGGAGGGGTCGAGCGCCGGATTGACGAGGCCGGCATGGGCAAAGAGCGCCGGGCCTCCCTCGAAAAAGCGTGTGGCGATGCCGTCATCGGCGCCGAGGCGGGCTTCGCCATAGCCCCCGTCTATATAGATATATGCTGTTTCAAGGCTGAGGCGGAGATCCTTGTCTTCGCGGTGTACGCCCCGGCCGAGACCGCTGAAGGCGCCCCCGGAAGAGGCCCCTGCCCCGGCCGCAGGCGGGAATAGGCCACTGAAGCCGGCCCGCGCGGGATGGTCATACTGGGCTTCGAGCCCGCCAACAGCGCCAATGATGGCCCCGTTCATCAGGACATAGTTGAGGGCGAGGTTTCCCCTGGCGAGACCAAGGAGGGGTTCGTCGGCGCCGGGCGCGACCACCAGGGCGCCCCCGAAGCTGACTTCTGTTTCAACCCCGCCCGGATCATCCCACACGTCCTGCGCGGCCGCCGCAGGGGCCAACGCGGCCCCCGGCAAAGCAAGGGCAAGCAGTAAGAAACGGGGGTGAAGCATGAGGGGGTCTCCATCACGGGCAGCAAACGTGTTTCAGTCAGCCGCATAACAATACTGGCGAGGCCAGAACCCCCTTGTTATACACGGCCAGTCAACAAGGAATTGCACGCGGAAAATGAACATGATCAAGCCGATCCTCACTGCTGCCTTCGCCGGCCTGCTGCTCGTCTCGGGCTGTCAATCGCGGGGCGGTGCCAAAGACGGCCCACTTGTGGTCCAGTCGGTCGGCGCGTCGAACCCGTTCCTGTGGCGCGCCACGCTGGATACGCTGGACGCACTGCCCATCCAGTCCACCGATCCGATCGGCGGCATCATCTCCTATGACTGGAAAAGTTTTCCAGACTCGCCGAATGAGCGGGTGAAGGCCACGGTCTTCATTCTCGACTCGCGCCTGCGCGCCGATGGCGTGAAGGTGACGGTGTACCGCCAGGTGAACACCGAGGGTCAGTGGGTTGATGCCGAGGCCGATCCGGAAACAGCGATCCAGCTGGAGAACAAGATCCTTGAAAGGGCCCGTCTTCTACGGACCTCTCAGATCAGCTAAAGCTCCGGCAAACGCCGGTCACACTTCAAACCCAGTCAAGGGAGCCGCGGATGGCCACCCGTTATGATCCGCAAAGCGCGGAACCCCGTTGGCGTGATGCCTGGGAAAAGGCAGACATTTTCCGGACGAAGGCTCCGAAGGACGCGCCCGGCGCGCCCAAGGCCTTCGTGCTGGAGATGTTCCCCTACCCTTCCGGCCGGCTGCATATGGGTCATGTGCGCAATTATGCGATGGGCGATGTTGTGGCCCGCCACCGCCGCGCCAAGGGGTATAATGTGCTCCACCCGATGGGCTGGGACGCGTTCGGCATGCCAGCGGAAAACGCCGCGATGGAACGCAAGGTTCATCCGGGCAAATGGACCTATGCCAACATCGAGGCGATGAAAGCCCAGTTCAAGAAGCTCGGCCTGTCTCTGGACTGGAGCCGGGAATTTGCGACCTGCGACCCGGACTATTACGGCGCCCAACAGGCCCTGTTCCTGAAACTGTTCGAGAAGGGCCTTGTCTACCGCAAAGCCTCCAAAGTGAACTGGGATCCGGTGGACAATACCGTGCTCGCCAATGAGCAGGTGATTGATGGTCGCGGCTGGCGCTCGGGCGCCCCGGTCGAACAGCGCGAGCTGACGCAGTGGTTCTTCAAGATCACGGCGTATGCAGACGATTTGCTGGACGCGGTGCAGAAGCTGGAGCGCTGGCCGGAAAAAGTCCGCACTATGCAGGCCAACTGGATTGGCCGGTCGGAAGGCCTGGAGATGAGTTTTGCCTTTGCGGGCGAAACGCCGAACGGCTTTGAAAGCGGTATTCGCGTTTTCTCGACGCGGCCGGATACGATGTTTGGGGCGACTTTCGTGGCGCTCTCGCCCGATCATCCGCTCACGATCCAGCTGGCAGACAATTCGTCGGAGCTCAAGGCGTTCCGCGCTAAGTGTGCGCAGATCGGCACCAGCGAGGAAGCCATTGAGAAGGCCGAAAAGCTCGGCTTTGATACTGGCCTGACCGTGGCCCATCCGTTCGAACCCGGACGGACCATGCCTGTCTGGGTCGCAAACTTTGTTCTGATGGGCTATGGCACTGGCGCGATCTTTGGCTGCCCGGCGCATGACCAGCGCGACCTCGATTATGCGCGCAAATTTGGGCTGGATGTGTTCCCGGTGGTGCTGCCGCCCGGCGCGGACGCAGAGACGTTTGAGGTCGGCGCCGAAGCCTATACCGGACCCGGACATATATATAAGTCAGGTTTCCTCGACGGCCTGTCTATCGAAGACGCCAAGCGCGCGGCGATTGCGAAGATTGAAAGCGCCGGCCAGGGCGAAGGCAAGGTGAACTACCGCCTGCGCGACTGGGGCGTTTCGCGCCAGCGCTATTGGGGCTGCCCGATCCCGGTGATCCATTGCGAGGATTGCGGCGTTGTAGGTGTTCCGGCGACGGATCTTCCGGTGCGTCTGCCCGATGATGTAACCTTTGATGTTCCGGGCAATCCGCTGGACCGGCATCCGAGCTGGAAGCATGTCGATTGCCCCAAATGCGGCAAGGCCGCCCGGCGGGAGACGGACACACTCGACACTTTCGTGGACAGCTCCTGGTATTATGCGCGCTTTGCCAGCGTGGCCGATCCCGAAGAGCGGGCCTATTGGCTGCCCGTCGATCAATATATCGGCGGGGTGGAGCATGCGGTGCTTCACCTTCTCTATTCCCGCTTCTTTTCCCGCGCGATGCGGGACGTTGGCGAGCTGGACCTGCCGACCGGCGAACCGTTTGCGGGCCTCTTCACGCAAGGCATGGTGACGCACGAGACTTATAAGTCCGAAGCCGGAACATGGCTGGAGCCCTCCGCCATCGACCGGAAAGACGGCAAGGTCTTCGAGATCGCCACGGGCCAGCCGGTCAAAGTCGGCGCCATCGAGAAGATGTCGAAGTCGAAGAAGAACACAGTCGACCCCGATGCCATTGTCGCCACTTATGGCGCCGATGTTGCGCGCTGGTTTGTGCTGTCAGACTCTCCGCCCGAGCGGGACGTGGAGTGGACACAGTCTGGCGCGGAAGGCGCAGCACGGTTTGTTCAGCGCGTCTGGTCGTTCGTTGATAGCTTGCCGGAGACGGGCCCCTTCCCTGCCCCGGGCAGCGAAGAGACCTCAACCGCCCTGCGCAAGGCAAACCATAAAGCCGTTGCCGCCATCGACCGGGCGATCGAGGAGTTCCGGTTTAACTCCGCCATCGCCACGGTCCATGAATGGGTCAACGCGCTGAAGAAGGCCGAGAGCGATCCGGCAACCGTTGGCGCGCGGGCCGAGGGCGCGGACATGCTCGCCCGCTGTCTCGTGCCGTTCATGCCGCATCTGGCAGAAGCCTGCTGGGAGCGGCTTGGCAAATCCGGTCTCGTATCCGTGGCGCCCTGGCCTGAGGTCGACCCCGCTCTGGTAGTGGACGATACGGTGACGCTGGCGGTGCAGGTGAACGGCAAGCGCCGGGCAGAAATCACCGTAGCGAAGGATATGGCCAATGATACCGTCGAGGCTGCCGCCTTGGCGCTTCCCGAGGTTGCCACCTTCATTGAGGGCAAGAGCGTGAAGAAAACGATTGTTGTGCCCGGCCGTATTGTGAATATCGTGGTCGCATGAAGCATATTCTTCCGGTCTTTCTGCTCGTCTTCACTGGCGCCTGCGGTTTCCAGCCGGTCTACGCACCGGTGGATGGAAAGTATGTGGAGGGCGGCCTGATCGAGGTCGCAGCAATCCAGGGACGCCAGGGTCATATGCTGCGCCGCGCGCTCCAGCAGGAACTGGCCGTAGGAGTTCCCGGCCTCACCGAGAAAGCGACTTTGACGATAACGCTCAGCAGTAATCTCAGCCGCCTTGCCCTGCGGCCGGACGGCGCCGCGTCGCGGTCCAGCATTGTGGCGACCGGGAGTTATCGGCTTGAAGGCGAGAATACGCGGGTCACCGGACGCAGCAATGTCGAGGCAGGCTTCCTTGTACCAGACTCGCCCTATGGCGACATCGCAGCCCAGACCAGCGCGGGGGACCGGGCGATGCGGGTGCTCGCCAAGCAGATCGCC
This sequence comes from Hyphomonas sp., assembly GCA_046293975.1. Taxonomy (GTDB): domain Bacteria; phylum Pseudomonadota; class Alphaproteobacteria; order Caulobacterales; family Hyphomonadaceae; genus Hyphomonas. The sequence goes on along the minus strand of JBKBIZ010000001.1, from coordinate 42,127 downwards.
GACGACATCCGCCTGAAATTTGCAGGCTCCTGATGCTGCATAAGGGGCGCGCGGCGGAAGGCTTCGCTCGGCGGCCCGATCCGGAAGTCTGGGCCGTGCTCGCCTTCAGCGAAGATGAAGGACTTGCCTTCGATATCGGCCAGGCGCTGATCGCCAGCTGGGGCGGAAAGCACGGCATGGATGTAACCGTGCTCGACGACGACGCCATAAAGAAAGAACCCGCGCTGCTGTTTGATGCGCTAGAGGCCGTCTCGCTTCTGGGCGACGCCCGCGCGGTCCGTGTGCGCACCAGCGGAGACAAGATCGCCGCCCTGCTCGCCGAAGCCATCGCGGCGGGTGACAAAGACCCCAGACGCTTTGCTGCGAAACTCATCATCGAAGCGGGCAGCCTGCCGGCAAAGTCAAAGCTGCGCGCGGCGGCCGAAAGCGCCCGGCGCGCCGCCTGCCTCCAGCTTTTCGCCGAGGAGGAGGCCGATGTGGCCAGCCGGGTGAAGACGGCGCTGCTCGCCGAAGGCGCCGTCATTGACCCCCCTGCCCTGGACGCTTTCGTGGGCGATCTGCCGGGACACCGCGCGCTCGCCAATTCGGAAATCGAGAAACTCGCGCTTTATGCCAGAGGCCTTAGCCGGCCCCTTACGCTTGAAGATGTACGCGCGCTATCTGCGACGGATGTGAAACAGGCGATCTCGGGCGTCATCAACGCCGCGCTCGATGGCCGGCCGGGCGAAGCGCAGACCGCGCTCGACAAACTTTCCGACAACGGAACGAGCGGCATCTCCGTCCTGCGCTCCCTCCAGATGGAAGTGCTCCGGATGCTGAGCGCGCATGAGAAGATCGCGGGCGGGGACGGAAACCCTGGGAAGTATCTGCGCCCGCCGGTCTGGCCGAGCGACTGGCCGGCCTTCCGCGCGCGCCTTGGCAAATGGCCGGCGCGGCGGCTGATGCGGGTGATGGAACGCATTCATGACGCCGAGCGCCAGACCAAGCTGGCCGGACCCACCGGCGAGCCGGTGGTCCGTCTGCTGATGAACGATCTGGCGCGGGCCGCCGAGAACGTTCGCTAACGGATTATTATTTGATTTTTTAGTCGGCCGCGCGGCGTTTCGCGGTCAGGCGGCGGCACACTTCGTCCAGCTGTTCCAGGTCGCGATACTTGATCCGGATCTCGCCGCCATTCTTGCCGTGACGGATATCGACATCGAGGCCAAGGGTGCGGCTGATATCGGCTTCAAGCGCTTCGGTGTTGATGTCCTTGGGCGGCGGGATGAGACTATCCATCGACTTGGTTTCGATGGGCCGAAGATCACGCGCCTCCCGGGCGCGTGCCTCGACTTCGCGAACACTGAGACCCTTCCCCACGGCAAGCTCGATCAGCGCTTCGGGGTCGGGCGCGCCCAGAGCCGCGCGCGCATGCCCGGCACTGATCCGGCCCTCGCGCACATGGATGCGGGCGCTTTCCGGGAGCTGGAGCAGACGCAGCGTGTTGGTGATGTGAGCCCGGCTTTTGCCAACGCTGGAGGCCAGGCTCTCCTGCGTGCGGCCGAAGCGTTTCATCAGCGCGTCATAGGCCTCAGCCTCTTCGATCGGGTTGAGATCCGAGCGCTGGACGTTTTCGATGATGCCGATCTCGAGCAGTTCAAGTTCATCGACATTCCGGATGACGGCCGGAATGGTGGCGAGCCCGGCCATGCGCGCGGCGCGCCAGCGGCGCTCCCCGGCAATGATCTGATACTTGCCCGCATCTTTCGGATCGGGCCGGACGAGGATCGCCTGGAGCACGCCTTTGGCTTTCAGCGAGTCGGCCAGTTCGCGGAGGTTCTCTTCGGTGAAAGTGCGGCGGGGCTGGGCCGGGTTGCGGCGGATCAGGTCGATGGCGATCTCGTTCGTGCCGCCCCCCGGCACGGAGCCGGGCGCGCCGCTCGCATCGCCTTGAGAAACAGGCTGCGCGGCGGGGCGAACATTCATCGCCTCAACCTCGCCAATCAGCGCGGAAAGGCCCCGGCCAAGCCGGCTGGGACGTCCGCGATTGTCCTCTGCCGGATCACTCATGCCGCTCTCGCCTTTTCACGCTGCAACACTTCGGAGGCGAGACGGATATACGCCTCGCTGCCCGGGCAGCGATAATCGTAGAGGAGCGCGGGCTTGCCGAAGGACGGGGCCTCGGCCACGCGCACATTGCGGGGAATGACGGCCTCATACACCTTGTCCCCGAAGTGGGCGCGGACGTCGGCGGCGACCTGACCCGACAGGGCGCTGCGCCGGTCATACATGGTGAGCACCACGCCCTGGATTTCGAGCGTCGGATTGAGGCCGGAGCGGACGACTTCCACGGTGCGCAGAAGCTGGGTCAGGCCCTCAAGCGCCAGGAACTCGCACTGAAGCGGAACGAGAAGTGCATCGGCCGCCGTCATGGCATTCATGGTGAGCGCCGAAAGCGAAGGCGGGCAATCAATCAGGACGTAGTCATACTTAACCAGTTCGCCCTGCGCGACCCGGTCGATATAGGAATGGAGCGCTTCCTTGAGGCGGTATGACCGGTGGGCATCCCCCGCAAGCTCGGTTTCGACGCCCGAAAGGTTTTCGTCGCCCGGGACAATATCCAGGCGCGGAACGATGGTGGAGAGGACAGCCTCTTCAAGCGGCACGCGGTCGACGACCAGATCATAGGAGGTCATCAGACGCTCGGCACGTGAAATGCCGAGGCCGGTGGAGGCGTTACCCTGCGCGTCGAAATCGACGATCAGGACGCGGCGGCCGACGGCGGCGAGCGCTGTTCCGAGATTGATCGAGGTCGTGGTCTTTCCGACCCCGCCCTTTTGATTCACCACGGCAAAAATTCTGGGTCTAGTCATTACGACGTGCGACCTCCCTGACAATCAAGATGACGCCTGACCCACCACTGCGACTTGGAATCGCTTCATGAGCGAAATTCCACCTTTGCCTGGCCGCAGTCAATTCCTCATTCCAGCGTTCTCCCTTTGGAAATATGCCGGTCGCGCCTTTTCGAAGCCAAGGCGCTGCATAATCAAGGAGTTCGGGCATCGGCGCAAAAGCGCGCGCCGTGACGAATTCTGCTCTTAGCGGGGGGGCTGCCTCCACGCGGCCCTGATGAACCGACGCGTTGAGACCGGCTTCCTGAATCGCGGCGTTGAGGAAAGCGCATTTCTTCCCGACGCTTTCGATCATGGTCACGTGACCTGATGGCCGTGCGGCAGCGATGATCAATCCGGGAAAGCCGGCGCCCGACCCGAGATCGACCACGCGCGCCGATTCCGGGATGTGATCCAGGAGCTGCCAGGAGTCGCCAACATGACGGGTCCAGATCTGCGGCCATTCTTTTGGGCCGATCAGATTGCTTTTCTGGCGCCAGACATCGAGCGTGGCGGTCACGCAGTCGATTCGGGTCAATGTTTCACGTGAAACATCATTGGCGGCCAGAAAGGCCGCGCGGTCATCTCGCTCACTCATATGTCACCCAGCTTTCCGGACACGCCGGACATGGCCGAGTAGCGCCGTCAGCGCGCCCGGCGTAACGCCCTCAATCCGCCCGGCCTGACCGAGCGTGCCCGGTCTGATCGATTTCAGTTTCTGGCGAACCTCATTCGAGAGGCCGCCGATCAGGTCATAATCCAGATCCGGCGGAATCGTCAGGGCTTCGTCCCGCCGCAGCGCGGCGACATCATCAGCCTGGCGATCAAGATAAGCCGCATAGAGCGCCTCAATCTCGATCTGCGCGACAATCTCGTTTGGAATCTCCGCGAGGTCCGGCCAGACCTGGGCGAGATGATCGAAGCTGATCTCTTTGTATGAGAGATATTCCCACGCAGAACGGACGCGGCCATCCTGATTGACGGTCCACCCATTCTTGACGGCAGCGGCCGGACTGAGATTGAGCGTTTTGAGACGATTCCGGGCGGATTCCAGCGCCCAATGTTTCACGTGAAACATTGCGGCGCGTGTTTCACCGACGACCCCAGCGTCGATCCCGCGCTGTGTCAGGCGCTGGTCGGCATTGTCGGCGCGCAGGATGAGCCGGTATTCGGCGCGCGAAGTGAACATCCGATAGGGCTCGGTGACGCCGCGGGTCACAAGGTCATCAATCAGGACACCGATATAAGCTTCAGCCCGGTCGAAAATGATGGGGTCTTTGCCGGCGGCGGCGCGCGCGGCATTGAGACCAGCCATCAGGCCCTGAGCGCCAGCCTCTTCATAGCCGGTCGTGCCGTTGATCTGTCCGGCGAGATAAAGGCCCGGCATCAATTTGACTTCCAGGGCCGGGCTCAGCGCGCGCGGATCGACATAGTCATATTCGATCGCATAGGCGTGCTGGAGGATGACGGCATCTTCAAGACCCGGGATCGTTCGAATGAACTTCTCCTGGATTTCTTCGGGAAGAGACGTCGAGATGCCGTTTGGATAGACGGTATGGTCGTCGAGACCTTCCGGCTCGAGGAAGACCTGATGGCGGTCGCGGTCTCCGAAACGGTGGACCTTGTCTTCGATGGAGGGGCAGTAGCGTGGGCCGCGTCCGGAGATGGCCCCGGAATAGACGGCCGATTCGCCGATATGGGCCTCGATGATCGAATGGGTTTCCGGCGTCGTCCAGGTGATGCCGCACTGGACCTGCGGCACAGTGATTGCCGTGTTCAGGAAAGAGAACGGGATCGGCGCGTCATCGGCGGGCTGCATCTCCAGACGGGCCCAATGGATGGTCCGGCCATCGAGGCGCGCGGGCGTGCCGGTCTTGAGACGGCCCATCGGAAGGCCAATGGCATAGAGCCGGTCTGACAGTCCGAGCGCGGGGGCTTCGCCAATCCGGCCCGCCGGGATGCGTTTGGCCCCGATATGGATTTCGCCCTTGAGAAAGGTACCGGTCGTGATGACCACTTTTGTTGCCGAATAGCGTTTGCCGGTGAGACCGATGATACCGCGAATAGTGCCGTCTTCGACGATGAGGTCTTCGGCGCCATCTTCGATGATCGTCAGGTTTGGATAGGCGGAGAGTTCCGCCTGCATCGCTTCGCGGTAGAGCTTCCGGTCGATCTGGGCACGAGGGCCCCAGACGGCAGGGCCTTTGGAGCGGTTAAGCATCCGGAACTGGATACCGGCCTTGTCGGCCATGCGGCCCATGACGCCATCAAGCGCGTCGATCTCGCGAACGAGATGACCTTTGCCAAGACCGCCAATGGCGGGGTTGCAGCTCATCTCGCCGATGGTCGAACGCTTGTGGGTGACGAGCGCCGTGCGCGCGCCAAAGCGGGCAGAGGCCGCCGCAGCTTCGCAGCCGGCATGGCCGCCGCCGATGACAATAACGTCGAAATCCGGGAAGTCCGGCATTAACCAACCCTTAAGCGCTGCTTGAGGCGGGTATATAACGCCGCGTGCCGTCAAACCCTAGGGGTCATTTTCCGATGCAGAATTTGGAGAAGACCGCGCTCAGAACGTCTTCCACATCAACCCGGCCGATGACCGAGGAGAGCTGCCGAAGTGCCATGCGGACATCTTCAGCGGCAAGCTCGGCGCCGATATCAGAGGCGAGCGCGGCGCGCGCGGCGGTCAGGCTGGCGAGCCCCGCGACCAGTTTTTCGCGGTGGCGGGCCCGGGTGATGACCGGCGCTTCGACCGATGAGGCGCGCTGGGAGACGAACCCCGCGATCCGGGATTCGAGCTTGTCGATGCCTTCGCCGGTGGTTGCCGAGACAGGGAGCGCGCCATCCGGCGCAAGGATCGCTGGGCGCTGATCGGCCTTGTTGAGGATGACGATGTCCTGGGTCTCGACCCGCTCCGGGGGAGGGGAGGGGGCCGCCCCGTCGATGACATGAATGCGCAGGTCGGCTTCGGCCGCGGCCCGGCGCGCGCGGCGCACGCCTTCGGCTTCGACCACATCTTCGGTTTCGCGCAGGCCCGCCGTGTCCGCAATCCAGACGACCTGGCCTCCGAGGATGAGGCGGACCTCGACCACGTCGCGCGTCGTGCCAGCAATGTCGGTGACGATGGCGGCTTCGCGCCGGGCGAGACGATTGAGGATTGAGGATTTACCGGCGTTGGGCGGGCCGATAATGGCGATGCGGAATCCGTCCCGGATGCGTTCGCCTACACCCCGGTCACCCAGCGCAGTTTCGATTTCGGCAATGACCTTGTCGAGCTCTGAGAGGATCGGACGGAGCGTATCCTGGGGAACGTCGCCCTCATCGGGAAAGTCGATCATGACTTCTATGAGGGCGAGCGCGCCGGTCAGCTCTTCGCGCCAGGCGTCATAGATTTGCGTCAGCCCGCCGCCGAGCTGGCGAAGGGCCTGGGTTTTCTGCGCGCCGGTTTCCGCTTCGATAATGTCGGCGACGCCTTCAGCTTCGGTGAGGTCGAGCTTGCCGTTCTCGAAAGCGCGGCGCGTAAACTCGCCGGGCTCGGCGAGGCGAACACCGGGCAGGGAGGTCAGCGCGCGAAGGGCATGGTCGATGACCGCCGGCCCGCCATGCAGGTAAAGCTCGAGCGTGTCTTCGCCGGTATAGGAGTGAGGCCTCTTGGCATAGAGCGCGAGACCCTGGTCGATCTGCACGCCGGCCGCGTCATATATATAGGTGAGCGCGGCGCGTTTAGGCTGGGGCAGGCCGGAGGCCAGAAGCGCCTTTCCGATCTCGCTGACGGCGGGACCGGAAACGCGGATGATGGCAATGGCCGAAGGCGGAGGGCCAGAAGCGAGAGCGCAGATTGTGTCGCGCGCGCTCACCCGCCGGACGCTCCGTTAGTTTTTCATCGCTTCGAAGAATTCGTCATTCGTCTTCGTCTGCTTGAGTTTGTCGAGCAGGAAGTCGACCGCGTCATTGGCGCCCATCGGGCCCAGGATACGGCGAAGGATGTAGATCTTGGAAAGCTGGTCATGCGGGGTGATCAGCTCTTCTTTCCGCGTGCCGGACTTCATGATGTCGATGGCCGGGAAGGTGCGCTTGTCGGCAATCTTCCGGTCGAGCACAACTTCGCAGTTACCTGTGCCTTTGAATTCCTCGAAGATCACTTCGTCCATCCGGCTGCCGGTATCGATCAGCGCGGTGGCGACAATCGTCAGCGAGCCACCATTTTCCACGTTCCGCGCGGCGCCGAAGAAACGCTTCGGGCGCTGGAGCGCATTGGCATCCACGCCACCCGTCAGAACCTTACCGGAGGAGGGAACGGTCGTATTGTAAGCGCGGCCAAGGCGCGTAATGGAGTCGAGCAGAATAACGACATCGCGCTTGTGCTCGACGAGACGTTTCGCCTTTTCGATGACCATTTCTGCAACCTGAACGTGACGGGTCGCGGGCTCGTCAAAGGTCGAGGCAATCACCTCGCCTTTCACCGTGCGGCGCATGTCGGTCACTTCTTCCGGGCGTTCATCGATCAGAAGAACGATGAGATAGCACTCGGGATGGTTCTCTTCGATGGCGGCGGCGATGTTCTGCATCAGAACGGTTTTACCCGTCCGTGGCGGGGCGACGATAAGGGCGCGCTGGCCCTTGCCGATCGGGGAAACGATGTCGATGACCCGGCCGGAGCGGTCCTTCTTGGTCGGATCGCGGCCTTCCATCTTGAGGCGCTGTTCCGGATAGAGGGGGGTCAGGTTGTCGAAGTGGACCTTCTTGTTGGCCTTCTCCGGTTCCTCGAAATTGATCTGGCTGACATCGGTCAGCGCGAAATAGCGCTCGCTGTCTTGGGGCGCGACGATCGGACCTTCGACGGTATCGCCGGTGCGGATGTTCGCTTTTTTCAGGACTTCCGGGCTGACATAAATGTCGTCCGGGCCGGGCAGATAGTTGGATTCCGGCGAGCGTAGGAAGCCGAACCCGTCGACCAGAACCTCAAGCACGCCCTGACCGGTAATCTCGACTTCGCTGTCAGCGAGTTCCTTCAGGATCGCGAACAACATGTCCTGCGTCCGCATGGAGGAGGCGTTTTCGACCTCGAGCTCTTCAGCGTAGGAGAGAAGTTCCTCAGGCGATTTCGCCTTGAGTTCGCGCAGAGTCACGCTGGTAAGGTTGTCGAGCATCGTGGAAGCCATTCGGGCAGTATCCGGACTGGGAAGTTCAAAAGGGGAGGGGCTGGGCGAAAATAGGTCGCGCGCCAAAGGACTTGGCGGACCAGCCCGTGTGTTATTCGTCAGAAATGCCCTGCACGTCAAGCGATTGTGGCGGGTGCCCTGTCAGAAAGGCTTCACGATGACGAGGATGACAATCCCAATCATTAGGAGAAACGGGATCTCGTTCAGCATCCGCAGCGTCTTGGCCTGAACCGTCCCGGTCACGCGGTCGACCTTTTTGCCCAGCCCGATGAAATATCCATGCAGGCCGGAAATGATGAGGACGAGAAGAAGTTTCGCGTGAAACCATGCTTCCAGATAAAGCTGTCCGCCCCGCTGCCAGTCGACATAGACCATGCCAAGGCCAAACAGCCAGACCAGGATGAGGCTGGGATTGAGGATGATCATCCTCAACTGGCCGGAGGATTTCTTCATTGTCTCGAACAACGGCTCGCCCGGCTGGCTGGAGAGCTGATGGATCTTGTAGCGCGGATAGACGAGCAGGCCCGCCATCAAGGCAACCACGAAAATGATATGTCCGGCTTTTAGCCAGTTATAGAGATCCACTCGGGCTTACTCCCCTTACACGGCCGCTTCGGTAATACGCATGCCGGCTTTCTGTTTCACTTCCGCCTGAGGGCATCCGCTCCAACCAGAAGGGCAGAGGCGTCCGCCCGCGCAGGAGCGGATCGTTTCCTTCATGCCGAGCGCTTGGACCACTTCACCTGCCAGCGCGCCAATGAAACCGGGATGGACGCCGAGCGCCTCGACCCGGGTATAGCTTGCCGCGCCATGCTCTTCGGCCACCAGGCGGTACTCTTCGCCCAGTTCCACCAGCGTTTCGATATGCTCGGAAACGAACGCAATCGGCGCGATCAGGATGTTTCGGCCCATGTCTGAAAATCGCGCGATCTCTTGCTCGGTAGAGGGACCAATCCATTTCATCGGTCCAACGCGGGACTGGTAACAGACGCTGACTTCCCAGTCGGCCGGCACCCGGCCCGCGATCATCTCGGCAAGCGCCTCGCACTGCCACTGATAGGGATCACCCGCCTTGACGACGCTTTCCGGCAGGCCATGCGCGGAGAGAAGAAGGTTTACAGTCTCCGGCCGGCCGGCGCGTTCCCAAGCCGCCATGATCTGATCGACATGGGCGGCGACGAAGTTTTCCTCGAAGGGATAACAGCAGATCGTGCGGCTCTTGCCTTTGTAAGCTTTGTTCCAGGCGGAGAGGGAGGAACCGGTCGTCGTCGTGGAAAACTGCGGATAGAGCGGCAGGAGCACAACTTCATCCGCGCCCCATGCCTGTACATCGGCGGCAGCTTCTTCGGTGAATGGGTGCCAGTAGCGCATGGCGATGAAGCAGCGCACTTCGTCCCCGGGCAGCTGTTTGGCGAGTTCTGCCTGAAGTGCCTCGGATTGCATCTTCGTTTCCCGGAGGAGGGGAGAACCGCCGCCTGCATCCATCATGGCATAGTTTAGCTTCACGGCCGGCGCGCGCAGGGTAGAAATTAACCGGGCAACCAGCCAGCGGACCAGCAGAGGTGCCCGGATGATGGCCGGATCGCGGAATAGATTTTTCAGGAAGGGCTGAACGTCATCGCCCGTATCGGGGCCTCCGAGGTTGAACAGTACAACAGCAATCCGGCGGCCCATATTGGCTCTCACTTCCTATTCGGTTCTGATCAGTTCCAGCACACGCTCGACATGGGCGATGGGCGTCTCGGGACGAACGCCATGACCGAGATTGAAGATATGGGGCCGGCCCCGGTAGGCGTCCAGCAATTCCCGGACGCGTGCGTCAAGTCGCGCCCCGCCTTCGATCAGAAGGAGTGGATCGAGATGGCCCTGCACGGGGAAGCCCTCGGCCAGTTCGGCATTGATGAATGCCGGAGAAGCGGCTGTATCGAGGCCCACCGCCGTGACACCCGTCTCGCGCGCATATTCTGGAAGCATGACGCCGGCGCCGCGCGGGAAACCAATGATCGGAACGGTGACGCCCCGCTCTCTCAATCGGGCAACCAGTTTTTTCGTGGGTTGGATGATGACTTCGCGGAAGATGTTATCCGGCAGGCCTTCAGCCCAGCTGTCGAACAGCATCAGCGCTTCAGCGCCGGCCTCAACCTGGCGGGCGAGGTATTCGGTCGTGGCCTCTGAGACGAGGTCCATCACTGCGGCCAGATCGTCCGGACGGCCATGCGCCCAGCGCCAGGCGGTGGACTTGTCGGTCTTGCCCCGGCCCTCGATGGCGTAAAGGCTGACCGTCCAGGGCGAGCCGGCAAATCCGATCAGCGTGGTTGCAGGCGGCAGGGCCGCTTTAACGCGAGATACCGTTTCGTAGACCGGGGACAGGCGGTCTGCCGCTTTCTGAGGACTTACCCGGCCAAGATCCACCGGTCCGGAGATCTGCTCGACCAGAGGGCCTTCCCCCTTTTCGAAAGCCACTTTGAGACCCATCGCATCCAGGATGAGGAGGATGTCTGCAAACAGGATCGCCCCGTCCATGCCATAGCGGCGGATCGGTTGCAGTGTGGCTTCGCTTGCCAAAGACGGCGTGTAGCAGAAATCCAGGAAGTCTTTGGACCGGGCTCTTGTCTCCAGATATTCGGGAAGATGCCGGCCAGCCTGGCGCATCATCCATACCGGTGGAGGCCTCACAGCCTCGCCTGACAGAACAGCCAGCAATTTCTTAACGGACGTTGCCACTCTGGCCCCTTCCCAATCTCACTCAAATGCCCGTCAGGGCGCTTATGATTATAACCCCGAGGGATTCGAGGATAACCCGTCTGTTAACGCTTTATCCCGTCAAATCCACAGGCGAGTCACAGATTGACCCGCGGCGCTTTGCCGTTTCAAATCCGAAATGAGTCAATGGTTAACGGGGTGTAAACGTCCGTGTTGGAATCACAGAGGAGAACGCAGGGTGACTCTCCAGAGGTGAGAATCCTGCAATTGTGAGTCGCTTGTGAATCGCTGTGTGTGATTTGGAATTCCACACGGGAGTCACACCCCTTGTGAAATCGGTTTCAGACCGGCAAGAGAGCTGGGTGACCCAGCCTCAACGCCCCAGCATCTATTTCAATGTGCATCTCGTTTCCGACAGTACGGGCGAGACGCTGAACGCCATCCAGCGCGCCGCCTGCGCGCAGTTCGAGAATGTTCAGCCACTCGAACACAACTATTATCTGGTGCGCTCCGAACGCCAGCTCGAACGCGTGATGCGCGAGATAGAGGCGGCGCCAGGGGTTGTATGGTTTACGATATCGGATGCCAAGCTCCGGTCCCGGCTTGAAGCCTTTTGCCGTGAGCGGAGTATCCCGACACTCCCCGTCCTGGATCCATCGATTGCCATGCTCAGCCGTCACCTGGGCGTCGCGGCTAACAACCGGGTTGCCGGCCAGCACGCGCTTGACGAAGATTATTTCGAGCGGATGGAAGCGATCAACTTCACACTTGCCCATGATGATGGGCAGAATGTGGAAAGCCTGGTTGGCGCCGATGTCATTCTGCTGGGGGTTAGCCGCACCTCGAAAACGCCAACATGTGTCTATCTGGCAAACCGCAAGGTGAGGGCAGGGAACATCCCGCTCGTGCCCGGCGTGCCTCTGCCTGACTTCATGGAAAAACTAGGCGAGAAGGGCCCGCTGGTTGTCGGCCTGAAGATTTCAGCTGAGCGTCTTGTCCAGATCCGCCGCCAGCGCCTGATCTCGCTCAATCAGGATGAAATCACCGAATACGCTGATGAAGAGGCTGTACGCGATGAGATCACCCAGGCCAATCGCCTGTTCCAACGTAATGGCTGGAAGACGATAGACGTCTCCCGCCGATCGGTAGAAGAAACCGCTGCGGGTATTCTCAACATGTTGCATGAGCGCTGGGGGCATTCATGAGTCTTGCTGTAACGCTCGCCTCCACCAGCAAGAGCCGCCGCGCGCTATTGGCGGCCGCCGGCGTTGAGGCTGAAAGTGTAGCGCCGAATGTGGATGAAGAAGCCTTTCGCAATTCCATGCGCGCCAACAAGCTTCCCGTCCGCGATCAGGCGATGCAGCTGGCTGAGCTCAAAGCGATGCGCGTTTCGGCGGGCCGCTCCGGGCTCGTTATTGGCGGGGATCAGATGCTGGCGCTCGGCGACGAAGCTTTCGACAAGCCCGTTGACCTTGAAGCGGCAAAAAATCATCTGCGCCAGCTCTCTGCGAAATCCCACACGCTGGAAACGGCAATCGTTATCTGCGAGGACGGCGCGCTAATATGGCGCCATCTCGCCCGGCCGAAACTGACCATGCGCCCGCTCACGGAGGACTTTATCGAGACCTATGTCTCGGCCTGTGGCGACGCGCTTCTCTCGACTGTGGGGGCTTACCAGCTCGAGGGTCCAGGTGCGCAGCTGTTTACAAGGATCGAGGGAGACTATTTCTCCATTCTCGGCCTGCCGCTGCTGCCGCTTCTGGATTACCTCCGTATCCGGAAAGTGCTTCCTACATGACCCATCTTCTTGGCGTTGTGGGCGATCCTGTCACCCACTCGCTCTCACCCTTTATCCATAACGGATGGCTCCGCGCCCATCAGATTGATGCGGTCTATTCCGCCTTCGAGGTGAAGGTGGGCGAGCTTGTCTCGGGGCTTGATACGTTGGCCCGGCAAGGCGTCATCGGTCTGAACGTCACCCTTCCGCATAAAGAAGAGGCAATGCGCCTGGCGGCCTCGGTCAGCGGAACCGCCCACCGGCTCGGCGCGGTAAATTTCCTTGTCCGCCGGGATGATGGATGGATTGGCGACAATACTGACGCCCCCGGTTTTGGGCTGACGCTTGATTTTGGAGAGATAGACGTTGCCGGCCGCAACGTATTCCTGCTCGGGGCAGGGGGCTCTGCCCGTGCCGTTGCCTCGGTACTGGCAGACCGCGGCGCACGCCTGACGATCTGTAACCGGACGGTCGAGCGCGCAGAGGCGCTGGCGCGCGATCTTGCCCCTGGCGCGCGTGTGCGTTCGCTGGAAGAGGGCCTGCGTAAGCTTTCTTCGGCGGCTCTCGTGGTCAACACGCTCAGCCTTGGCCATTCGGGTGGCCGGCTTGAACTGCCGCGATCCAGTGGCGGCATCTTTTACGATATCAGCTATGGCAAGGGCGCGGCCGCCGCGCTGGCTGAGGCGCGTCAGAATGGCTGGCGCGCGCTCGATGGGCTCGGCATGCTGGTCGCCCAGGCCGCGATCAGCTTCGAGCACTGGTTTGGCGTAAAGCCAGACATGGCCGAAGCCCATGCCCGCTGCCGCAAACTTGTGGAGGCAACGTCATGATCATCCTTGGGCTGACAGGCTCCATCGGCATGGGAAAATCAGCCACCGCCAACCTCTTCAAGGAAGCGGGCATTCCCGTCTATGACGCCGACGCGGCCGTTCACGCGCTCTATGCGCAAGGCGGGGCCGCCGTCGCGCCGATCGAGGAAGTCTTTCCCGGCGTTACGCAGCAAGGCGCCATCGACCGGCAGAAACTGCGCGCCCGGGTGCTGGATGATCCAGATGCGATGAAACGCCTTGAAGGCATCGTCCACCCCCTCGCTGGAGCGGCGCAGCTCGATTTCCGCCGCCAGGCGAAGGAAGACGGCGCGCCCTTCGCCGTGCTTGATATTCCGCTGCTGTTTGAAACCGGCGGCGACCGGCATTGCACCTTTACGATGGTCGTCTCCGCCCCCGCCGAGATCCAGCGCGCCCGCGTTCTCGCCCGGCCCGGCATGACGGAAGACGCCTTCAAAGCCATCCTTGCCCGTCAGATGCCGGACGCTGACAAACGCGCCAAGGCAGATTTTATCCTGTCGACAGCTCATGGTTTCGACTTTGCACGCGACCATGTCCGCGCCATCATCGCCCTCATGAAGCGAATCGCTGACGGAGAGACGCTATGACAGAGCGCGTGCGCGAAATCGCCTTCGATACCGAGACCACCGGCCTCAACCCGAATGAGGGCGACCGGATCATCGAGATCGGCGCGGTCGAGCTGATCAATCATATTCCCACGGGCAAGACTTTCCGGCGCCTGATCAATCCGGGCATGGCGGTCTCCGAAGCCACCATCCGCATCACCGGCATCACCGACGATCATCTGCGCGACAAGCCGCCTTTTGAAGATCCCGATGTCATTGATGCGTTTCTCGACTTTGTCGGAGACGCGATCCTCGTGGCGCACAATGCGAGCTTTGACCGGGGCTTTCTGAATATGGAGCTTCAGCGCTGCGGCCGGGACATCATTCCTGAAGATCGCTGGGTCGATACCGTCCAGATCGCACGCAAACGTTATCCCGGCGCGCCCGCCAGCCTCGACGCGCTCTGCAAACGGTTCGACATTTCACTGGAAAGCCGCACCTTCCACGGCGCGTTGCTCGATAGCCAGCTGCTGGCGAGCGTCTATCTGGAACTGCTTGGTGGCCGGGCCCGCGCGTTCAGCTTTGAGCCAACACTCGGTGGCGAGGGCTACAAGCGCCCGCCCGCCCGACAGCGCCCCGCGCCGCTCGCCTCTCTGGTGACAGACGCAGAGCGCGCCGCCCATGCAGACCTTGTCGGAAAGCTTGGACCAGACGCGCTCTGGAAGTCCTGGCTCTGACGCCAATCAGTTGGGGGCGCCGTCGCCATTCTGCGCGCGCTCTGCGGCGCGGCGGTATTGCGACTGGTAAAGCGCCACAAAATCCACCGGATCGATGAGCAGGGGCGGGAAGCCGCCCTCTCGGGTGATTTCAGCGATGATCCGGCGCGCAAACGGGAACAGCAGACGTGGACACTCGATCAGCAGCATCGGTTCGACCTGGTTTTCCGGAACATTTTGCAGCTGGAACAGGCCTGCATAGTCCAGTTCGGAGATGAACAGGACTGTCTCGCCGGAGGTGGCCTTGGCCGAAAGCTTCAGCGACACCTCAAACAGGCCGTTTCCGTCTGCATGCGGGGCAGCGCCGACATCAATGCCCAGATCAATATTCGGCTGGGTCTGAACCGGCGGATGGCCCGGATTTTCGAAAGAGAGATCCTTCACATACTGGCCGAGCACCCGAAGGCTCGGCGGATTGGCGGGCTGCTGATCCGGGATGGGGTTCCCGGCGGAGCTCGTATCTGTCATTATCCACCTCTGAAGTTAGGGTCTCGCGCCTAGCATGCAGCCCGGTCAGGTGCAACGCATGGGCTGGCAAGGTGCCACTACTGGCACTATGTGTGCCCCATAGTCTCATAATGCACTTAAGGATTTCGCCGCCAACATGTCCAACCCGCTGATTGAAGTCCTGATACTTGCGGCTGTCGCGCTCTTTGTTCTGTGGCGCCTCTACTCCGCGCTAGGCCGAGGGGGCGAAGAAGGCCCGATGCAGCGTCCGGCGCCTACGCCGGATAAACGCTCTCCTCAGAGCGAGGCACCAGCCCCCCAGCAGCGCCATAGCGACAGCGAACGGCCGATTTTCACCGGGCCGGCAGCGGGCGGCCTTGAAGAGATATACTCTGCGGACCAGACCTTCCGCAGCGAAGACTTCATGCGCGGCGCCAAAGCCGCATATCAGATGATCGTCGGCGCCTATGCAAAAGGCGACCGCAGCGCACTTCGCCCGCTGCTGGATGATGATGTCTATGAGGCCTGGGACGCGGCGATTGCTGAGCGCGAAACGACCGGCGCCCGCGCTTTCGAGCTTCTGCGCATCAAGAAAGCCGAGATCGACCGCGCCGAGCTTGATGGCAGCATGGCCCGCGTCATGGTGCGCTACGAGGCCGAACTCGGCGATGGCGAGACAACCCGCATCGTCAGGGAAATCTGGACCTTCATGCGCGATGTCTCCTCCAGTGATCCAAACTGGCTGCTGGACGATGTGGAAGTTGCTGCCTGACACATCTCTCAGGTGACACGTTAAGAGGTTTCACGGCATAACGGACAGATCATGATCCGTATTGCTTCGCTCCTGTTTTCAGCCCTGGTTCTGGCCGCTTGCCAGTCATCGCCGCGTCCGGCGCCGCCTGTTGTGCCACCCGTTCAGATGCCGGGCATCACCAGCCCGCCGCCGACAGCGTCTCCGGCAAATTACCGCGATCTTCCCGGCTGGCAGTCCTCCCCGCTCGCGCCGTCGCTAGAGGCTTTCCGCCGCACCTGCGACCGGTTTTCCCGCCGCGCCTGGGATGCGCCGCTTTCGCGCAGCGTCGCCTGGGCTGGAACGGCCGAGGACTGGGCACCGGCCTGCGCGTCTCTGGCAGCACCGCTGGATGACGCCGCTGCCCGCCGTGTGTTTGAAACCCTTTTCATCCCGGTAGAGATCATCGACCCAGAAGCCAAGCCGCGCTTCACCGGATATTTTGAGCCAACCTATGAGGCGCGCCGCACGCCGGAGCCAGGTTTCACCGAGCCTGTCCTGGCCGTGCCGCCGGACTTTGTTGCGAATGGGGACAGCCCGTTGCAGCGCCTGCCCAATGGCACCACAAGGCCCTATCCGCCGCGTGCCGAAATCACCGCCACAGGCGGGCAGGCTATCGCCTGGGCCCATCCCACGGATGTCTTCTTCCTACAGATCCAGGGCTCGGGCCGTCTGAGATTCCCGGATGGCACAACCCTTCGCGCCGCCTACGCCGCGCATAATGGCCAGCCCTTCAGATCAACCGCCAACTGGCTGATCGAAACCGGACGGATCACACGCGGGGAAGGCTCGATGCAGGGCATCCGCGCCTGGATGGACCGTTCTTCCCCGGAAGAGGTACGCCAGTCCATGAACATCAATCCGCGCTTCGTCTTCTTCCAGTCCCTGCCGGAGGGAGACCCCACGCTAGGCCCCACAGGGGCGCATAATGTTCCGCTCACGCCCTTTGGCTCGATGGCGATTGATCCCTCTTTCCACGCCTTGGGCGTGCCGATGTTTGTGCAGACTAACGCGCCTGGTCTTGGCGGAAGTTGGTCTGGCCTCCTCATTGCCCAGGACACGGGCGGGGCGATCAAGGGCCCGGTACGCGGCGATATCTATTTCGGCACCGGGTTTGACGCTGGCCAGCGTGCGGGCACGATGAACGCACCGGGCCGTCTCTGGGTGCTCCTGCCGCTCAAGGTGGCCGAACGCCTCCGTCAGGATCTTGGCGCCGGGCGAATTGCCGCGCGCGAAACTGATCCCGGCGCAGGCTGACCCCGATGAAGGGGCGCCGGCTCAGCGAGGAGGAAACGCGGGCCTGGGCAAAGGTTGCTGCGACGGTGAAGCGCATCGGCCCGCAGGAAGCATCCCTGCCGGATTTCCAGGCCGCGCTTGAAGCAGGCGAAGCCGAACTGCGAGAGACCAAGCCCGCGAAGAAGGTTGCCCCGCCGGTCAGAGCGTCCGATCCTCCGGCCCCGAAGCTGTCCATTCCGCCCGCAGACAGGGGCCGTGAAAAGCGCGTCCGGCGCGGCAAACTCGACATCGCCGCCACATTCGACCTTCACGGCCATACCCAGCTCAGCGCGGCGCGCGCGCTTCCCGCCTTTCTGATTGCTCAGCAGGCGGAGGGTGCACGCTGCGTGCTCGTCATCACGGGGAAGGGCAGGGAAGGGCAGGGTGTCCTGCGCCGAAACTTCCTGATCTGGCTGGAAGCATCCCAGGCGCGCGCGCTCGTTTCCGGGTATGCTGAGTCTCACCCCAAGCATGGCGGTAGCGGCGCGTTCTATGTCTTCCTGAGACGGAAGGAATAAAAAAGCCGAGCCCTCAAAGGCCCGGCTTTCCTTGATCTGCCTGCAAGAGAGAAGACTAGTCGAAGTCGCGGAACACGTCTGCCGCAGAGATGTCCTTCTTGCGGACATCCTCTTCTTCAACCTCAACCTCATACGCGTCAGCCGTGTCCTTGGTCGCCGTAAGGCCAGGGCCTTCGCCGCGGGCAGCGCGCTCGGCATCCATCTTGCGGCGGCGATCGGAGGCTTTCGAGATCACTTCATCCAGCTCGATCTGGCTGCACAGGCCCAGCGTCACCGGATCGACCGGGCGGATATTTTGCGAATTCCAGTGAGACTTGTCGCGCACATTGTTGATCGTCGATTTGGTCGTACCGATGAGTTTGATGATCTGGGCGTCGGTGACTTCCGGGTGGTTACGAATGAACCAGGCGACCGCATCGGGCTTGTCCTGGCGGCGGATAACCGGGGTATAACGGCTGCCCTTGCGCTTAGGCTGCGGGATGTGCGCGATCTTCGATTTCGCCAGTTCCAGCTCATGGTCGGGGTCTTCTTCGCCCAGGGCGATTTCTTCGCGCGACAGCATGCCCCCGGCAATCGGGTCGACGCCGCGCATATTCTCGGCAACATCGCCATCGGCAATGCCCTTTACCTCGAGATGGTGCAGGCCGCAGAATTTCGCGATCTGCGCGAAGGTCAGCGTCGTGTTGTCGAGGAGCCAGACAGCGGTGGCGCGGGGCATCAGGACATCGGCCATGGAAGTCTCCTGTATCTTTCCAAAATGGGGGCCTGAAATGCAGCCGCCCGGCACGCGAGTGCCGGGCGGATGAGGTTTCAGGCAATCTGTGAACCTTGATAGGCCGTATAGGCCAAATGCGGCCCTATGGGAAGCATCCTATAATGTGAGCAGGATTTTCCCCGAATGGCCGCCCTTTTCCATATGCGCGAGGGCAGCTTCTGCTTGGCCGAGGGGATAGGTGGTCTCCAGCACCGGGCGGATCTTTCCGCTGGCCACATGCGGCCAGAAATCCTTCTCCACGGCAGCGCGGATGCGGGATTTTTCCGGCGCGGGCCGCGCCCGCAGCGTCGTCGCCATCAGCGAGAGGCGCTTCATCAGCACGAGACCGAAATTCACCGTCGCGGTCATGCCGTTCTGATAGGCGATGTTGATAATCCGGCCGTCGGCCTTGGCCGCGCCAATATTCTTCTGGATATAGTCCCCGCCGACCATATCGAGCGTCACATCCGCGCCGCCGGCGGCCTTCACCACCTGTTCGAAGTCCTCTTCGCGGTAATTGATGGCAATGTCTGCGCCCAGATCCCGCGCCAGCGCACATTTCTCCGCAGAGCCCGCCGTTCCAAAGATTTTGGGGGTGCCATAAACCTTCGCCATCTGGACCGCCATCACGCCGATGCCGCTGGTGGCCCCGTGGCAGAGGAATGTCTCACCCGGTTTCAGCCCCGCGCGGTCAAACACATTTGCCCAGGCGGTCATCAGCGCTTCCGGGAAACAGGCGGCCGTCACCAGATCGATCGTGTCCGGCACCGGCAGGACTGATCCCTCATCCACCACCACATGGCTGGCATAGCCCCCGCCCGCCAGAAGGGCGCACACCCGGTCGCCTTGCTTGAAGCGTGCTGCGCCGGGCCCGGCGCCCACCACCGTGCCGGAAACTTCCAGGCCGAGAATGTCGGACGCGCCGGGCGGCGGCGGATAGCGCCCCGCGCGCTGGGCAAGATCGGCCCGGTTGAGGCCTGCGGCGGCCACTTCAATCAGGATTTCGCCCGGCCCGGGCGCTGGCCGGGGCCGCTCCACCAGGGTCAGGGGTTTGCCGGTCTCGGCATGGGCGGCGGTCAGCATGGCGGTCATCGGGATAATTCCTTGCGAGGGTATTAAGGGTCTTCAGAGTCGCTTCTAGCCCGGCTTTCTGCTTTGATGAAACCAATGAGACGGAGACACGCTGATGGCGCTCAATGATGAAGAGCCAGTCCTTGTCCGCAAGGCTCAAGGTCTGGACCAGATGTCGGTGGTTGAGCTGGAAGCGCGCATCGCGCAGCTGAAAGCCGAGATCGGTGCCTGCGAAACCGAGATCGGAAAAAAGAAAGCGCAGAAACGCGCCGCAGACGCCTTGTTTGGTGGTAACAGTTAAGCGGCGGGAAACGGCTTTCAGGGTAAACCTGCGAGGATGTGCCGCGAACTACCTGGAGAGATGTCATGGCAGAACGCGATTTGGTTTCCCCGCACTCGCTGGAGCCCTTCACCGGCGGCAAGCTGTTCGACACCGTGTTCACGCGCGGCATGGCACTGGTTGAGGAAACCGCCGCCTATCTTGATGGTCCGGGCCGCGAGCAGTCGAAAAGCCTGCCCCGCGAAGCCAGCCTGACCTATTCTGCCTGGAGCATGGAGCTGACGACGCGCCTGATGCAGGCCGCTTCCTGGCTCGTCATGCAGAAAGCCGTGCGCGATGGCGATATGCGCCACGAAGACGCCGGCTCGCGCAAATACCGCATCCGCCGGGACGAGCCTGCGCTGGACCCGTCGATGCAGGAGGGCAGGGGCCTGCCCCCGCGCTTCCTGGAACTGGTCGGCCGTGCCGAAGCCCTCTTCGAACAGGTCTGCCGCCTCGATGAAGCCCTCTATCAGCCCGCCCGCGCGGCGAATGCGCCAAACCCTGTCTCCGAACAGATGGCCGCGCTTCAGAAAGCCGCCGATACCGGCGCGTTCGACCCGCTGATGATCTGGCGCCGCGCGAAGTAACGCGCAGCCTTTCGCTCAGAACGCGGCGTAAGTCCGCAGGAACGCCGTTGCCTGTTCGGCGCAGAAGCCTTCCTTGACCGGCGCGCGCGAAATCGTCAGCCGGTGGAAGATCGGCCCGAGTAGCTGTTCCAACACATCATCCAGCTCGAAATCGCGGCGGATCACGCGTTTCCCGGCGAGTTCCGCCAGCAACATGCGCAGCGGTTGGCGAATGTCCCGGCCAACCCAGGCGCGCCACACTTCACCGGCTTCCTTGTCATCGGCCGCGGCCAGCAGCGCCACACGCAGCACGGCATGGCCATGCCCGGTCCGGGCGGCCGCTTCGAGCGGTATGATCAGCGCCGTAATGCGCTCCTGCGGGTCGCGTCCGCCATCAGGCGCATCGGGGATCAGGGCAAGCGCGGCATCGACACACATCGCGCCGATCGATGGCCACCAGCGATAGATCGTCTGCTTGGAAGCACTTGCCCGCTTGGCCACCGAATCGACGCTGAAACCGCGCCAGCCATTCTCGGCCATTTCATCGCGCGCCGCGTCCAGGATCGCTGCCTTGGACGCCTCGCTGCGCGTCGGGCCCTTGCGGGAGCGCGCGGGTGTGCCCGGAGTTTCGGTCGGCGTTGTCATGTGGGGCGTCTCCATCGCGCAGTATGCCTAGATAGACCGGATTCGGCGGTTAGGCGAGACTGACCGTTCCGTGTTACTGAGGATTCGTTTCAAATTTGCTTGCACCGCAGCAAGTTTTGCGTAATCCGCCCCTTCGCAAGCTTGGAGAACTGGAATGAAAACCGTTGATGACATGATCGCGGGCTACCGGCGTTTCCGGTCCGGAGCCTATGCCGAGCAGGTTGAGCTCTATCAAAGGCTCAGCCAAGGGCAGGACCCCGACATCATGCTGATCGGCTGCGCCGACAGCCGGGCCGAGCCATCGGATATTTTCAACGCCGCGCCCGGGCAGATGTTCGTCGTGCGCAACGTCGCCAATCTCGTGCCGCCCTACCAGCCCAATGGCGGGTTGCATGGGGTGTCCGCCGCGCTCGAATTTGCGGTGAATATTCTCAAAGTGAAGATCATCGTTGTCATGGGGCATGGCGGCTGCGGAGGCATCAGCGCCTCGCTTACCAAGAATGACAGCCCGCTGATCGGTGAATTCGTGGCGCCCTGGGTGAAGCTGCTTGACGACGCACGCGAGCGTGTCCTCGAAAGCAAGCCGGTAAATCCGCAATTTGCGCTGGAACTGGAAGGTATCGAAACCTCGATCCAGAACCTGATGACCTTCCCTTTTGTGCGCGAGAAGGTTGAGGCGGGCACGCTGGAAATCCACGGCGTCTGGTTTGCCATCAAGC
This sequence comes from Hyphomonas sp., assembly GCA_046293975.1. Lineage (GTDB taxonomy): Bacteria > Pseudomonadota > Alphaproteobacteria > Caulobacterales > Hyphomonadaceae > Hyphomonas. The sequence goes on along the minus strand of JBKBIZ010000001.1, from coordinate 20,339 downwards.
ATGGCGAGCTTCACTGGCGAAATCCGAACTCGAACCGCTTCGAGATCGTCGCCCCTTAATTGCCCGCTGCTAGCGCGCGCAGGAAACACATCGGAAAACAGCCGGATCTATTTTGAGGCGTTCCAACCCGATGAAGTCGCCACAATCGGTGCAAAAGCCGAACTCTTCGCCGTCCAGTCGGAGTAGGGCAGCTTCCAGCGAAACGGCGCGTTGCTGCCGGCGCGCTTCAGCCGCTTGCGACATGGCCTGAACTTGCATTGAATCTATTCTGGAAACACGTCCGATACTTTGCTGGTCCAGTTCGACAGGCGCGCGATCTGTTTTCGAGGCATGACGAAGCTGCTGAAGTTCAGCCAGTTCAGCCTTGATGGGCGCGCGGAACAGGGCCCTCATTTCATCTGGGGATGGATCGCTCATATCGAGTCTGCTTTTCAGGTTCGCCAGCGCAAGGTTGCTGGCTCAAGGGGGTTCGTGAAGCCTCGTTCTGTATTTTGTGCCGCTTCCCAGGAACGTTTCAACTTCAGATACCATAGAAACTGCTGATCCGAATCGCCGAGCAACATGCCTTTGCCGGCATAGGGCGCGTTCTCTTTGCGCAGGGCCATGATGCGCACGTCCTGTTCGAGAAATGGTCTTGCAACGAGGCGCGCGAAAGGCCGCACAAGATTGAGCACGGGCGAGTTCCAGTAAAAAATCTGGCGCAGTGCGGTGGATTGCTCATCAATAGGGGTGAGCGCCGTGAGCCCCAGAACGGTGTGCTTCCTGTTGCTGATATATTCGGCCCTGAGCCCGGGCAAACGGAATACAATTTTTACACTGATGGACCCGCCGATCAGATTATAGATGTCACTATTGATTGGCGCATGCGGGGTCATCGTGAACCCCAGCTCGCTGGGGACAAACGTCTTTTTCTTTTCCTTCAGAATGCCGTTGCCCCGCCAGATCGGCGATTTGTGAACAAAAGGCGTATGTGCAGGGTCCAGCAAGCCATAGATGGCGTCATCCTGATGTGCAGGGATCGTCACCTTCTCAACGAAACGCACCTTGCCTTTAGGGCCGCCGAATTCAGGTGGCCCTTTCTCAGGCGTGTCATTACCGGTGAATATCCAGACCAGGCCCTCTTGGATAACGCAGTGCAAGGCGGTTGCGTCCACCGTGTGTGCTGTGACGCTATCAGCCCCGAGCCAAAGAAGCCGGACGTCAAGATCGCAGATCTTGACGCTTACCTCCCGCCTGAGAGGAAGCTCTCTGAGGCAGGCGGCAACATACCAGCTGTTCGATATGAACCCGTGCGAGGTCCAGGAGGATGAGAGAGAAGACTGCATGTGTCACAACCATATGTGCGGTCAAACCGCTGTCTGAAACATCAGGTTTCAGGTTGGTTCACATCAGTACCATTCCGCGTTTCCCGCAAGTCGGTATGTTTCTCTATCCGGCAAGCAAGGTTGTGGCCTGCTTTCAGCCTTTCGTATTGGCCTGCTCGCGGGCAACCGCTTCCCGGATCAGTTCGCGCGCTTTCTCGATGCCCTGCCAGCCATCAATGCGGGTCCATTTGCCTTTTTCGAGATCCTTATAGTGCTCGAAGAAGTGCTGGATCTTGTCGCAGAGGGTCTGCGGCAGGTCGTGATAGGTCGAGATCTTGTCGTAATAGCCCGTCAGTTTCGGGTGGGGCACGGCGAGGATCTTCTCGTCCTGGCCCTTGTCGTCGGTCATCATCAGCACGCCGACCGGGCGAACCCGCAACACACAGCCCGGCACCAGCGGGCGGTTGCCCACAACCATCACGTCGATCGGATCACCATCCAGGCTCAGCGTGTGGGGCACAAACCCGTAATTACAGGGATAGCGCATCTCGGTGTAGAGGAATCGGTCCACGAACATCGCGCCGGAGGCCTTGTCGATCTCGTATTTGATCGGGTCGCCGCCGAGCGGCACTTCAATCAGAACGTTGATATCGTCAGGCGGATTGTTGCCGGCGGAAATTTTCGAAAGGTCCATGAGAGGCTCACATGCTTCGCTGTGGGAGGGCAGTAAAGTTCGGCGCTCCGATGAACTGCTAGGGGCTTGAGGTCAAGGGCATTGGATACCCTTGGTCCAAATCTACACCTTGAATCTGCCTTCCCGGGAGCGGCAAATGCCACGCAAAGTCGCCTCGGAAACAGCGGAAACCCTCAGATACTTTTCTGGTTGACGCGGGCGGAGAGGGCGGCGGGGCTTTCCTTGCGCTCGGAATAGCGGTCAACCAGATAGTCTGCGCGGTCGCGCGTCAGGAGGGTGAACTTTACGAGTTCCTCCATGACGTCAACAATCCGGTCATAATAAGGGGAGGGGTTCATCCGGCCCGCTTCATCGAATTCCATGAAGGCTTTGGCGACCGATGACTGGTTCGGGATGGTGATGAGGCGCATCCAGCGGCCGAGAATGCGCAGCTGGTTGACGGCGTTGAAGCTTTGCGAGCCACCGCAGACCTGCATGACGGCGAGGGTCTTGCCTTGCGTGGGGCGCACGCCGCCAAGGGATAGGGGTATCCAGTCGATCTGGGTTTTCATGATGCCGGTCATGGCGCCGTGACGCTCAGGCGAGCACCAGACCATGCCCTCTGACCAGATGACGAGATCCCTCAGCTCCCGGACTTTCGGGTGATCGTCGGGCGCTGCGTCCGCGAGGGGGAGGCCTTCGGGGTCAAAAATGCGCGTTTCGCAGCCAAACCGTTGCAGGATGCGGGCGGCTTCCTCATTGGCGAGCCGGGAGAAGGAGCGCTCCCGCAGCGAGCCATGTAGCAGCAGGATGTGCGGGGGATGGGTTTTTGGCGGGGGCGTGAGGAGCGCGTCGCGGTCGATCTGGTGAAAGCTGGCTTCGTCGAGCGCGGGGAGGGTGGTTTCGGAATCAGCCAATGCGCTGTCCTTTCTCGTCAATGATCATTTCGCCATCTTCCTTGTAAAGAGGACCGGGCGGCAGGGTTTCCAAAAGGTCTAGCACCGCTTCGCTGGGGCGGCAGAGGCGCACGCCTTTGGGGGAGCAGACGATGGGGCGATTGACCAGGACAGGGTGTTCCAGCATCGCGGCGAGGATCGCCTCGTCGCTGACGCCGGGCTCCAGCAGGCCGAGGTCTTTGGCGGGGGATTTGCTCTCGCGCAGGGCGGCGCGCGGGGTGAGGCCGGCGGCGGCAAAGAGGCCGAGCAGCTGTGGCCGGGTCCAGCCTTCCTTGAGGTATTCGATGACGACGGGCGCGGCGCCGCTTGCCTCAATGATGGCGAGGACGTTGCGGGAAGTGCCGCAGTCTGGATTATGATGAATGACGATCATGGTGTTTCCGTTTTGCTGTTGCCCGATTTGCGCCGGATCGTGCCCTGAAGGTCGAGCGCGGCGGCGACGGTGTTGGAAATGGTGCCGAACTTCCGGATGTTCCGGTGCAGAAGGTCGAGGCGCTGGTCGGTCTCGCCGGTTTCCACGACGATCTCGTATTGGATCGCCACCATCTGCGGCGGCGTGTCCTGACGCTGTCCCGTGAGGGAGATATCAACGCCCTCGAGCCGGAACTGTAGCATCGGCGTCACACGCTCGATGCTCTTCAGCATGCAGGCGGCGACCGAGGCGAGCAGGAGCTCTGCCGGATTGAAGGCGTCCGCGCGGCCCTGAAGGTCGGTGTCGAGTACGATCCGCGCCTCCTGGCTCGTCGCCTCGGCGCCGTGCGCGTCGATCCGGCGCGCGGAGACGTTATAGTCCAGCATCATGGTATCCTTTCAGCCGGCCGGTTCAGTGCCGGCAACCAGGTAAACCGGCAGCTCGTCCTCGGGTTTCTGCGCGAGTTCTTCTTCGGTCAGGCGGGCATAGACCTCGATCAGCGTGCCGTCCGGATCGCTCAGCCACAACTCGTGCAGCGGCGTGCCCTTCCAGGTGGTGCGCGGGGGCTTCTCGACAGGGGCACCGAAGGCAAGGGCGCGGTGGTAGGCCTCGATCACCTCAGCCTTGCCGGGCAGGGCGATGCCGACATGGTAGAGCGTATCATGGTGCAGTTCCTTGCCGTCCGCGACCATCAGGACAAAGTTGAGGTTCAGGTCAGGCCGGATGAAGGTCGCGAACCGGTGCGTCCATTCTTTCGGCCATGTATTCAGGAGCCAAGCATAATAGCGCGTACTTTCAGCCAGGTCGCGGACCCGGAGGCTCGTATGAAACTCAGTGCTCTGTGGTCCTTCGGGCAAATCCGTCAGACGGAAGAGGACGTCGATCCGCGCACTGATCTGGTCGCGGGCGGTGCGGAAGGCGGCGATGTCAGCGGCCGCCGCGGGGTCGGGAATGGGCCAGTGGAGGCGTTTCGTGGCGCCGGGCAGCCAGGGGCATACCTCTTCGGCACAGAGCGTGATGACGAAATCGAAGTCCTCAGCCTTCATTCCGTCCACGGATTTTGAGGTATGGCCCGTGATGTCGATGCCGATCTCTGCCATCGCTTCGAGGGCGAGGGGATTGGGTTTTGTGGGCGCAGACCCCGCGCTGGCAATCTCGGCCCGGTCGCCAAAAATATGGCGGGCAAGCCCTTCGGCCATCTGGCTTCGTGCCGAATTGGCGACACACATAAACAAGATACGCATCGGCTTAAACTTTCTCCTCCTTGCTTCTGGAGGCGCGGATGGTGGTTTCCTCAGCCGGGAACCAGTGCCGGGTCCGGTTGGCAAACCAGACAAGCGACAGCATCACCGGCACTTCGACCAGCACACCGACCACGGTGACCAGGGCTGCAATCGAGTTGAGACCGAAAAGACCAATGGCAACGGCCACGGCGAGTTCAAAGAAGTTCGACGTGCCAATCATTGCGCAAGGGGCGGCGACATTGTGCGGCACACGCCAGGCTTTTGCGGCCCAATAGGCAATGGCGAAGATCCCGTAAGACTGGATCAACAGAGGAACTGCGATCAGCGCGATGACCAGCGGTTGGCTGAGGATCACTTCACCCTGAAAGCCGAACAGCAAGACGACAGTAGCCAGCAGGCCGGCGACTGAGAACGGCTTGATCCGAGCGGTGAAGGCGTTGACCGCAGCTTCTGCATGGGCGGGGCTCTCAGCCCTGCGCGTCATCATTACGCGCGTGAGAATGCCCAGGGCCAGCGGGATGACGACATACAGCCCGACCGAGAGGATCAGGGTTGCCCAGGGCACGGTGATGTCGGTGACGCCCAGCAGCAGCGCCACGATTGGTGCATAAGCAAAGACCATGATTGCGTCATTCACCGACACCTGCGCGAGCGTGTAGTTCGGATCGCCCTTGGTCAGCTGCGACCAGACGAAGACCATCGCCGTGCAGGGCGCCGCGCCCAGCAGGATCAGGCCCGCGATATACTGGCCCGCCGTTCCCGGCTCGATGAAGGGGGCGAAGATCGACTCGAAGAAAAGAACGCCGAGGGCAGCCATGCTGAAAGGCTTGACCAGCCAGTTTACCGTCAGTGTAATGATTAGCCCCTTCGGGCGCTCATGCACTCTGGCGAGGCTGGAGAAGTCCACGGCCACCATCATCGGATAGACCATGAACCAGATCAGAATCGCGACGACGAAGTTGACGGAGCCATATTCCAGCGATGCCAGAAAGCCGACCAGCCCCGGCGCAATCTGGCCGAGCAGAAGCCCGGCAGCTATCGCAAGCGCAACCCAAACCGAGAGATACTTTTCAAAGAGTCCCATACCGTAATCAACCGCAACAGGTGGAAGCAGGTGTTTCCACCTTCGGGGCAGGGGCCGGGCAGCAGGCCGCTACCGAAACCGCCATACCGGTTGGCGAGGCGGCGAGGCGTCCCCCTTCGATTTCCGGCCCGCCCCCATAGACGGCGCTTTCACCGACCGTATGGAACACTTCCCAGGGCACACCGGCTGGATCGTTCACCCAGCTTTTCTCGGATTGGGCATAGCAACACACCGTTGCGCCTTCCTCCAGTACAGGGGCATCGGCACGCGACAGGCGCTCATAGACTTCCGCCAGCTCCTCGCCCGTCTCCGTCTGAATGCCGAGATGCTCGACACCGGGCATTGCCCCGCGCGCGCTGATCGCCAGGTTCACCCGCGGATCATCCAGCATCCATTTGGCATAATCGTCCTTCAGAACGGTTGGTCCGGCGGCAAACAGGGTCGAGTAAAAATCGAGAGACCGCTGAAGGTCATCAACAGCAATGTGAACATGCAGGCGCTTCATGAGATATCCTTTTTCCGGAATTTTCAGCAGCAGTTTGACTGCGCCGCTTCGAGAACGGGCGCACAGATTTCGACCCGGCCCTGACAGCAGTCTTCCATAAGGAAGACGATCAGCCCACTGATGGCTCCAAAGTTTGCCGTGTAGATGATGGACCGGCCCTGCCGTGCCCCTTCGATCAGGCCGGCATGCGACAGGATGTTGAGTTGGGCCGAGAGCGTGTTGGCTGGCACACCAAGCGCGCTGGCAATCTCGCCGGCCGGCAGGCCGTCATGGCCAGCCTTCACCAACAGGCGGAACAGAGCCAGCCGGTTTTCCTGGGCCAGGGCAGAGAGTTGGGCAAGGGCGGCTTTTGTTTCCATATTTCCAATATTGTGGAATTATAGAATTCGTCAAGCCAGAAAATCAGCCCTTCCGCTTCAGCGCGTAATTGAAGCTCACCGAAATGCGCGCCTCCTCGCTCTGGCCGGGCATCACCTCATGGCGCAGCCAGCTCTCCCAGAGCAGGCAATGGCCTTCCTTCGGCTGACCATACACAAACCGGCGCGCCTCTTCGGGCGCGTCGTCCGTCAGCTGCGGCGCAGCCATCATCATGGCCAGGCGCGGGTCTTCATATTTGATGCGGCCCGCCCCTTCGGGAACGGCGACATAGTAGGTGCCCGAGATCACACTACCGGGATGTATGTGCCCCGAATGATGTCCGCCCTCGCCCAGGATATTCACCCAGATCGCGTCAAGGCTGAGCGAGAGCCCCTCCATGTCCCAGTGATGGGCCTTGGCAAAGGCGGCCGCCGCCTTGTCGAGATGGCGTTTCAGCTCGGCAAATTCGGGAAAGCGTTCGGGCAGGTCATCGAGCGAGGCATAAGACGTATACCCGTCATACCCCTCCGCATCGCACCAGGCATTCCCCGCCGCGTCGTCCTCTTCCAGCGACCAGGCGCACCGCGCCAGCCCCTCGCGCAGGGCCTCGTTGCCGATCTTCACGTCCTCGATCCGGGTGGCAAACAGAACGCGCATGGGCAGGGCCCTCCAAAACTTCCCGCGCCCTTACAAGGCCGGGGCGAGGGCTTCAAGCAGGGCAGGAGCCCCACGGCCTGGTCTAGCCGGTTCGCAACCCGTAGGGCGGATAGAGCAAAGCGAAATCCGCCATCACCAAACACAGCGCCCGTGCACGTCGGATTTCGGCTTCCCAGCCTCTATCCGACCTACGAGTCGCGAAGTGACTCGATACTCGTACAGTGAGATGACGGGATTTGTATCCTAGTGGTGAGTAAACAAAGACACTCTTGGTTACTTTTGATCCTTGGCCTTGGCTATTCGTTCCTCAAGAGAGTGCTCTAAAAGGCGTTGCCAAAGGTCCAACACGAGCGCTTCGGTCTCTTCAAGATTTTTTGCAAGATCGCGCATTTGCGCAATGATTTCGTCGCTAATGTCACGTTCCCACGATGCCGTTCTTAAGGGGTGAGGGGATCGGATCATTGTGTGCGCACGATCATTTTCCTTATTCTCGCTCCACTGAATACGTTGCCAAAGCAGATGAGTAGCGCTGTTTCGTTGTTTCGATTGGCGATCAATTCTGTCAAACAGCTTTTCCAATTCATCTATTAGATCTTGTCGTTTGTGAGCGGATCTTTTTATCAACTTCATGACCATGGCTCTTTGGGTACGATCATTTCGAATTTCAAAGAAAATGGCCTCCGCTTTCTCCACCGGCATCTCGCTGAAATGTGAGAACATGATCTCGATCCAGCCGTGTATGGCAGACCAAACAAGAGTAACTTTACCAGTAGCAAGTGCTAGTTTGTCCCAGTTGGAAGCTGAAAAGTCTGTCATGGCTCATCCCTTGGAATTTCGCCTGAGGCTGTTTTGGTAAGTCAAAGGCCCATTGGAAACAGAGGAATGGGCTAATCGCAATTAGCATCTTCCCGTGTTCTTCCGATGGTGGCCCCGTTTGGCCACCGGACGGACAATTGGGGGAGACCTGCCAGTCTCCCCCAAATTGTCGGGCTTTCTACCGGAATCCATGAGTCGCGCCGGGAGTCGATCTCCCTGAGACACGTTTTTCACACATTGTTGGAGCCCCGTTGGAGTTTTTGCCCCGCTCGTTGGAGTTTTTGTTGGAGTTTTTTCCAGCCGCTTTTCCCCCAAAGAAAAAGCCCGCCACGGGAATTCCGGGCGGGCTTTTCCATAATCGGGGGAAGGGGGCCTTATTCCGGCTTGCGGAATTTCAGGGTCATCCGGTCGCTCTCGCCGATGGCGGTATATTTAGCCGCGTCAAAGCCTTCGATGGTTGTGCCGTCGCGGGCAGAGGTCGCGCTGTTGGGCGGCAGGGTCCACACGCCGAAGGGGTGGTCTGCGGTGTCGGCGGGGTTGGCGTTGATTTCGCTGGCTTCCACGAATTCAAAACCGGCCGCCACGGCGAGGCCCTTAACGAAGTCCTCGTGAACATAGCCGCTGGTCGCGGTCGGGTCCTGCATCGCGGTCGAGGGTAGGCGGTGTTCCACCACGCCCAGCACGCCGCCGGGCTTCAGCGCCGCAAAGGCGTCGGTGAAGAATTTCTCGGTATAGCCGCCCGACATCCAGTTATGAATGTTGCGGAAGGTCAGCACGGCGTCGGCCGTGCCTGCCTCGGTCAGCGGGCCGGAAAGGTTTGAAAACGCTGAATATTCAATGGCTCCAAAGCGGGGGTCCGCATAGGTGTTCTTGAATTCGGTCAGGCGTTCCTCGATCCCGGCGCGCCGGGTTTCGTCTTCCACAGAGGCCGGGTCAAAGCCTGCCGCCACCAGCGTGCCGCCGCCAGAGGCGAGCCAGGGGGCCAGAATATTGGTGTACCAGCCGCCGCCGGGCCAGATCTCGACGACTTTGTCATCGGCCTCGACGCCAAAGAATTCCAGCGTTTCAACCGGGTGGCGCCACGCATCGCGGGCCTTTTCTTCGGCCGAGCGCAGATCGGAATTGACGATATCGGCCAATGTTGCGGCTTCGGCAGCCTGAGGGGCGGAGGTTTCGGTTGTGGCATCAACAGGCTCTGCTGTTGGCAGGGCTCTCTCCGAGCAGGCGGCCAGTATCAGGGCCGAAGCGGCCATCAGCATCAGGTGTTTCATCATACGTCTCCATCCCAGGGCACTTGATACACCCTTTACGCTACCCACATAGGGCTTGTCACGGTGCCGCAGAGCGGGCCGGGGCCGGAAGAAGTGCCAGCGCCAACGATCGGGCTGGGGTCTCGCTTCCCTTCCGAAAAACTCCAACCGCAGTTGCTTTTAGAGGACTGTCCAAATGAGCAATATTGATCTTACCCCCCTGTATCGCACTATGGTCGGCTTTGACCGTCTCGCCGGCATGATCGACCAGGCCTCCCGCCTCGACGGGACGCAGGGCTATCCCCCCTACAATATCGAGCGTGTCGATGAGAATGCCTTCGCCATCGAGATCGCTGTCGCCGGGTTTACCGACGCCGACATCGAGATCGAAACCAAGGAAGGCCAGCTCACCGTCGCGGGCAAAAAAGGCGAATCCGAAGATGGCGATGGCCGCAACTTCCTGCATCGCGGCATCGCCCAGCGCAGCTTCATCCGCCGCTTCCAGCTGGCCGATCACGTTCTCGTGACCGGGGCCCATCTGGAACATGGCGTCCTGCGCATCGACCTCATCCGGGAAATTCCCGAAGAGAAGAAAGCCCGCAAGATTGAAATCGGCACCGGCGCCCAGACCAAAGGGCCCAAACTGATCGGCAAAAAGTCCGCCACGGATACCGCCGCCTGATCTGCTTAAACTCCGTCAGGCCCCCGCAGCTTCAGGCTGCGGGGGCTTTTTGCTGACCGCGTGGCTCTGCGAAAAACTCTGCCGCGCCCGCTTCCTCAAGGAAGACTTCCAGCCCGTCAGCATCCTTGGCAGCGCGCACTTTATCCCGCAACTTCTGGAAGGCGCGTGCCGCATAATTCTGCGTCGCCTGCTCAAAGACCCCATCGCCCAGCGTCACGGAAAACCGCTTCTTCTGGCGCGAGGCGCTCGCTGCATTGGCGTTGGCCCAGGGCAGGTAGGTGCGCGCAACTTCGCTCTCGAAAATTGGCAGCAGCGTCGGCGCCAGCGCCTCAAGCGCGGCATAGGGCCCGCCCGCCTTGGGCTCAGCCATGTTCTCGCACAAGGCCACCAGGAACGGCGCGCGATCATTCAGCCAGGCGGCCGGGGTGGGGTCGGTCAGCATCTGCTGGAACTGCGCGGCAAGGGCAAAGTCCGCCGCTGCTGGATGACCGCCGAAAATGAACAGGTGTTCTTTCAGGTGATCGTTCAGGCGCAGGGCAAATCGGCGATAGGAAGTCTCAAGGGTTGGGGCGTTCTCTGCCTCGGCGCCCACCAGCGGAAGGCGCGCCAGCATCCGCTGGGCAATCTGCTTGGCAGGCGTCTTGTAGGCACGGGGGCGTTTGCCACCATTGATCTGCACCAGCACGCGGATCGAGGCTGCGTCCCGGTCAGGCATCTGGCCCCAGCGCTGCTGGAACATCGCCTTGTTCAGCCACTCGTCTGCATAATCCTCAAGGATCAGCGACAGGGCGGCCAGCGCGCCATCATCAGGCTGCAGGCCTGGCTCAGGGTGCGCCTTGTCAAGGATGGCAAGGATCTGGGTGGAATCCTGGTTCACCTTGCCTTCGGGCGACACCAGTAGCGGCACGGTCGGCGTCTTCGCCAACTCACGGAACTCGGCCTCATTGGCGGCAGACCGGCCGACCCATTCAAAGTCGAGGCCCTTGAAGCGCAACGCCGAACGCACCTTGAACGAATAGGGCGACGTGTCAGCGCCGAAGAGTCTGTAACCGGCCATCAGAAAAATCTCTCGGGAAACATGGGGTCTCTCTAGGCAGTTCATTTCCCGCTGCCAAGCACAGTTTGCCGCAATCGCTGTTCCCCGGTATGCGCTGTGGCAACAGGAAGACGGTTCCGGGAGAGTAAAATGCGGGTGATGCATGTCATGGCGGGCGCGGCTGAAGGCGGCGCTGAAAACATCATGCTGGAGTCAGTTCTGGCCCTCGCTGAGGCGGGCCATGAGCAGCATGTCGTAACGCGCCCGAACAATGCTTTCCGCATTGGCAAGTTCCGGGAGGCCGGCATCGGCGTCGATACGGCCAGCTTCAATAATGCCTGGCCATTCCCCACGCGCGGTGTCCTCAACCGCGCCATCACCGCTTTCAAGCCCGATATCATCGAATACTGGATGGGCCGCGCCGGCCAGTTTGCCCCCAAGGCTTACCGCAGCCGCTCGATTGGCTGGTATGGCGGCTATTACAAGCTCGCCCGCTTTACCAATTGCGAATGGCATGTCGGCCTCACCATAGATCTGCTGCGCCATATCCGCGAGCAGGGCGTGCCCGAAGACCGCTCGGCCATCATCCATACGTATGCGGATTTTGCCGGCTCTGCCCCGGCAGACCGCAGCGCGCTGGATACGCCGGCCGACGCCCCCGTTGCGCTCGCCCTGGCGCGGCTGCACGAAAAGAAGGGTCTCGACACCTTGCTCGACGCGACCGCCAAAGTGCCCGGCCTCTATGTCTGGATCGCCGGGGAGGGGCCGCTCGAAGCGGAGTTGAAGGCCCACTGCGCGCGCCTTGGTCTGGATAACCGCGTTCGCTTCCTTGGCTGGCGCAATGATCGCGGCGCGCTGCTGGAAGCCTGCGATGTGGTGGCCTTTCCCTCGCGCTACGAACCCTTCGGCACGGTGACGGTCGATGCCTGGGCAGCCTCGCGCCCTCTGGTCGCGGCCGATGCCGCCGGCCCCGCCGCCTATGTAAAGGACGGCATCAACGGCCTTCTCATTCCGAAGAATGATGTCGATGCGCTGGTCCAGGCCCTGACGCGCGTGATCACCGACAAGACGCTCGCTGCAAGGCTCGTGGAGGGCGGCCGCGCAAGCTATGAGGCCCAGTTCAACAAGGCAGCCTTCCAGCGCGACTCCGCCGCCCTTTATGAGCGCATCCGCGCCCATGCCGGGCCTTTTAAAGCCTGATCAGGCTTTCTTAGCGGCCGCAAAAAACCAGCGGTAAAGCCGCGCGGCGCTGTATTTCCCGAGACCTGTTTCGACCTGAACGCCCGCCTCGCGCAGAATGGCGAGCCCGTCCCGCGCAGTCGGGTGAGGGTCTTCGATGGCGACGACCACGCGGGCGATGCCCGCCTCCACCAGCTTGCGCGCGCAGGACGGCGCGCCCGATGAGCGTTCGCGGCAGGGCTCCAGCGTTACATAGGCTGTGCCCCCGCGCGCTTTGCCCGCGGCTTCTTCCAGTGCGATTTCCTCCGCATGCGGGCGCCCGCCAATCCCGGTCACCCCGGCGCCGGCGATGTGCCCGCCCGCGTCCAGAAGGATACAGCCGACAGACGGGTTCTCTCCGGTAAGGCCCTGATTGAGACGGGCGAGCTGGAAGGCCCGGCCCATCATCCGTCTATCCCGGCGGCGGCCCGGCCCCTTCATGGAAGGTCGGGCAGGGCGTGGGCGCGGGCCGCATCAAGATAGCGGACCGAGACAGGTTTGAGGTTGGGATCAAGCTCGATCAGCAACGGATTGCCGGTCGGGATCTCGAGGCTGGTGATCGTGTCGTCCGGCACTTTAAACAGGTGCTTGACCAGCGCGCGCAGGGAGTTCCCGTGTGCGGCGATCATCGTATCGGTTCCTGCGATGATGCCCGGCGCGATATGCTGCTGCCAATAAGGCAGAACGCGCTCCAGCGTCATCTTGAGGCTTTCCGTATTCGGAATGTCGATGCCGCGATAACGCGGATCTGTGGAGAGATCATAGGTGCTGCCAGCCTCCAGCGGCGGGGGCGGAATGTCATAGCTACGGCGCCAGACATGCACCTGATCCTCGCCATGCTTGGCGGCGGTCTCGGCTTTGTCGAGGCCGGTCAGCCCGCCATAATGGCGCTCATTGAGGTGCCAGTCTTTTTCAATGGGGAGCCAGACGCGCTTCATCTCGGTCAGTGCCAGCCACATCGTGCGGATCGCGCGGGTCTGGACGCTGGTAAAGCCGGCGCGGAAATCGGCGTCGACTTCGGCCAGCAGTTTCCCGGAATTGCGCGCTTCGTCTTCGCCCTTGGCGGTGAGGTCAGCGTCCCACCAGCCGGTGAAGCGGTTTTCCAGGTTCCAGGCCGACTGGCCGTGCCGGATCAGGGCGAGCTTGGTCATGGCATTCCTCAATGATGTGGCCGCCCGTTCGGGCTGGCGGGTTTCGCGGCTGTATTCCCCGTAAATCCGGGGAATATCAAGCGTTCATCACGCGGATCAGCTCCGCAAAGGCCAGCACCACATGATAGCCGGTCGAGGCGGGCATCGTGTTGGACAGGACTGCGCCGTCTGCCGCGAAATGATCGATCCAGCCACCATCCTCGGTCAGGTATTCATCCATCAGCACATCAAAACTGCGACAGGCTGCGGCGGCAAAGCGCTCATCCCGGCGGAATTCAAACATCGACAGGTGTGCCTTCAGCGCCTCGGTCTGCGGCCACGCCCGGCGGGAGGCATCAATCGGTGCTCCGCCACGCGCAGCCGACTGGATGGCACGCCCTTCAATATCCAGAGTTGTCAGAGCAAAAGCGTACAGCCGCTCAGCCGCTGGCGACACGGGCTCTCCCCTCAGGCGGGCATAGGCATGCAGCAGCCAGACCCATTCGAGCTGATGTCCCGGCTCCACCACCCGGCCCGGTTCTCCGGGCAGGGGAGACCAGTCAGGGGCGAAAAATTCGCCGAGCAGGCCGTTTTCGCCGGCAGTGAGCTTTGTTTCAAACAGGGTAACCAGTTCCTGCGCACGCGTCATGTGCCCGGCGTCTGGCTGAACCGTGTGTAGGGCAAGGCATGCCTCAAGCAGGTGCATATGCGGGTTTTGCTGGCGCTGAGCAGGCTTCGGCAAGGCTTCGGCATAGCCGCCATTCGCAGTGTCCCGGGCTTCCCGCTCAAGGCTGGCCAGGATGCCATTGGCGGCAGCCAGTGCGGGCTCTGCCGGGCCGGGCCCCCGGGCGGCGTCCGCCAGTCCAAACAGCACGAACGCCGTGTCATAGAGATCAAAGGTCGTATCAACGAGATGGCCGCTGCCCGTGGACAGGGTGCGCCCGGCCAGGCCCTGAGCGTTCAGCGCATTGCCGGCAAGTGTGGCAACACCGGCATTGACCAGACGGGCCGCAGTGTCCCGTTTCCAGCCAAGCCGCCAGGCTTCAGAGAAGACATAAGTCTGGCGTGCCTGTACGCGCACGCGGGTAAAACTGCCGGAAGCCTCATCCAGCGACATGGTCAGGGCTTCGGGGAAAAGCCCGGCTTCATTCACGCCATGATCGGCCCAGAGCGGGAAGCAGCTGTCCAGTAGCCAGCCTCTGGCCTCACGGGCCCGTCTCTGAAGCGCCGATATCGACATAAGTCCTTGCCTTCCCCCCGATTTATCAGCTGCAATTGGCTCGCCAATATGAGGCTCCACCTGCTAACAGGAGCCTGACAGATTGGCCAGCGCCGCACAGGCAACGCAGGAGCGCCGATGCGCGACAAGTTTTTCTTTCCCATCGCGGTAATTCTGACCGTACTGATGGTCTTCCTGGCGCTTCAGCCGGGCGTTGGCCGTCTGCCGACCGGCGCAATCGCGGGCGATGGCCTCAACTATAATCACATCGTCATCGAGGGGCCTTATCTCAACAAGATTATTGCGGGCGGTGATGCGCGTGCCCAGCTCATCCGTGAAGACAAGAGCTATTATCTCTATATCGAAGCGGCTGCGGATGCGCTCGCGGCGGCGCCGGAACTTGGGCCGCATTTTCGCCTGGCCGCCGATATCGAGGTACAGTTTTCCGGGCGGCGAGTACGCGTGACGGCGCTAGTGCGTCCAGCCGATACGCGCGGCGCTCAACAGGTTGAAGTGAATTACTCTGCCGGAAGGGTCGGAGATTCAGGCTGGCAGGTGCTGGACCTTCAGCCTGGGTTCTCGGAAGTCAGTTTTGAGTATGATGTGCCGCTGCATCAGGGCGAGCAGGGCGTTGACTACATCGCCATCCGGCCGGTGGTGCCGGACAAATCCCGCGCCATCATCGTCGAACGTATCGTGCTGGAGCGCTTGCCCTAGACCAATCTCCCGGGTGGGTGTGGCAGCGCGCGCATTGCGTGCCTTCCCCCCCGCCGATATCACGCTCGGCACGCCTCCACTGCGCGGTGCTGTTTTTTCCCTGCGCGGCGGACCCATATGTTTCAGAACAGAAGACAAGATGCGTACTTTGTTCGTGTCGCTGAGCACCCTTTTCCTGGCCGCCTGTGTGTCAGGCCCCCAACCGGAGACGAACTTGACAGCTGACAATTCAACCACCGCTCCCTTCGATGAGAGCGCCCATCTCTGGCTGGAAGAGGTGGAGGGCGAAGCGGCTCTCGCCTGGGTCACCGCCCAGAATGAGCGCACCCTCGCCGAGCTTGAAGCCGATCCGCGCTATGCCGGGTTCGAGGCGGCCGCGCTGGAGGTATTGAACTCGTCCGAACGCATTCCCTACGGCACGGTCCGCGATGGGTACGTCTACAATTTCTGGCAGGATGAGAAGAATGTCCGCGGCCTCTGGCGCCGCGCGCCTCTGGCCAGCTACGCGGCCGAGACCCCGGATTGGGAAACGATTGTCGATATCGACAAGCTCGCCGCCGAAGAAGGCGCCAACTGGGTCTATAAGGGCGCCGACTGCCTAAGGCCCGCGCCGGGCGGAGAGTGGCGCTGCCTGGTCTCGCTGTCGGATGGCGGTAAGGACGCGGTGGTGAACCGCGAGTTCAACCTCGCCACAAAAACCTTCGTCGAAGACGGCTTTGTCACGCCCGAAGCCAAGCAGGGCCTTGCCTGGGCTGGCCCCGATACGCTGCTGATCGCCACCGACTGGGGCGCCGGTTCCCTGACCGAGTCCGGCTACCCCTTCATCGTCAAGCGCTGGCAGCGCGGCACGCCGCTGGAAAGCGCGCAGGAACTCATTCGCGGCAAGAAAACCGATGTCGGCGTCTGGCCGATGGCGATGAAACTGGAAGACGGCCGCGTCCTGCAAGGCGCCGTGCAGGCAGAGACCTTCTTCACCTCGAAATATTTCTGGTTCCCCGAGGGCGAAAGCCAGGCCGTCCAATGGCCGCTTCCCCTGAAAGCCAGCCCCAATGGCATCTATAAAGGCCAGTTCCTGTTCTCCATCGAGCAGGACTGGGCGCCGGACGGCCAGGGCCCGTTCAAATCGGGCGACCTCCTCGCCTTTGACTTGGACACCTTCCTTGAAACCCGCGCCCTCCCGCCGGTTACGCTCGCCTTCCGCCCGTCGGAAACGCAGGCGGTGAATGGCGTCGCCGTCGTAAAAGGCGCCGCGCTCCTCTCGATCAATGACAATGTCGTGGGCAAGCTTCTGCGGATCGAACCCTCCGAGGGCGGATGGACGACAACCCCCGTGGACCTGCCCGGCACAGGCCAGGTCGGCATCACTTTCGCCGATGAGCACGAAACCACCGTCTTCCTCAATTACGAAGACTTCCTCACGCCGAGCTCCCTCCTAAACTATGAGGTCGGCACCGGCGCCGTCACGAGCCTCAAATCCCTGCCGGCAAAATTCAACACCGAAGGCCTGACCGTCGAGCAATTCTTCGCCACCTCGAAAGACGGCACCCGCGTGCCCTATTTCATCGTCCACCGCGAAGACATCCCGCTTAATGGCACAACGCCTGCGCTTCTTTACGGCTATGGTGGTTTCCAGGTCTCGATGAACCCCGGCTACAGCCCGGTCACCGGCCGGCTCTGGCTGGAGCAGGGCGGGGCCTATATCCTTTCCAACATCCGCGGCGGCGGCGAGTTCGGTCCTAACTGGCACCAGGCGGGCCTGAAGCTCAGCCGCCAGCGGATCTATGATGATTTCATTGCCGTCGGCGAAGATGTGATCGCCCGCAATATCACAAGCCCCGAGCATCTGGGCATTATGGGCGGCTCCAATGGCGGCCTCCTGATGGGCGTGATGCTCAACCAGCGCCCGGACCTCTGGAACGCCGTTGTCGTGCAGGTGCCCCTGCTCGACATGCTGCGCTACCACCTCCTGCTGGCGGGCGCCTCCTGGGTCGATGAATACGGCTCGCCCGATGTTCCCGAGGAGCGCGCCTTCCTCGAGACCATCTCGCCCTACCAGAACTTCGATGCCTCCAAGCCCTATCCGGTCCCCTTCTTCGTCACCTCGACGAAGGATGACCGGGTCCATCCCGGCCATGCCCGCAAGATGGCGAAACGCTTCGAGGAGGCAGGCCTGCCCTTCTACTATTTCGAAAATATGGATGGCGGCCACGCGGCGGCGGCTGACCAGACGGCGCGCGCCAAACGCTCCGCCCTCGAATATACTTATCTCGCCCGCCAGCTTTTCCCGAAGCCGGCTGAAGAATAACAGGCGCCGCCTGATCACGCCTTTATGAGGACCGGCCAGCCCCGCTGGCCGGTCCTTCCTTTTGCGGCGCCGCTTTGTTTGTGGCATGATCTGCCCATGAAGCTCGATGCGCCCGGTTTAGAGGTGGCAAGCGTGCGCCTCGACCGTGTGAACGAGGCGCACCGGGAAATTCTTGCCAAATCCGGCGCCATCGAAGCCATGTGGAGCTGGATGCCCCTGATGGATACCGGCACCAGCTTCAACGCCTATTTCGACCAGACCCTGCAAGAAGCCCGCGAAGGCCGGATGGTGCCGTTTGCCATCACGCGCCTCTCGGATGGCGCCTTTGCCGGGGTCGTCGCCTATATGAATATCGTCCGCCTGCATCGCCGCCTGCGGATTGGTTACCGGTGGCATCCCGAGAGTATGCGCGGGGGCCTTGTCTCTGCGGCCGCTTCCCTCGCTCTGATGCAGCGGGCAAAGGACTGCCGCTTCCAGCGCATCGAATTCCTGGTGAATGTCGCCAATAAGGAGGCCATTGCGGCGGTGGAGCGCTTTGGCGCGGCCCGCGAGGGCGTCCTGCGCCACTATATGCGCACGGCTAATGGCCTCTGGGCCGATGTCGCCGCCTTCTCCCTGATCGGCCCGGAAATCGACCGCACCATCGACAGCCTGCGCCAGCACGTAGACGCCCTGGCGGCCGCTGAGGCTTGACCTGTGGATAGCCCCGTGCTTTAGCCCCCCCACATTTCGCGCAATCTTGAGAAGCGCGCTCTGACTGGCACAACTCCCTATATATCAGGGACAGGAGGCTGGCGGGGCCCCCCGCCCGGCGATACCTCGCTCAGCGGGGCTTTCATCGTTTTGTGCGGAAAAGAGGAGTGTAGCGGTATGTTCGACGCCCTAAGCGAACGTCTTGGCAGTATTTTCGACGGCCTCACCGGCCGCGGCGCGCTGTCTGATAAGGACGTCAGCGAAGCTTTGCGCGAAATCCGCGTGGCCCTGCTTGAGGCCGATGTCGCCCTCCCGGTGGTCAAGGACTTCGTCGAGAAAGTCCGCGTTCGCGCCGTAGGCGAAGAAGTCATCCGCTCGGTCAAACCCGGCCAGCAGGTCATCAAGATCGTCTATGACGCGCTGGTGGAGATGCTCGGCTCCGATGAGGAGGAAAACCACCTCCGCGTCGACACGCCCCCTGCCGTGGTGATGATGGCCGGCCTTCAGGGCTCGGGTAAAACCACCACCACCGGCAAGATTGCCAAACGCCTGGCCGATCGCGGCAAGAAGAAAGTCCTCCTCGCCTCGCTCGACGTGCGCCGTCCGGCGGCTATGGAACAGCTCGCAATCCTCGCCAAACAGGCCGGCGAAACCGTCAGCTCCCTGCCGATCATTCCCGGCCAGCTTCCGGCAGATATTGCCCGCCGCGCGCTTCAGGCCGCCAAGATCGGCGGCTATGACGTTCTCTTCCTCGATACCGCCGGGCGCACCTCGATTGACGAACAGATGATGAGCGAGGCGGCCGAGATTGCCGCCATCGCCAATCCGTCTGAAGTCCTCCTCGTAGCCGATGCCCTCACCGGCCAGGACGCTGTCGAAACCGCCCGCCGCTTCCATGAGCGCCTGCCGCTCACCGGCCTCGTCCTCACACGGATGGACGGCGATGGGCGCGGGGGCGCGGCGCTTTCGATGCGCGCGGTCACGGGCCTGCCGATCAAATTCCTCGGCGTCGGCGAAAAGCTCGATGGGCTCGACGCATTCGACGCCAAGCGCGTCGCCGGCCGCATCCTCGGCCAGGGCGACATCATCAGCCTGGTTGAAAAAGCGGCTGAACACTATGACGCCGAAAAAGCCGAACGCATGGCCGCCAAGCTCAAGAAAGGCGAGTTCGATCTTGAAGATCTCGCCGAGCAGCTGCGCCAGATGCAGCGCATGGGCGGCATTGGCGGCATCATGGGCATGATGCCCGGCGTGCGCAAAGCCAAGGAAGCGATGGCGAACGCCAATGTGGATGACCGTATCCTGAAACGTCAGGAGGCGATCATTTCCTCCATGACGCGCGAAGAGCGCCGCAAGCCTGCGCTGCTGAACGCCTCGCGCCGCAAGCGCATCGCCGCCGGCGCAGGCGTCGATGTGGCGGACGTCAACAAGGTGCTGAAGATGCATCTTCAGATGGCCACCATGATGAAGAAGATGCGCACCAAAGGCGGCATGAAAAACTTGATGGGCATGGCCCAGCAGGCGGGCATCTCACAATCCGATCTGGCCAAAATGGGCAGCGGCGCAATGCCCCCCGGCGGTCTGCCCGGCCTCAGCGGCAATGGCCTTCCGGGCCTTCCCGGTGGCGGCGGACTTCCCGGTCTTCCCGGAGGGACCAAGAAGAAATGACCAATCCCGATCAGACCCTCGCCCAGTTCCAGCTCGGCCAGCTGCGCGCGTCCATCGACAATATGGATTCGATCCTCATTCATACGTTGGCGGAGCGCTTTAAGCTGACCCAGCAGGTCGGCAAGCTCAAGGCGCTGCACAATATGCCGCCTGCGGACAAATCCCGCGAGGCCGCGCAGATCGAGCGCCTCCGGCATCTCGCCAAGGAGTCCGGTCTGGACCCGGCCTTTGCCGAAAAGTTCCTCAATTTCATCGTGGCGGAAGTCATCCGGCACCATGAACAAATTCGCGGCCAAGAGGCCGAGTAAGAAACCCCGAGAGACAAGACTTTACAGGAGACCTCCAAATGTCACTCAAAATCCGGCTCGCCCGTGGCGGCTCGAAAAAACGCCCCTTCTATTCGATCGTCGTGG
>JBKBIZ010000019.1:0-40838 GCA_046293975.1 Hyphomonas sp. | reverse complement strand
TGCGGGCGTAGCTCAGTGGTAGAGCACAACCTTGCCAAGGTTGGGGTCGAGAGTTCGAATCTCTTCGCCCGCTCCAGACAAAGTTCAGGGAAGATATGAAATGATCGGGCGCTGGCGTTGTTCGCAGCGCATTGACGGCAGGGCTGTCAGCAAGGTCGGCTCACAGCCACCTGCATTCAGGCGGGCCTGACATTCAGACGATAAAGCGAATCGAAATATCGAAACCGTCCTGGCGGACGAACTCGGCTGGGGCATTGATGCCGAGTTTTGACGAAACGAAGTGGAAATTCGGGGGCAGGAATACCTTGTTCCGGAAACGGATTCTGGCGCCCGATTCGGAAATGTCGATACAGATACCCTCTTCCCTGCGTTTTGGTTCCCACACCAGCACGCAGGTTGCCCATGTCGACTGACGATCGGCACGGGGGCTACGGCGGGCACGTTGGGGCTCGATCTGATCAGCAGGCACATTTGTGCGTAAGGCAGCCGAGAGGCGCTCTTTTGATACCGGCGTAGGTTTCTTTCCGAAAGCCACAGCGCGTTTCACCTTATCACTTTTTATGCTTACCAGAAAAATGGCCTAATTGGGTATAGTCAGAAACCCCTATTAGGCCATGCCCCCTGCTGAAATGGGACATATCTGTGGTATGTGCCACACGTAGGTAACGCCTTACCGAGAGAAGCGTTCCACTGGCGGTTCCAGAACTGCGAGCCTGGTCTAGCAAAGGTAGAGGCAGGGAAATGCGCCTACAGGCCAAGTCAGACACAGCTATGGTCTTTGTGTTCACTGATGGCGCGGCAGCTCACCGATAGGTGAATTTTGCGGGGCGCTTCTCGAGGAAGGCCCGGTAGCCTTCCTGGAAGTCCTCGTTCGAGAAGCCTTCGAGGAAGAGGCTTTGGGCCTCAGGGGTTTCTTCACTCCAGCCAGCTTGCAGGCCGGAGATCATGCGCTTGATCGCGCGGACGGACCATTGCGAGATGCAGGCAATCTCACCGGCCCAGGCGCGTGCGGCTTCCACGGCTGTGCCGGAGGCGACGAGCCGGTCTATCAGGCCGAGGGATTTTGCTTCCTCAGCGGTGAAGATGCGCCCTGTAAAGAGGATGTCCTTTGTGGCGCCGGGGCCGATGGCGGCAAGGAGGCGGCGCGTATCGCCAGTGGGATAGACGAGGCCGAGCTTGCCCGGTGTGATGCCAAACCGTGCGCTCGCCCCGGCCACGCGCAGGTCTGCGGCCATTGCCAGACTGACGCCGCCACCGACGCAGGCGCCGTCGATGGCCGCGATGACGGGCTTTTCACTTCTCTCAATGGCGTCGAGGGCGTTGGCGATGGCCTGGCCCGAAGCGCGTGCTGCTTCCGGGGTGGCATAGATGGTCTCGAATTCGGAAATATCGGCGCCAGCAGCGAAGGCGCCAGCGGTGCCGCCATGAATGAGGATCAGCTTCACCTCCGGGTTGGCATTCGCTTCGGCCACGAGGCTGGGGATGGCGGTCCACATGTCCACGGAAAGCGCGTTGCGGCGCTCGGGCCTGTTGAGCACAATCTCAGCGAGAGGGGCGGCAATGTCGATACGGATGGGGCGCATGGGATACCGGAAGCCGTTAAAGGATCAGCCCCGCTTATCGGCGGGCCGTGTGCGGTATGCAATGCGTCAGGCCCTTCTGCAAAAAGCCCCGGCATTTCTGCCAGGGCTTTTCAGGATTAAGGCTTGGCCGCAAATGCGGGGTTACGCGTCCGCGCGTTCCTTGAAGCGGCGGGGACGGGCCGCGCCATTGGAAGAGCGCTGGGGCGACTGCTGGCCTGACGCATTCGAACCGCCACCAGGCGGGCCTTTGCGATGGGGCCGGCCGCCGGACTGCGAGCCGCCCGATTGCGAACCGGAGGACTGACCCTGATAGCCGCCGCTGCGCGAGCTGCCACGACCGCCGCCGCCATTGCCAGCGCGGTTGCCCTGGGGCTTGCCGGGTTTGCGGAGAGGCTCGTCCGGCAGGCTCACGCCAGCTGGCGCAAGCTTCAGGCCGGTGAGTTTTTCAATCGCGCGGAGCGTTGGGCGCTCATCCCGCGAACAGAAGGAGATAGCCACGCCCGAATTGCCGGCACGGGCTGTGCGGCCGATGCGGTGAACGAATTGTTCGGGCACATCCGGCAAGTCATAGTTGATGACGTGCGTCAGGCCGTCGACGTGGATGCCGCGGGCGGCGATGTCGGTCGCCACCAGGATCGGCACGCGGCCAGCCTTGAAAGCGTCAAGCGCCTTCTGGCGTTGGGCCTGGCTCTTGTTGCCGTGAATGGCAACGGAGTCGATGTCGGCCTTGGCGAGGCGTTTCACAACACCGTCGGCGCCATGCTTGGTACGTGTAAAGACGATGGCCGAACGGAGTTCGGGGTCACGGATCTTTTCGACCAGCAGGGAAAGCTTCTCGGCCTGTTCCACAAAGCAGATGCGCTGCTCGATACGGCCAGCTGTAGAGGCGGGTGGCGAAACGGAGACTTCTGCCGGATTGCGCAGGAAGGTCGCGGCCAGCGATTCGACGGCTTTCGGCATGGTGGCCGAGAAGAACAGCGTCTGGCGCTTGGGCGGCACGTTCTTCGCGATGGCGCGAAGGGCGTGAATGAAGCCAAGGTCCAGCATCTGGTCGGCTTCGTCGAGGATGAGGGTTTCCACCTTGTCGAGCGAAACAGCGCGCTGTTCCATAAGGTCGATCAGGCGACCCGGCGTTGCCACGAGGATGTGCGCGCCGCGCTCAAGCTGGCGAATCTGGCCGCCAATCTTTGCGCCGCCGCACACCATCACGACACGGAGGTTGAGGCCCGCGCCATAGGTGCCGAAGGACGTGGCGATCTGGCCGGCGAGTTCCCGGGTTGGCGCCAGCACGAGAACGCGTGTGCCGCGCACAGGCGCTGGGGTGGCATTGCGGCTGAGGCGGTCAAGGATAGGGGCTGCGAAGGCAAGGGTCTTGCCGGTGCCGGTCTGGGCAAGGCCAACGATATCGCGGCCTTCAATGACCAGCGGAATAGCCTGTTGCTGAATTGGGGTAGGGGCTGTGTAGCCGGCTTTGGTCAAAGCAGTGAGAATACGGCCGGTAAGGCCGAGGGATTGGAAATCTGACATGATTACTTTCGTCAAGAAGGCGCCAGCCTGCAATACGCAGCCAGCGTCGGGGGCAAAAAACGGCCCGGCGTGATTCAGGACGTGGGGTGAATTGTCTCTAAGGAGGGGTCTGGAACGTTTCAGATTGCTCTGACTTGCTCGCTCACGCAGACCCGACCAGGTGGAAAACCACCCTAACGACCGGGCCTTTGCCTGTGTTGAGCCCGGAAGTCAAACGGTTTTCCCAGCTGCGAAAGCCGGGCAGCTGGCCTTGTCCCGGGATGGCACATCCGATTGTCAGGCGTCGGACGGAGCCGCCGCGGCGTGATAGGCGCGCCAGCACGCGGTTCCCGCCTCATTATAGGCCCGCATCGTGGAGACCATCTCCAGAAAGAGTTCCTGATTTCCAAGCTCGGGCGGCAGGAGCGGATCGAAGTTGATCGCCCGGATGGCGGCCTGTCCGATCAGCAGGGTTTCGCGCGCGGCGTCTGCGGCGCTCATGCTGGCGAGCCTGCCGAGGCTTTCCAGCATGGCACGGATGGCCGCCCGGTAGGACTCCTCCAGCGCCTGCGCTGACCAGAGACCCGGCCATTCCTGCATGCCCGGCGCGGCCATTTGGGAAATCCGCAGCACCGGGAGTGTTTCGTCCGCGCCAATACCGATAAGATCCTGTTTGTGGTCATCGATTGCCCGCGCTAGATTTGCCGGACGCACCCAGAGACCGGCTTCAGCTTCCTGATAGCCAAAGAGGGCAAGAGCGCGTTCCCGCGCGCGCAGCTGCCGGCGGTCGCGGCGGCCCAGATGATGGGTCATCGCGGCCAGCCAGTCACCGTTCCAAGCCACGACTTTATCGCCCACATCACGCCATTGCTGAACGCGCCGGGTCAGCGCCTGCGATTTGGGGCCGGGCACATAGATGCCGCGCGCAGGGCTTTCCAGCAGGCCCTCTTTAAGGAGGCGCGTTGCTGCAACCCGGACGGTCGCAGACTCGATGCCGAAGAGTTCGGCCGCATGTATGAGGCTGCCGATATTCTGACGGTCTGTATCCGTGCTGCTGATCAGCGACAGGATCAGCGCCTTGGCTGTCAGCTCCTGTACTGGCAAGGGGTTAAAATAATACGAGAATTGACTCATTGTGACATTTAGTGTAATAAGTGTTTCGAAAGATATAAAGGGAGGCAGCGCATGCAAGCTTTAGCCAAGATTTCCGACGTTCTGTCAAAAGAGGAGCTGAATTCGCTCCGGCAGAAGTCAGACCTGAAGGCGCTGGCCACACTAGTGTGGAATTGGGGGCTGATCGTGGCCGCCTTTGCCCTTGCGATTGCCTGGCCAAACCCGCTGACGATCCTTCTGGGCATCGTCATCCTCGGTGGGCGCCAGCTTGGCCTTGGCATCATCAATCATGACTGCGCCCATCACGCCTTCTTCAAGAGCAAGGCGGTCGACGAGTTTGTCGGTCACTGGATCGTCGGCGCGCCGATAAACGTTTCGCTGGCCGCCTACCGCGCCTACCATCTCAAACACCACCAATATGCCGGTACGCCGGATGATCCCGACATCATCTTTGTGAAGAATTATCCGGTGCCTGCCGAAAGCCTGCGCCGCAAATTCGTGCGCGACCTGACCGGCCAGACTGGCTATCGCGACACGCTGCGCAAGATCCGCAGTTTCAAGCTCTCCCGCAACTATCCCTGGCTGGCGTTCCATGTGCTGCTGCTGGGGGCGCTGACGCTCGCGGGCGCGCCCTGGGCATATCTGATGTGGTGGGCGGCGGAGATATTCGTCTATCCGGCCATCGTCCGCCTGCGGCAGATCGGTGAGCATGGCACGGCAAAGGACCGCACCAGCCGCGATGCGCGCCTCAATACAGGCACCACGATCGCGCCTTTCTGGCAGCGCGTGCTGGTCGCCCCCAACAATGTGAACTTCCATCTGGAACATCATCTGTTCGCGCACATCCCGCCCTACAACCTGCGCAAGCTCCACACTCTGCTGGCCCAGCGGGGATATTATGACGGTGTTGACTGCATCTCGCGCGATTATTTCGATGTGATCCGCCGCGCCGTCCGCAGGGATGATGCAGCGCAGATGGTTGCGGCTGAATAGGGCGGAGTAAGCCGCGTCTCCCGCGCAATCCGGCTCGCCCGCTGGGCAGGACCAGACACGTCTCTTGACCCCAAATGTTACCGGTGTCATTTCTTGTCTGGCGATAGTTCCCTGGGAGGAGGGCCGCATGACACGCCGCAGGCCATTTCTATATTTCGCCGCGCTGAGCGGGGCATGACATGCAGCTCAACCGCCGCAGTGTTATTGTAGGTCTCGGGAGCGCGGGCATTGCCTTGACCGCGCGGGCTGGCGGGATGGCCGACCCTCTTGTGCTGACCCTCAACGGCCCGGTCTCCGGCGTCCATGAAAACGGTGTCGCCGTCTTTCGCGGAATTCGCTATGGCGCAGATACCGCGCGCACTCGCTTTCAGAAACCGCAGCGGCCCGCGCCCTGGCAGGATATCACGCGCGCCGCGGCCTATGGCGCGGCTGCGCCCCAGCGCGGCAACGAGCCCAATCAGTCCGAGGACTGTCTTTTTCTGAATGTATGGACGCCGGAAGCGCGCAGGGGCAAGCAGCGTCCCGTGATGGTCTATATTCATGGCGGAGCTTACAATTCGGGCTCAGGCTCCGACCTGCTGTATGATGGCGCCCGCCTGGCCGCGCGCGGCGATGTGGTTGTCATCACGCTCAATCACCGCCTGAACGCTTTCGGTTATCTCTCGCTGGGCCAGTTGATGCCGGAGATGTTCCCGGACGCGGGCAATGCCGGCCAGTGGGACATCCTGCTGGCGCTGCACTGGGTGAAGGAGAATGTAGCGGCATTTGGCGGAGACCCGGCCCGGATCATGCTGTTTGGCCAGTCAGGTGGGGGCGCCAAGATCGCAACACTTATGGCGGCGCCGGCCGCCAATGGCCTTTTCCATTCCGTTGCCACGATGAGCGGCCAACAGGTGACGGCTTCGGGGCCGCTGAACGCAAAGGCGCGTGCGCTGGCATATCTGGAGCGGCTGGGCGTGCAGCCTGGCGATGGGGAGGCGCTGCAAAGCCTTCCTTCAGGCCGTCTTGTGGACGCCCTGGATACGCGAGACCCGGTGAACAGCGACTTCTCGATCTATTTCGGGCCGGTCATGGATGGCCGGCTTCTGCCGCGTCATCCTTTCTGGCCGGATGCGCCGGCGCAGTCTGCCGCCATTCCAATGATCCTTGGCAATACGCTGGACGAAACGCGCAATCTTATCGGGCGAAGCGAGCCGGAAATGTTCGAGCTGAGCTGGGACGCGCTTCCGGCCGCGCTCGCCCGGCATCTGCGCTGTGATATCGATCCGCAGGAAGTGGCAGCCGCTTATCGCGGTTTCTATCCGGAACGCTCGCCAGCCGAGATATTCTTTGCGGCGACGACGGCGGCACGTTCCTGGCGCGGTCAGGTCGAGGAGGCGGATGCCCGGGCAAAAGAGCGCGGGCCAAGCTGGGTTTACCGGTTTGACCTTCCGTGGACGGCAGAAGGCGGTCGATGGGGCGCTCCGCATATGGCCGATATCGGATATGCTTTCCTCAATCTTGACCGGAGCGGCGCCATGCCCGGGGACAGGCCTTTTGCCGAGCGTGTTGCCGATGCCCTCTCGGGTGCTTTCATCTCGCATGCGCGGCATGGAGACCCGAACCATTCCGGCATTCCGAACTGGCCGCGACACACGTTGCCGGTGCGGGAGACGATGATCTTCGGCGCGACCATACAGGCCGAGCATGACCCGCGCGGGAATGAGCGGGCACTTTTCGCCAAAGTGCCCTTCATTCAGTGGGGCAGCTAGATCCGCCGAAATGTCACCGACCTGACAAGCGCGCTGCCTTTGCCGGAGGCATAGAGTGCCGGCCGCAAACTCAGAAAGTCGCCGTCTGTGTTGTGGTGATAGCCTGAAACTTCCATCTGTACGGGATGCTTCTCCCAGGCCAGCCCGTCACGGCGGGTATGGATTGTCATGATATGATGATCGTTCCGGATACGGATGTGTAGCCGGTGGTTGTGGCTGTCTGGGGCTCGTCCCCGGCGCGGGCGGCCATAGCGATGCATGATCAGCCCATTTGCATCAAAGCCCAGCCCTGCATAGAGGCGCTTGCTGTAGAACAGCAGCAGACCAGCCTCTGTTCCTTCGCCAAGTTCAATATCGGCTTCAACCTCATAGCCGAGTTCGCCTGCAATGAAGCAGAGCGGTGAGGCGTCCGCCGGCCCAGACCCCTTGGCAGCGAGCCGCAGGCCATCAGGCGTCAGGCGAAAACGGTCGCTTTCATCGGTTGATGGATCATAGAAGGTCCAGAGTGAACCGAGGCGATTTGTGCTAAAGTCGTCCGACAGCGGCTGGGCGTGAACTGGGTTGGTGCCTGGCGCGGGCATGCGTATCGGCATTGACAGGTCGCCGCCCTGGGCGAGCGGCCAGCCATCCTCGCTCCAGCCGACAGGATCAAGCAGCATCTGCCGGCCCAGTGTCCAGAAGCCGTTTTCATACCCGTGATAAGCCATCCACCATTGTCCGTCCGGTCCTTCAACCAGGGTCGCATGGCCACGCGACCACCATTTCTCCTCTGCCGACCAGGTGCGTACAATGGGGTTGTGCGGACAGTCTTTCCACGGACCATTTATTGAGCGGGAGCGTGAGGCAATCACCATATGCCCGGTCGGCGGGCCGGCCGTGCCGCCCACGGCCGTTATCATGTAGAAATACTCGCCCCGGTGCGTGATCTTCGGCCCCTCCGGGGCAAAGGCCTCTACGGTCCAGTCTTCAGGATAGCGCCAGGGATCATAGACATGTTCGACCTCGCCTATTGTGGCCAGGCCATCCTCGGTCAGGCGAACGCGGTCGCCCCCGCTCAGGAACAGATAGCGCTTGCCGTCCTCGCCAACGGCATGGCCGGGGTCAATATGGCCGGGCAGGTTCAGGTCGACGGGCTCGCTCCACGGCCCTTCAATTCGGTCTGCCCAGATCACGTAGTTGGAGCGATAGTCGGGGAAGCGCGCCGGAATATAGAGGTAAAAGCGGCCATTATGCTTGCAAAGCTCCGGGGCCCAGACGGACCCGATCGGTGTTTTCAGGGCGGCTGTGACAGGCGACCAGTTTATCAGGTCCGTTGACTTCCAGATCATGAGCCCGGGATAGGCGTCGAAGGTTGAGAAGGTCATGTAGTAAGTGTTCCCATCCCGCAGCACGCTGGGGTCGGGCCGGTCTCCGGAGAAGACAGGGTTCAGAAATGTGCCATTGCCAAGATCGGCGCGGCGCTGGCCGTCAAATCCTCCGGGCCAGGAGAGATGCTGCCAGTCCTTCCCGGAAACCGACAGCAGCCCCTCGGCCTGAGGGCGGCCAGATGGGTGCATGACAGAAGCGCCAGCAGAGGGCGGCGGCGCGGCGCGGGACAGGCATCCAGCAGCTATTGGCAAGGCGCCAAGGCCAATGAGGGCGCGGCGCCGTGAAAAGTTGAACATGGAGGCTCCTTCTGAAAACAAAATCGCCGGCGGCTTCAGGGAAAGAAGCCGCCGGCGCATTTGAGCCAGGTCAGGTAGCGGTGTGCCGGGCTAAGGGAGGAAGCTGACAACACACCGCCCCTGCCTGTGCCCTAGTAGCGATACCGGAAGCCCACAACGAATTCCCGGCCAGTATGCTCATAGTTGAGGCTGTTCTGGCGTTCGGAGTTGATCCAGCGTTCGTCATAAACGTCGGTAAGGTTGATCGCCTCGAACGTCAGGTCGATCTGCTCAGTCAGCCTGTAAGAAGCCGAGAAGTCCAGGTTCAGCGTAGCGGCCTTGCCTTCGACATCGTTTCCGCTCGAGGCTGGAACAGTTGTCAGGTACTCGTCACGCCAGCTGCTTGAGATGCGTGCCTCGAAAGGTCCGCGTTCGAAGTAAAGCGTGGCGCTGAGCGATTCCGGCGATTGTCCGATCAATGGCTGGGTAACCGTGGCGCCCGTTGTCGGGTTCACGATGTAATCGAACTCGGATTTGATTTTCGTGAAGTTCACGATACCGCCAAAGCCGTGCAGGAACTCCGGGATGAAGCTGAAATTGAACGGCGTTTGTGCCGTGATTTCAAAGCCCGTGAGGTCACCGCCCTGGGTGTTGATGAAGGTAGTCACCGCGAAGATGTCGCTTGGCGAGACACCCGGTTGCAGCAGCGATGTGGGGAACCCGGTTTCCGAGAACGGAATATCCTGGCGGAGGCGCTGGTTGAAGCTCTCGATTTCCTTGCGGAACAAGGCAACAGAGAACAGGGCCTCTTCATAGGGATACCACTCGAAAGACAGGTCGTAATTGTTTGACCGGATCGGATCGAGATAAGGGTTGCCTGCTGTCAGCGACAGGCCAGGCGGGCTGGCATCGATGGACCCGCCCGGTGTCAAGGCGGTCAGGTTGGGCCGGGCCATCGTTTTGGCTGCTGCGAAACGCACAAGAACATCCGGTATCGGCTCAAGGACCATATTCAGTGCAGGAAGCGTATCGGAATAGCTGTGATTGGCAGTCGCTTCGGCATTGCTGAGAATACCGACCGAGGTGAGATCCGTTTCAACATACCGTACACCGAAGTTTCCCCGGAATGGCAGGCTTGCAAGCTCGGTGCTCCAGTCGACCTGGACATATCCGCCGGTCGACTTTTCGACCGCGCTCCGGGTCTCCCCGGCAAATACTGTGCGGCGCCAGTCGCCATACTCGTTGATACAATCGCAATCAAAACTGATGATGCGGTTCAGCGCGTTCAGGTCGGGGATAACCCAGCTGGTTGGCGTGCCTGCCGGCAGATCCATGCCTTGCCCGAAATTGGTGACGGTTGTTGTGTAATCAGCGAGGGTGTAACCGTTCGCGGAAAGCTGCGCGAGGGTGGCTGCTGAAACGCCTTCAACCGGCTTGCGCCATTCATTGACCCGGAAACCGAACTCCTTGAAGGACACGCCGCCGCTGAGGGTGAAGATATCCGTCAGGTCATATTCGAGGTCGAGGCGAATCGTCTCGAAACTGTTCATGGTCTTGTTAGGACGTAGGCGGATGATCGAGGCATCCCCCAGGGCCGTGCTGGATGAGAAAACATAGTTCGCGGGATTGGTTACATCAAACCCGTAATTAAAGGCTGGCAGGTTTGAGTCAGAGTAATCGTACGAGTAACCGTCAATGTCATACGCTTCGATCGAGATTGTCGTTTGCTGAGGGTTTGTCCCGATTGCACGTGAAAATCCCCCCATTGCAGTTAGCCGCAGACGGTCTGAAAAGTCATGCTCCAGTGACAGGGAGTTCTGGAAGAACTCGGTAGACAGCTTATCAATCCGCTGTTCAGTGCGGATGTCGATATCATTGAAAGTGCCCTGGACAAGCGTGTTGTTATTATCGACGCGGCCGGAAATCAGGTCTACCGAGCGCAAGCCCTGAACACCGGTTTCGCGAGCAAAGGAAATGACCTCAAGGAATTCTTCCGTGCGCGTCTGATCAAGTTTCGCATAGAGAGAATCGAGCGTAATTTCTGTCCCGCTCCAGGGCTCAAACTGGATTGACCCTGTAAGCCCGAGGCGCTCACGGTCATAGCCAATGCGGCCATAGCGCGGAATACGCGGATGGGCTGCATTCCATGCGGCCTCCTCGGCGGCCAGGCCCGTAAGGGTGTTGCCGCTGGCGTCGGTGATTGTGCCTACGGACTGATAGCAGCGCGTTGTACCGACATAGCTGGTAATAACGCCGTCAGTTGTGGTCGGCACGCAGCCGTCATCTCCCGGAACGCGGAAGCGGGCTGAACTGGAGCCCTCTTCGAACGTGTTGCGGCTTGAATAGGCAACCGAGAGAAGTCCCCCGAGGCGGCCATCCATCCAGCGGTCGGAGATCAGTGCCGTAAAGCGCGGATCGGTTTCTTCTGAGAGGTCGTTATAGGATGCCTGCACACCTGTGGCGAAAGTGAAGTCGTCAAAATCGAATGGCTTTGCAGAGCGCAGCTGAACGGTCGCCCCGAGCGAGCCTTCGTCGACGGCTGCCTCCTGCGATTTGGCCACTTTGACGCTGTTGAACAGGTCGGCAGCAAAGATGTTGAAGTCAAACTGGCGGTTACGGTTGGCGCGGCCATCGCGTCCCCCGCTCGTAGCCAGCGCTTCCATGCCATTGATCTGGGCACGGACGAAATCTGAACTGAGGCCACGCACGTTGATCGAGCGGCCTTCGCCGCCGTCGCGGTCGATCTGGACGCCCGGAATGCGCTGGAGCGCCTCAGCAAGGTTGAGGTCAGGGAAATCGGCAATGTCTTCAGCGCTGATGGCGTCCACAATGCTGGTTTCGTTGCGCTTGACGGCGAGGGATTGCTGAAGGCTTCCACGGAAACCTTTCACAATCACGGTTTCCTGGCGGCTCTCCGCCTCGTCTGCCGGTGCCTCTTCCTGCGCCGTTGCGCTCAAGCCACCGGTGAGCAGGCTGATAGCCGCTGCACCCATCAGAAGCCTGAAATTAAAGCTGTTTTCCTTGAAACGCATGTCTTGGTCTCCTCCCCAGGATATCGTCGTCTCGATTAGCTGCCCTCTTTCTGCGAAGAGGGTTCACGATAATGCTACCGGTATCATTACTTATTATGCCACCGGTAGCAATTATTAAATTTGGCTCTAATCCATCATTTTGGTACATTCCTGACGACTGATGCAGAAGCAGCGCTCAGCTGGATGGTGAGTTGTCTGTCTGATTGAAAGGGTGGGCGGGAAGCAATCTAAGATGGATTGTCTGAAGCCCGGCAAACTCTACTGTAGCGGTTTGACCGGCATGGGCGGCATGTACGCCCGTGACGGCGCCGGTTGAGGCAAGCATGCCCTTGCGAAGCGGCAAACCCCTGGCTGCCGAAATCTCGAGAAGCTGGCGGAAGGACTCCATCGGCCCTCCCGGAATGGCTGTTGCATCGGCGCGCCCCACTTCGCTGCCGTCGATCAGCGTCCGCAGGCGCCAGTCAGCTAGCGCTGCGGTGCGCCAGCCGGGTATCTCGTCTCCCAGGATCAGGCCGTTAT
This sequence comes from Hyphomonas sp., assembly GCA_046293975.1. Lineage (GTDB taxonomy): Bacteria > Pseudomonadota > Alphaproteobacteria > Caulobacterales > Hyphomonadaceae > Hyphomonas. The sequence goes on along the minus strand of JBKBIZ010000019.1, from coordinate 28,698 downwards.
TGTTGCCAAAATCCGATATGGTCACGAGGGGCCCGTGCTCATTGATCTCTGCGAAGCAGCTGGAGGCGATTTCTGCGCCAATATGCATGGATCCTGCAATTTCTGCTGCTTCCTTAAGGTTCCATCGCAGTTTTTCGGGCGGCGCATCGTCTCCCGCAACAATGACGACTTCGCTTTCCACGGCCCCGAACCCGCCTTGGAAAATGAAGCAATCGACGGGATCGCTCTTTGCCCTCAAAAGCTGAGATGCGAAAATCGGACCGGCGAGCCTGTCCGTACCGAAGGCGCTGTCCCAGGGGGGATTGATCCGGCCTACTTTCCAGCCAGCCACCTTATCTGGCCATAGCTGGATGGCGCGGTTTTGAATTGCATACGCCTCAGCCAGCGTCGCGGGCATCGTGCCCGGGTATGCGGGCAGTGGCTGGGCCAGAAGGCGCGCCTGCACAAAGGCGTCGGCGCGGGCATCAGCGATCGCCAAATTGCTTTCTTCAGTTGTATTTCCCTGCGCCATCCCTGAAGCCCGTTCTGTTAGCTCAGGCGCGTTCGCGCCCGGCGGGTCTATTTGTTTGACTTACGTGACCGGCTTTGCTGGACAGGTCAGGTAACCGGTGTCATACTTGCGTGAAAGTTCATTCTGTCAACTGGTTTTTCACAAGGGTGACAGGCAAAACAAGGCCAGGCGCCAGCTCAGAGCGCCGTTTGCAGGAGGAAGTCATGAGTTCCAGGTTCCACAGTTCCGTGCGCAGCAGCGCAGCTATTCTGGCAATTGTTCTCAGCGGGTGCGCGAGCCTGGCGATTGCTCCGGCAGTGAATGCGTCGCCTATCGAGCAGCTGGCGCAAGCCGGTGTTGCCGGGCCGGCATGGTTTTTCCCTGCAATTGACTGGGCCTCGTACACAGAAGGTGGGCGTGGGGGTGAACTCGTCCGTGTGACGACACTCGCCAGCGATGGCCCGGGAAGCCTGCGTGAGGCCATAGCGATGGAGGGACCGCGCATTATCGTGTTTGAGGTCGGCGGGGTCATCGACCTCGAAAAGGAGACAATCACAATCTCCAATCCGGACATAACTATCGCTGGCCAGACCGCGCCCTCGCCAGGGATAACGCTGATTCGCGGCGGCTTCGATGTGAAGACGCATGACGTTATCATTCAGCATCTGCGCATACGTCCCGGCGACAATGGAGAAGAGCGGGCTTCCGGTTTTGCCGAGGACGCGATCTCCACGGCCAGCGCCCGTAACCTCATCGTGGATCACTGCTCGCTGACCTGGGCGGTCGACGAAAATCTTTCCGCTTCAGGGCCTCGCTTCACGGGCGAGACGCCAGACGAATGGCGCGCAGGCACGTCCCACAACATTCTCTACAGCCACAATCTGATTGCAGAGGGGCTTGCTGATTCGACGCATCCGAAATTTGAACATTCCAAAGGTTCCCTGATCCACGACAACGTCAACGGCATCCTTATTTACGGCAATCTGTACGCTCACAATTATGAGCGCAGCCCCCTCTTCAAGGGCGGCGTACACGGACAGATTATCAACAACTTCATCTATGATCCCGGCCAGCGCGCAGTGCATTATAATCTTCAGGCGCTGGAATGGGGCAAGGTGCCCTTCGAGACCGGCAAGATGGATCTGATCGGCAATGTGATGCGCGCTGGTCAGTCTACGGCGGAAGGGCTTCCGCTGGTGATGATTGGCGGAGACGGGGATCTGGCGCTTCACGCGCGGGACAACATCGCAGTCGACCGCTGGGGTAATCCGCTGCCGGAGCGCGGCCGCTATACGGCTGGCCCGGCGAAATTCGTTGACGCGCCCGAAGCGATGCCGTTGCCGGCGGGGTTGCCGGTGATGCCTGCTGTGGCGGTCGAGCGGTTTGTGCTGGCCAGTGCCGGCGCGCGCCCCTGGGACCGCGACAGCCACGACGTGCGCGTGTTTGCAAACGTTGCTGAGGGCCGGGGCGAGATCATAGACAGTCAGGCCGAGGTCGGCGGATATCCTACGGTAGAGCCGAGCTATCAGGCCTTCGATCCGGCCCTTTGGGATCTCGACACGATGTTGCCGAAATCTGCCGAAGCGCTGGATTCAGGCGCCCGCAGCCGGGGGACTTGAGGGAGGCAAAAGCGCCCAACGCTTGCAAAATGTCCACCGCCGGGCAAAAGAGGACAATCCATTTTCAAACAAGGGTTTCCGGTGAGCGACAAATCAAAGCCTGACCTCGAAGCCGAGATCGCGGCCGCCGTAAGGGAAGCCGCTGAGTTCAAGCAGCACGGCCGGGCCACGATCAACGACATCGCGCGCATCGCGAAGGTGTCGAAGAAGACCGTGTCGCGTGTCATCAATGACAGCCCGCTGGTCAAGCCGCGCACCCGTGAAGTGGTGAAGGCCATCATCGACGAGCTCGGCTACACGCCCGACCCTCAGGCCCGCGCGCTGGCGCTGCGCCGGTCCTTCCTGGTCGGGCTCGTCTATGACAATCCGAGCCCGCAATATGTCGTGAACATGCAGCGCGGAATTCTGGACGCGCTGGAGGACACCGACTTCCAGCTTGTCCTGCGCCCGGTCAGCCGCACCGACGCCAACTACCCCGGCCGCCTGCGCCAGTTCATCCAGCAGCACAGGCCGTTTGGCCTTATCCTGCCGCCTTCAGTCTCGGAGGATGAAGACCTCGCCCAGATGTTCCGGGACAATGATGTGGATTATGTGCGCATCGCGTCGGGCATGCTGGACGAGCCCGCGCGGATGATCCTGACGCATGACAGCGAAGGCGCCGCGCAGGCGGCCCGCCATCTCTGCGCGCTGGGGCATACGGTTATTGCCCACATTCATGGCCCCGAATCCTTCCGCTCCGCGCATGAGCGCCGCGATGGCTTCCGGCGCGGCCTGGCCGAGGCGGGCATCACCCTTGATCCCGAACTCACCGTCGAGGCGGGCTACACCTTCGATTCGGGCCTTCAGGCGATGGAGCGCCTGCTCTATGGCAAGCGCCGCCCGACGGCCGTGTTTGCCGGCAATGACGAGATGGCCACGGGCGCCTATGTCGCTGTGCGCAAAGCGGGCCTTCGTATTCCCGAGGATGTGTCCATCGTCGGCTTCGATGACACCCCGATTGCAGGGCGGCTCTGGCCGGCGCTGACGACCGTACGCCTGCCGATCCGCGAGATGGGCACGGCCGCCGCGCGGCTGCTACTGGACCAGGCCGCCGGGAAGGAGCCAAAAGAGGTGATCAGCTTCACGCCCGAAATCGTGGTGCGGGAGTCGGCTGCCGCTGCCCCGCGCAAGGCGGGCTGAGCCGCTTTCCGATTTTCGGGATTTGAGGCCGATAACGGGTTGCCGCCGCCTGCGGCTAGGGTTATGACACCGGTTACCAAATGATACGCCGCTAAGGAACATCCGCATGAAAATCGCGCTCATCATTGAAAACAGCCAGGCTGCAAAGAGCAGCATCGTTCACGACGCGCTGAAAGCTGTCGCCGAGCCGCTCGGCAACGAAGTGTTCCACTACGGTATGTACACGCCGGAAGATAAAGCCCACCTGACCTATCCGATGATCGGCATCCTCGCGGGTATCCTGATCAACTCGAAAGCCGCCGATTTCATCGTCACCGGTTGCGGTACGGGCATGGGCTCGAACCTCGCCTGCAATGCGATGCCCGGGATTTTCTGCGGCCTCGTCATCGACCCGACCGATGCCTTCCTGTTCGGCCAGATCAATGACGGCAACGCCATTTCGATGCCTTACGCAAAGGGTTTCGGCTGGGCGGCCGAACTCAATCTCCAGGACTGCTACCGCAAGCTGTTTGAGGTCAAGCGCGGCGAAGGCTATCCAAAGGAACGCGCCGCCGTCATGGCCACGAATCGCGGTATCCTCAGTGATCTGAAGAAAGCGTCCTGCCACGATATGCTCACCGTGCTGAAGGCGATTGATCAGGATCTTCTGAAGACGGCCATTTCGGGTGAAAAGTTCCAGGAATACTTCTTCGCCAACTCGCAGGATGAGGCGATGTCCGCCTACTTGAAAACCGTTCTGGCATCCTGATCGCCGCGCGGCCTCGCGCGCATGTAAAGTCGAGTTTCTGGAGGGAACCCATGAGCCTCAGCATGTTCAGCCTTGAAGGCAAGACCGCCATCGTCACCGGGGCCAATACCGGCCTTGGCCAAGGCATTGCCGTGGCGCTGGCAGAAGCGGGCGCGAGCCTCGCCCTGGTGGGCCGCTCCGCGCCGGACGAGACGGTCGAGCTTGTGCGACAAGCCGGCGGCAAGGCGCATGTCATCATGGCCGATCTCGGCAGCCTCGATCCGGTTGACGCGATTATTGACGAAACCAGGGAGGCGCTCGGCGGCGTCGATATTCTCGTTAACAATGCGGGCATCATCAAGCGTAATGATGCCATCGATTTTACCGTCGAGGAGTGGGACAGCGTGATGAACATCAACCTGCGCACCCTCTTCTTCCTCAGCCAGAAGGCAGCCCGCGCGATGATCGACGCCGGCAAGGGCGGCAAGATCATCAATATCGCGTCCATGCTGTCCTTTCAGGGCGGGGTCCGCGTGCCCTCCTACACCGCGTCCAAGAGCGGCGTGCTGGGTCTCACGCGCGCGCTTGCCAATGAATGGGCAAAGCACGGCATCAATGTGAACGCCATTGCGCCGGGCTATTTCGCCACCAACAATACCGACGCCCTGCGCGCCGATGACAAGCGCAACACCGAGATCCTCGGGCGCATCCCGGCGGGCCGCTGGGGCGAGCCCTCCGATCTTGGCGGCGCGGCCGTATTCCTTTCCTCCCGCGCATCTGATTATGTGCACGGAACAGTCGTCGCCGTGGATGGCGGCTGGCTCGCGCGCTAGGCCGGGCCGGGGAGGAAAACAGCCATGGCCGCGCGCGTCGTCTGCTTTGGAGAGCTGCTGCTGCGCCTGACAGCGCCGGGGGCGCAGCGCCTGCTCCAGTCCTGGTCGCTGGACGTGTGCGTGGGCGGGGCGGAAGCCAATGTCGGCGTGTCGCTCGCCGCCTTCGGGCATGAGGTGCGCTTTGCCAGCGTCGTGGCGGATAATCCCCTCGGCGCGGCGGCCCTGGGCGAGCTTCGCCGGCACGGCGTCCACACCGATACCGTGATTTCCGCGCCGGGCCGGATGGGGCTCTACTTCCTTGAGCCAGGCGCCGTGCGCCGCCCCTCACGCATCACCTATGACCGCGCCGGTTCTGCCTTTGCGGGCGCGTCGCCGGAAAGCCTCGACTGGGCTGACATTCTTCCCGGTACGGCCCTGTTCCACATCTCCGGCGTGACCCCCGCCATCGGCGCAAACGGCGCCGCAGCCGCTGTGCGCGCCGTCAAGGCTGCCGCCGCTGCCGGTGTACCCGTCTCCTTTGACGGCAACTACCGCGCGCTGCTCTGGGAAGCCTGGGACGGCGACGGCCCGGCCATCCTCAAGGAGATACTCTCCTGCGCCACCTATGCCTTCATCAATGAGCGCGATATTGCGCTGATCCTGAGATCGCGGTTTGAAGATCGCCAATCCGCCTTCGCGCACGCCTTCGAGGCCTTCCCGCGCCTTCAGGCCATTGCGGCGACCACCCGCCAGCAATCCTCCGTAGACGATCAGGTGATTGCCGGCGAACTCGTCACAAGGGAAGGGCGCTGGACGTCGCCCGTGCATGAACTTCCCGGCGTTATCGACCGGATCGGCGGCGGCGACGCCTTCGCGGCCGGCGCGCTGCACGGCCTGATAACGGGCAGGGACGGGCAGTACACAATCGACTTTGCCGTTGCGGCGGGCGCGTTGAAACACTCGATCCCGGGCGATTTCAGCCGCGTGAGCGTCGCCGAAGTAGAAGCCGCCATGGCGGGCGGAAGCCTCGATGTAAAACGCTGAGATCCAGCGCCGAAACAGTATTGACACCGGTTACCATAACGCCAGTATGGAGCCACACAAAAAGATCAGGCCGGTCGCAAAGCCCGGCGCCCAACGGGGGCAGGGAAATACCCATGAGGAAGCCAGCTTCAGCTGACGCAACAGGCCCGAGCCGCCGGCATGTTCTGGCTGCCGGGGCAGCTGTAGCCGGGCTCAGCGCCTGCGGCATGCGCGCCGGCCGGGAGTTCCTGTCAACCGATACGCACCCGGAAGAATATCCCACCGTCCAGGCGGTCAAGGAAATGGGGCGCCTCTTGAATGCGCGCACCGATGGCCGGATCGGCATCAAGATCTATGCCGGGGGGCAGCTCGGCTCGGAGCAGGATACGCTGGAGATCACCGTCTTTGGCGGCCTCGACATGAACCGCGTAAACCTCGCGCCCCTGAACTCCATCGAGCCGCTGACGACCATTCCGGCGCTCCCCTTCCTGTTCAAATCGAACGAACACATGCGCCGCGCGCTCGACGGCCCGATTGGCGATGAAATCCTCGCCTCGCTGGAGCCCCACGGCCTCATCGGCCTCTGCTTCTATGACAGCGGCGACCGCAACTTCTACAACACCCGCCGCCCGATCCGCACACCCGAAGACATGCGTGGCCTGAAGATCCGTGTGCCGAGCTCTGATCTCTACGTCTCGATGATTCGCGCGCTCGGCGCGGACGCAACGCCGATGAGCATCGCGGAAGTCTACCAGGCGCTCGTCCAGGGCGTCATCGACGGAGCAGAGAATAACTGGCCCTCCTATGAAAGCGGGCGCCATTTCGAGGCGGCAAAATATTACAGCCTGACCCAGCATGTGATTGCGCCCGAAGTCCTCGTCATGTCGAAATCCCGCTGGGACAAGCTCGACGAGGCAGACCGCGCCCTGGTGCGCCAGACGGCCAAGGAATCGGTGCCTTATATGCGCACCCTCTGGGACCAGCGCGTGGAAGACGCCCGCACGCGCCTCATCGCGGCGGGCATCGAGATCAACGAAATCGAAGACAAATCCGCCTTCGCCGCCGTCATGCGCCCGGTCTGGGACCGCTACCTTGTCTCCGAAAAGGCCCAGCGTCTCGTCTCCGAAATCGAAGCCATGGGGGGGAGCGCATGATCCGTATGCTCGCCAATGTCACGCGCATTGCGGCGGACCTGCTGATCAAGGCGGCCGCGTTCGGCTTGGTTCTCATGACAATCATTGTCGGCTGGCAGGTCTTCGGCCGCTATGTCCTCAATTCCACTCCCTCCTGGTCGGAGCAGGCCGCGCTCACCCTGATGATCTGGTATGTCGCCTTCGCGGCGGCGGCGGGCGTGCGGCACGGATTTCACATCCGCATCGTGGCGCTGGAAGACGCTGTCTCGCCCAATGTGCGCAAATGGATGCAGGTCGTCTCGAACACCATCGTCGGCCTCTGCGGCGCGGCGATGTTCATCTGGGGCGGCGAACTTGTCCTGCGCACATGGAGCCATATCGTCCCCTCGCTCGGCATCCCGCGCGGGCTCACCTATCTCGCTCTGCCGATTTCCGGCGCGCTGATGGCATTGTTCGCGTTCGAACAGGTTCTCGAACGTCTCGGGCTTCGCGCAGAAGACGCCCCGAATGAGGAAACCGCCTGATGGAACTGCTCATTCTCATGGGTGTGCTTGTGCTGCTGCTCGCCATTGGCGTGCCGGTGGCTTACTCCCTGCTCGGCGCCGCGATTGCCACCTTCCTGGCGATGGATATTCCTCTGGTGGTTGTCTTTCAGCGCCTTGCCGGCGGGGTCAGCGTCTTCTCGCTGATGGCCATTCCGTTCTTTATTTTCGCCGGCGATCTCATGTATCGCTCAGGCATTGCGCAGCGTCTCGTCGAGGTGGCTGAGGCGATGCTGGGGCGCACACGCGGCGGTCTCGGCCTCGTCAATGTCGGCGCCTCCACCATGTTCGGCGCCGTCTCCGGCTCAGCCATCGCCAGCGCCTCGGCGATGGGCGCGACGCTCATGCCACTGATGAAACAGAAGGGCTATGACGCAGACTACGCCGTCAACGTCACCGCTTCTGCCGCCATCGTCGGCCTGCTCATTCCGCCCTCGCACAATATGATCATCTACTCGGCCGCCTCCGGCATCGGTGTGCCGATCGGAGACCTGTTCCTGGCCGGTGTCGTGCCGGGGATCATTACAGCTTTGATCCTGATGGCGGTCACCTGGTCCGTCGCGGTCCGGCGGGGCTATCCCAGTGGGAAGTTTCCGGGGTGGCGCGCCTTTGCCCGCGCGATCCTGATCGCGGTTCCGGGTCTCATGGCCGCCGTCATCATCATGGGCGGCATCCTGTCGGGCATCTTCACCGCCACCGAATCCTCCGCCGTCGCCGTGATTTACACCGTCCTCGTGGGCGCCTTCGTTTACCGCTCGCTCGGCTGGTCGCGCTTCATTGATGCGGCCCAGCAATCGGTGAAGGTCACGGCCATGGTGCTCCTCATCATCGGCGCGGCGACCGCCTTCGGCTACGCGCTTGCCGTCCTTGAGGCGCCTGCCAAGCTTGCCGAACTCATCACCTCGATCACGCGCAATCCGCTCGCCATCCTCCTGATCATCAACATCACGTTGCTGGTCCTGGGCACGTTCATGGACATGTCGCCCCTGATCGTGATCACCACGCCGATCCTGCTGCCGGTGGTGATGGAAGTGGGCGTCGACCCAGTTCATTTCGGCATCATCATGATGCTCAATCTCGGCATTGGTCTTGTCACGCCGCCGGTGGGATCGGTCCTGTTCGTCGGGGCGGCCGTCGGCGGCATCAAGGTCGAGGATGCGGTAAAAACCATCTGGCCATTCTATCTGGCGCTCATCGTTTCGCTGCTGCTCATCACCTATATTCCCGCCCTGTCGCTCTCCCTGCCGGGCATGTTCAAGTAAAGGCCTGCCATGATCCGCCTGCTGACTGGATTGCTTGCTTCCGCCATTCTGGCTGCCTGCGCGAGCGCTCCGGCGCCGGAGGTGGCCCCTGCGCCCGCCATGGTGATCATCGCTGAAGAAGACGTGAAGGTGGACGAAGCCCCGCCCCACGGCAAGATCGGCATGAGCACGGCCTGGCGCATCTCCGACGCTGTTCCCGTGCGCGCCTTCGAGTTCCGCAAGCGCGCGCTCCATCCGGGCAGCGCCATCGGCCTTCACCCGATCAATCATGACGAGATCTATTACGTCCTCTCCGGCGAAGGCGTCGTCCATTCCGACGGCGAGGAACAGACCCTCACCGAGGGTATGGCCGCTTATCTCTACACCGGTGCAAATGTGGGTATACGGCAGGTGGGCGCAGAACCACTGGTTCTCATCATCGCTTATCCTCCGGGCCAATGACCATGCTGTCCCGGCGTTTCCTTCTGGCGGCGATTACTGCGCTTGCGGCCTCCGCCTGCGCGAGCGCCCCGCCCGCCCGCGCCGAAGTTCCCGCCGCCATCGAGGCCGATGAAGTCGTCCTCCTCTGGTCCGAAGGCCCGCCCGGCGGTGTACCGGATGGCCTGGAGGAAAAGATCGTTTCCCGCGACAATCCCTTCGGTCTGATGGACCGCGCCGCACATGATGTCACCGCGCCCAGCCTTTCCATCTTCTATCCCGATACGCCCGATGGCTCAGCGATCCTCATCATCCCCGGCGGCGGCTACAAATGGGTGGTGATCGACAAGGAAGGCTTTGAAGGCGCCCGGCATTTTACCGGCGAGGGCGCGACGGTCTATGTCCTGCGCTACCGCCTGCCGCATCAGGGCTGGCAGGCCGGGCCAGACGCGCCGCTTCAGGATGCCCAGCGCGCCGTGCGGGTCATCCGCGCGCGCGCCTCTGAAGACGGCATTGATCCTGCCCGCGTGATGGTGATGGGGTTCTCCGCAGGCGGACATCTCGCGGGTGCCCTCGCGATGAAGTTCGACACGGCCACCTATCCGCCCGCCGACGCCGCAGACGCCCTCTCGGCGAGGCCCGACGCCGCCGCGTTCATCTATCCCGTCGCGACGCTGGCCGAACCCTTCGCCCATCCGGGCTCCCGCCTTAACATGCTCGGCGAGACCCCTTCTGCGGATGCTGTCGCCGTCTGGTCCCTCGAGACGCTCGCGCGCCCGGATATGCCACCCGTTTTCCTGATGCACGCGGCCGACGACGAAGCCGTGCCTGTGGAAAACGCGCTGATCCTCCATGCCGCGCTTCGCAAGGCGGGCGTGCCCGTGGCCCTGCACATCTTCGAGGCGGGCGGCCATGGCTTCGGGCTGCGCGGCATCGAGGGCACGCCGTTGCAATCTTGGCCCTCGCTTCTGCGCCAATGGGCCGTTAACAAGGGCATCTTCCCCAAGGTTACCCCAGACCACTGAGCCAAAGACATGACGATGACACGTATTGAGCCGACCCTGGCGGCAGCCGGTGAATATCTGCGCCAGCAGGCCGAACGCATCGAAGACGATCCGATGACCAATTCGGTCTTCGCCCTGGCCCAGACGCTGTTCCGCGATATCGAGCAGGGTGAAACGGGCCTTGATGAGGTTGCCGGCCTGATCGACGAAGCCCATCTCCTCCTCGTCAGCCAGCGCGCCGGGCGCCTGCGTGAGCGCCATGCCGGGGCCAGTCCGGAAAAGGTCTGGCCGCTGGTCAAAGCCCGCCTTGAAAGCCTCGCTGGTGAAGGCTTTGAAGCCTTCCGCGCCGCGCTGGAAGAGGCGCGCGGCGGCGTCGTCTTCACCGCCCACCCGACCTTTTCTCTCTCACCGGAGCTGCGCGCTGCCATCGCCGGTGAAGCCGCGAAACCTGGGAAAGAGGCCCGCGCCGCGCTCGAAAGTGCGATCCGCGCTGACGCCCGCGACTGGAACCGCTCCATCACCCTGACCCGCGAACATGAAGAGGCGCAGGCCGCACTCTTCAATGCGGCTGGCGCGCAGGAGCACTATGCCGGTCTCATCTTTGATGTCGCCCGCAAGCATTTTCCCGATGACTGGCGTACCCTGCGCCCGGTCCTGCCCACCATCGCCAGCTGGGTCGGCTACGATCTCGATGGCCGCACCGATATCCAGTGGTATCACTCGATCACCTTCCGCCTCGCCGAGAAGGCCGAGCAGCTGCGCCGCTACCATGCCCGTGTACAGACGATCCTCCAGGATCATCCCGGCGCAGCCGGGCTTGCCGCGCTGCAGGAGCGCCTCAATCTCGCCGCTGGTGAAACTGCGCTCCAGGCCGCCCAGTTCAGCGGCGACCTTCAAGACCCGGACCATCTCGTTGCCGCCGCCAACCGCCTCACATCAGAAGGCCCCGGCCGCCTGACAGACGCCGCCGAGATCATCGCCGCCCTCGATACAGCCCTCGCCGCCGTGGATGGGGATACCGCGCTCGCCCGCGAGCTGCTCGTCCTGCGCGCCCAGGTCGAGAGCCAGCAGCTCGGCACCGGCCGCATCCATCTGCGCGTCAACGCCGCCCAGATCGCCAACGTCATCCGCCGCGAGCTTAATCTTGATGCAGATGAACGCAGTCTCGGCCGCCTCACCCTGACAGAGCTCTCCCGCCGCGCAGCTGCGCCAAAGCCGGTCGAAGTAAACTTCGCCGACCTCTTTCTGGAGCAGTCGACCGCCCGCCGCCAGTTCATGATGTGCGCGCAGATCCTGAAGCATATTGATGCCGGCTCGCCCATCCGCTTCCTCATTGCCGAGAGCGAGAACCCCGCCACCGTCATGGCCGCGCTGTATCTTGCGCGCCATTACGGGGTGAACACAAAGCTCGACATCTCGCCCCTGTTTGAAACGCCTGAAGCGCTGGAGACCGGTGGCCGCTTCATCGAGCGCCTGCTCGATGAGCCGGAATTTGCCACCTATGTCCGCCGCCGCGGGCATCTCTCGATCCAGCTCGGCTTTTCAGACTCGGGCCGTTTCATCGGCCAGATCGCCGGCAATATGGCGATCGAGCGTATCCATAACCTGATCCTGCGCGCGATGGCGCCGCGTGTGCCGGGCGCTGGCCTCCTGATCTTCAACACGCATGGCGAGTCGATGGGCCGGGGCGCCTGGCCCGGCAGCTTCGAGCAGCGCTTCGATCATCTGCTCACCCCCTGGACCCGCGCCAATGCCCAGACCCTCGGCATACGGATCATCCACGAGTCGAGCTTTCAGGGCGGCGATGGCTATCTCCATTTCGCCACGCCCGAACTCGCCGAAACGACGCTCGCGCACTGGTGCAACCATCTCCTCGCCCCGCCGCCGGAAAGTGCCGCGCGCGACCCGTTCTACACCCGCACAGACCTCGTCTGGGATTTCTACCGCGCCCTGCGCGCCTGGCATGAGCGCTTCTTTGCCAATCCAGATTATGGCCGCCTCCTGTCAGACTTTGCGCCCGGCTTTGTGGTCACGGCCGGCTCCCGCCAGACCCGGCGCCCGTCGGGCGCGGCAGGCCCCCGCGCGCTGCGCGCCATCTCCCACAATGCCGAGCTGCAACAGCTTGGCATCCCGGTAAACACCGCGTCCGGCATCGGCTCGTCGCTCCAGAGGGAGACCGACCGCCTCGTCGATCTCGTCAATGCCAGCCCCCGGATGAGCAGCCTGGTGCAGCTAGCCTGGCGCGCCCGCCTGCTCACCAGCCTGCCGGTGCTGCGCGGCTATGCCTCGATCTACAATCCCGATGTCTGGATCGCCCATGCCCGCGCCGCCAGCCCCGACGAGACCGCCGCCTATCGCAGCGTCTATTACGCCCTGCGAGACGGCGAGACGGCCCTCTCAGTCAACCGCACGGCCAACCTCCTGTCGATTGATCTTGACCGGTTCGACCGACTGCTCGCCCGCCTCGATGAAGCGCCGTCCACCGCCACCCGCCATGAAGACCGGATCAACCTCCACATCATCCACGGCGTGCGCCAGGCCCTGATGATGCGCGCCTTTGCCCTTGTCGGCCGCCTGCCGCGCATTTCAGAGCGCCACGACACCAGCCTGCGCGACATCATCCGCCTCGTTACGAGCCTGCGTATCGGGGAGTGTGTCGATTTGCTGGGCCGCATATTCCCGGCGTCGCAGGACCGGCTAACCTTGCTTTCAACGCTGGAAGAGGCCGGTGGAGCAGAAAACGCTCCCGGCCAGTATGGGTATGACCATATTCATGCAGGGATCATCGCCCCGCTGGACCGTATCGACCAGCTGCTCCACCGCATCAGCCTGTCGCTCAACCATCCTTATGATGCTGTGGGCTGAGACCAGCAGCTCTGAAACTGTCCATACTTCTTGGATATATTTAACAGGGCTGATCCTGCTGCCAGCTCAGCAGTGAGCAGCATTTGGTTGCCAGTTGGTCAACCTTGGGGCTGACAGGGACACTGATTCAATTAATTGCAGGGCGATTGACGAAAGGCTATCGGCTGGGTCTGTTTTCAGGATCAGGAATTGGTTAGGTAACGGTGCATGAACACTGATCGGCTCGACTGGGACACTTTGCGCGTGTTCCGCGTTGTTGCGGAACTTTGCAGCATGAGTGGCGCCGCCGCCCGGTTAGGGGAATCCCCGCCGACCATCAGTCGCAAGATTGATGATCTTGAATCCACGATCGGGGCTCAGCTTTTCATCCGCTCAACACGCGGCGTGGAGCTGACGGAGGCAGGCAAGGTGGTGCTGAGATACGCGCACCAGATGGCCGAGGCTGCCAATACATTGCGGGATGAGGCCGGGGCCCAGCGAACGCCGGTCGAAGGCCGCATCACCATCGCGACGGGAGATGGTATCGGCCCATACTGGCTCGCCGCGCGTCTGCATGAGTTTCAGGACAAGAACCCGCGCGTTCAGGTGCACATGCTCGTCGGGGATGAACCGGCAGATGTCACCAATGGTGAAACGGATGTGGCGCTGCATTTCACTGAGCCGAAAAGCCATGAGATCATCGCGCACAAGCTGGGTGTCCAACACTATATCGGCTTTGCCTCAAAGGATTACTTCCGCGAACGGAAAGCTCCGGAAAGCCTGTTTGAGTATTATAAGCACCGCTGTCTGCTTCACTCGTCTTATGTGAACCAGGTGGAGCGCTGGGCGCCGAAGGTTTCCGAACTGCGCCGGATGATTGATTTTGCCTTCGTGTCGAATTCCGGCACGGCACTGATCCATGCCTGCGCGGCGGGGGGCGGTGTTGCCATCCTGCCCTCCTATGTGGCGGCCATCGACAGCCGGATCGTTCCGCTGGATCTGCCCGAGATTGCCCCTATCCAGTTCTGGGTAGCCTATACCGAGCGGTTTCGCCGCCTGCCGGAGGGCCAGCTCTTCATAGACTGGTTGCGCAAGCGGTTTGAAGAACCCGATGCGATGTGGTTCCGCGAGGAGTTCATCCATCCCCGCGAAGTCTTCTCCAACGTCCATGTCTTCCCTGGCCAGGCGGGCACTCGCCGCGAATCCTGATTGTCGCGTCTGCTTGTCTCGCCATTGCGCGAGGGCGAACTGCCGTCCTATGGTCTGGTCAAGTTCCATCAGGAAGCGGCATCGTCCGAGGGGGATACCATCGACACGCATGATCGGCGCCCGGCTACAATTGTTGATGTAGCCCGCGAGGCTGGCGTTTCCTTCAAGACAGTCAGCCGCGTTCTGAACGGTGAGCAGAATGTGCGCAGCGAAACCCGTGTACGGGTCATGGATGCCGTCGCGCGCCTGGGTTATCGGGCCAACCAGCACGCCCGCAGCCTGCGAGCCGGGCAGAGCCGCCTGATTGGCGTGTTCTACTCCAACCCGTCACGCAATTACCTTGGCGAAATCCAGATCGGGGCGCTCCAGCGCGGCAATGCCGAAGGGTTCAGCATCGCTTTCGAGCATCTGGAAAAAGGCGATGCTCCGCGCGGCGGGGCGGCGATCGCCGGGGCGGTGCTCATCCCGCCCCTGACGGAAGATCAGGCGCTGATGGCCAGCCTGATTGAGGCGGGCACACCCTTTGCGCGGCTCTCTCACACGCTTGCTGAAGGCGAGGTCGGCCATGTCACGATGAATGACGAAGCCGCCGCCCGAGAAATGACGCGCCACCTGATCGGCCTTGGCCATCGCCGCATCGGCTTCATCGCCGGTCCCGCCAGCCACCCTCAGTCGCTGCTGCGCGAGGCGGGTTACCGGGCAAGCCTGACCGCTGCCGGGCTGGCAGTGGAGGAAAGTCTCATCACGCGCGGCACGTTTGATTATGAGTCGGGGCTGGATGCCGCCGCGCAGCTCCTCAGCGCCACCCCGCGCCCCACCGCCATCTTCGCCAGCAATGACGATATGGCCGCCGCCGTCCTCGCGGTAGCGTTCCGGTCGGGCCTGCGCGTGCCTGAGCAGCTCTCCGTCGCCGGGTTCGATGACACCCCGCTCGCCTCGGTCGTCTATCCGGCGCTCACCACCATTGCTCAGCCCAGCCGCGAGATGGCCTCAGTTGCGGTCGGCATGCTGCTGGAGAAGCGCACATCCGGCGCGCCTCAAGAGGCGGTCCTGCCTTACCGGCTCGTGGTGCGCGAAACCACCGCAGCGCCGGAGGCTTAACCGGCCAGTTCCCTGCGCCCGGCCTTTGGTGTAAGCGCCCAGCCCATGAGCAAGCCCATGAGCCAGATTGAGCCCCTCCCGCACATCGCTGCCACCAAACCCTATGTTCCGGGCGGAAAACTGCATGGCGCCACGGGGCCTGTGGCCATGCTCGCCTCCAATGAAAACCCCTTCGGGCCAAGCCCCAAAGCGGTCGAGGCGGCCCGGGCTGCCGCTGCCGGGGTCCACGTCTATCCAGACCCTGACTACGGCCCCCTGCGCGCGGCCATCGCCGCTGCGAAAGGCATCGCTGACGTCTCCCGCGTCGTCACCTCGGCGGGTTCGGACGAGATCATCCACCTGCTCACCCAGTGCTATGCCGGGCCGGGCGACGAAGTGCTGTTCACCGAACACGCCTTCTCGATGTACCGCGTCTCGGCCGGGGCCCACGGCGCCACCTCCGTCACCGTGCCTGAAACGGACATGACCGCCGGCGTCAACGCCATCCTCGGCGCCGTCAGCCCGCGCACCAGGCTCCTCTTCCTCGCCAATCCGAACAACCCCACCGGCACGATGCTCTCGGTCGAAGATCTCAAAGCCTTGCAGGACGCGCTCCCGCCGCATGTGCTGTTCGTCGTGGATGGCGCCTATTCGGAATATCTCGGCCCCGCCTACGAAGCCGAGCTGCGCGACCTCGTAGACCGGCGCGACAACACCGTGATGATGCGCACCTTCTCCAAGATCTATGGCCTGGCCGCCTTGCGCCTTGGCTGGGCCTACATGCCCGCCGCCATCGCCGCGATTTACCAGCGCATCCGCGGCCCCTTCAATGTCAGCAGCATCGCCGCTGCCGCCGGCATCGCCTGCGTCGGCGACGAAGCATTCCTCAAGATGTCGCGCGACCACAACACGAAATGGCGCGCCCTCATGACCGATGCCCTCAATGCCCTGGGCCTGCCCACGCCGCCCTCGCACGCCAACTTCATCGTCACAGAGTTCGGCTCAGCCGAGCGGGCCGCCGCCGCCAATCAGCGCCTCAAGGAGAGCGACATTCTCGTGCGCGCCATCAGCGGCTATGGCCTGCCCACCAAGCTGCGCATCTCGGTCGGCAGCGCAGAGGACAATCAGCGTTTCCTGGACGCCATGCAGGCCTTCACCGCGTCACGCTGATATTGTCGATCAGACGCGTCTTGCCGATCCACGCCGCCGCCAGCAGGCGCGCAACCGCGCCCTCTGCCAGCGGCTGATCCATCGGCAGCGCCTGAAGCGTCGCCGGGTCAACCAGCGTCACATAGTCGATCTTCGCGAATCCGGCGGTAAGGATGTAGCCTTCGGCCTCCTTCAGCGCCTGCGAGGGCAGGGTGCCGAGCGCCATCCGGATCGAAGCGCGGTGCATAGCCGAATAGATCGCCCCTGCCGCGCGGCGTTCCTCCGGGGAGAGATAAAGATTGCGGGAAGACTGCGCGAGCCCGTCCGCGTCCCGGCGCGTCTCGCCGCCGATGATCTCGATGGGAAAGCCCAGATCGCGCACCATCCGGCGGATAACCTGAAGCTGCTGGTAATCCTTCTCCCCGAACACCGCCACATCGGGCTGGGCATGCAGGAAGAGGCGCGCCACAACCGTCGCCACTCCATAAAAGAAATGCGGCCGGTAAATTCCGTCCAGAAGATCGGAAAGCGATTCGACGCGGACATTCGTCACCGATCCTTCGGGATACATTTCTGCAACACTGGGCAGGTAAACCGCGTCGCAATTCACACTTGCCAGCTTGGCAATATCTTCTGCTTCGCGGCGCGGATAGGTGTCGAAATCCTCGCCTGGGGCGAACTGCGCCGGGTTGACGAAAATGCTCGCCACAGTCCGCGTTGCCTTTTCCTGAGCCTTTTCAATGAGCGAGAGATGCCCCCCATGCAGCGCCCCCATCGTGGGAATGAAACCGACGGTTTCGCCAGCCTGTTTCCAGGCCCTCACGCGCGCCTGAAGCGCCTTGCGTGTGCGGATGATCTCGACCGAGTTATCTTTCGTGGAATTCACTTTCCAGATGTCCTGCTTCTTGATGAAGTTAATGCGTTGTTAACCCATAAGCGAGAATTTTACAGACATGACCCAGCGCATCGTAAACACTCTCCGCTCGCTCGCCCTTCTGGGGGTTTCGCTTGGCTTCCGCAAAGCGAATATCGCTGAAAGGCATCCTGAACCCATCATGGGCAGCCTTCGCCCCGATGAAGAGAATGATACCTGGCTGTTTGACAGGTCTGAGACCAACCTCGCCTCCGGTGCCTATATGCTGGAGCAGGAGTATTCCCGCGTCTCCGGTGCTCTTTCCTCGCTTCGCAGTGTGCTGTCCAGCCTCGCGCGCGTTCCGGAAGCTACCGAGATGGCCTACGCCGCGCCTTATGATGCGCCGCTCGCAATTGATCCGATGCTCTTCGACGAAGAGCGCGCGCCCATTCCAGTGCTCACAAACGTTGTTCCCTTCGAGGATGACGACCTCTTTGCCGAACATACCTTCGCTCTGCCGCGGGCCGGTGCGGGTCACCATCACGCGCACTCCGTCGAAGCATTGCAGCGCGTCGCCTGAAGCCCGCCTGAAACACGTTTGACCGAAGGCTCGTTGCCGGAGGAGTTGTGGAGTTCCCTGGATGCCCGCTGACGGCGTCGCTCAGATCAGCCGCGTTCCGGGTGCGGGCCTTGAGGCCCCTGCGCGGGACGCGCGCGTCATTGTCATTGGCAATGAAAAGGGCGGGGCAGGCAAGTCCACCGTTTCCATTCACCTGTCTGTATCCCTCCTGCGTACTGGCAAGAAGGTCGGCGTCATAGATCTCGACGTTCGCCAGCGCTCGCTCACCCGCTATCTCGAAAACCGCGCGCGCTGGGCCCAGAATACAGGCGCCACCCTTGTCATGCCGCAGATTGTCCGCGTCGAGGCGAGTCAGGAGCGTGATCTTGACCGGGCCGAGGCAGAGGAACGCGAACGCTTCGAGTTCGGTCTCGCTCGCCTGAAGCAGACCTGCGACTTTATCCTGATCGACGCGCCCGGTGGTGACACCTTCCTCTCCCGCATCGCGCATCGCAACGCAGATACGCTGATCACGCCGCTCAATGACAGCTTCGTGGATTTCGACCTTCTGGGGGACGTTAATCCCCAGACACTCGAAGTCCTGCGCCCCAGCTTCTATTCCGAAATGGTGTGGGACTGCCGCAAGAAGAAAGCCCAGACCAGCCGCCGCCCGATTGACTGGGTGGTGATGCGCAACCGCATGTCCCCGCTCGCGGCCCGGAACAAGGAACGCGTCGGCGGCGCGCTGCTCAACCTCTCCAAACGCATCGGTTTCCGCCTTGCGCCGGGCCTTTCCGAGCGTGTCATCTACCGCGAGCTTTTCCCCGCCGGCCTCACCCTCCTGGACCTCACCGAAGAAGGCTCCAACGTCGCCTTCACGATGAGCCATAAGGCCGCGCGCCAGGAACTCCGCGATCTCGTCATCGTCCTCCAGCTCCCCGAACTCGCCGGCGCCGCCATCGACTTCTGAGCGCGGCTCTTTTCTTTCTCTCTCCATCCTCGTCACTCCCGATGCGCGCAGCGCATCTGGGAGCCCATCTCCGGGCATCCCCCCACTTCCAGCGGTGAGAGGGCAGGCGATGGCACTCAGATGGCTGCGGCCATCGAGCGTGACTCCCGCCCCCGCGCGCCTGGCAGGTCTTCATGGCCTGAGGCTTGTGGCTTATTTCTTCGCGAGGCAAAGGTAAGGCTTGGTAACGCACCGCTCAACGCGGTCCGCGTTCAAAGGCACGCCGGAGACCTACAGGCATGAACTTCGCCCTTGCACGTTTTTCCCTTCTCATCTCTGCACTCGCGTCTCTGGTCGCCTGCGCAGTGGTCGATTTGCGCACCCCCTGTTGCGACTACCGGCTGCGAGAGGAAACCGCCGCGAGCCTGTTCAGCGATCCCGGCGCGCGCAAGCTGGCCGAGGCGGCATGCAACGGGCAGTCGCGTGAGGTGGCAAAGCTCGCTGCTGCGGGTATCGATCCCAACGCACGCGGCAAGAACGGAGAAACGCCGCTTCATTGGGCCCTTAGCTGCCGCAGTCTTGCTGGCGTCGAGGCCCTGCTTAAGGTTGGTGGTGATCCCAATCATCAAGACGATTTCTTCATCACGCCCGTGGCAGCAGCCGCAACGGTGGATGAGCCGGAATATCTCGAAGCTTTTCTGAAGGCTGGGGGCGATCCCGCCTACAGTATCTATGAACAGTATAAGCGAGCGTCTGTCGCTGATTACAACAATAATATGATTCCGAATATGGTCTCTTATGGGCATATCATAACAGACGCGATCCACACCGGCTTTACAGATTCCAGTGGCCGCGATGCTGAACCAGGCTGGCAACATCTGGAGCTCCTCATCGCCTATGGCGCAGACCTCAACACCAACCTCAACAGCCGGGCACGCAGCGAAGAACAAGTATCTACGATGGCTACGAGGCTGATCATGATGAACCGCGCATGCAAGGCCTTGGAGCTAATGCAGAGAGGGCTCGACCGAAATTTGCCGGGTTTGAGATCATTCGCAAAAACTTCGCAGTCTCCTTCGGCGTCTGAAAACGGACGATGTAATTCAGAAATCATACGCATTGTTGACGAACAGTTCGGCCCTGCGCCGGAACCACTCGAGCCAGTCACGCCACCTGGCCCATATATTCCCAAGGCCCGATAAAACAGAAAACAAGCTTCCCTTTGTGGAGAGGAAGTGAGCGTCATCGTCTCCGCTGGGTAGGGCCAGCCTTCCCGCTTGGCTTCCCGCGCCCGCGCGCCTATACGCCCGCCTCATGGCTACCTTCCCCTTTGAAATCTCCGCCCGTGAAGGCAAGGCGCGCACCGGGCGCCTGAAAACCCCGCGCGGGGACATCCGCACGCCCGCCTTCATGCCCGTCGGTACCGCCGGCACGGTCAAGGCCCTCTATATGGATCAGGTGAAGGGGGCAGGGGCGGACATCATCCTCGGCAACACCTACCACCTCATGCTCCGCCCCGGCGCCGAGCGGGTCCAGCGCCTCGGCGGCCTGCATAAATTCTCCGGCTGGTCCGGCCCGATGCTGACCGACTCCGGCGGCTTCCAGGTCTGGAGCCTTGCCCAACTCCGCAAGATGGACGCAGACGGCGTCACCTTCCAGAGCCATATCGACGGCTCCACCCACCGCCTGACGCCCGCCCGCTCCATCGAGATCCAGGCAGACCTTCTGGGCGCGGACATCTCGATGCAGCTTGATGAGTGCACAAACTTTCCGTGTGCGCATGAAGAAGCAGAGCGCAGCCTCGAACTCTCCCTCAAATGGGGCGAGCGGAGCCTCGACGCTTTCGGCAGCCGCGACGCGCAAACCCTCTTCGGCATCATCCAGGGCTCAAACTTTCCCGATCTCCGCGAGCGATCCGCCAAAGGCGTCACGAGCCAGGGCTTCGGCGGCATCGCGCTCGGCGGTCTCGCGGTCGGCGAAGGCCATGACCAGATGTGCGCCACCATCGACATGACGATGCCCCATCTGCCAGACGCGATGCCCCGCTATGTCATGGGCGTGGGCAAGCCCATTGACCTCGTCGAAAGCGTCGCCCGCGGCATCGACATGTTCGACTGCGTTCTCCCCACCCGCTCAGGCCGCCACGGCCAGGCATGGACCTGGGACGGCCCGCTCAACCTCAACAATGCCCGCTTCGCCGAAGACACCGCCCCGCTCGATCCCGCCATCAACTGCCCGGCCAGCCAGGACTATTCCCGCGCTTACCTCCACCACCTCTTCAAGGCCGGCGAATATCTCGGCCCCATGCTCCTCTCCTGGCACAACACCGCCTTCTTCCAGGCGCTGATGGCCGAGATGCGCGCGGCCATTTCCGAAGGCCGTTTCGAAGAACTCCGCACGCAGCTTTCCGCCCGCTGGGAAAGCACGAAGTCAAAACCCAAAGCGGAAAGCTAGAGCCTCCGTGGTCATCTGCGCTGGGCTATCGAACGGCTCATCCTGAGCGAAGTCGAAGGACGAGCCGGGGTACGCATTGCTCTGTCTGACCATCCTTCGACTTCGCTCAGGATGAGCGCTGGTCCCCGTTGCAACCCTGCGCCCGATGTCCTCGCGTGCCGCGCTCAGCGATACTGTATCTTCTTTTCCTTCTTCAGAAGCTCCAGCGCCTCGAAATCGGGATGCGCCGGGGCAGGGCACTCCAGCGCCTGTCCATAGCCCTTCAGATAGGCGCGTCGCTGGGCGCCGATCTTGAAGGCCTGATTATACTTCTTCTCATGGCTCTCTGCGCCTGTCGCCTTGCGCACGAGGCCCCGGAAGGGGATCCACCCCGTCGAGACTGAGCGCACCGTATCCAGCGCCGCATTCGACGCTTCATCCGCAAGCATTTCAGAGTTCAGCCGCTCGTCCGGCGCCCCGCTGTCCCAGTCTCGCCCCAGCACGGCGTCCAGCTCGGCGATATCCATCGCGATGCCCGCGCAGTTCATCTCCGCTGGCGGCCCATACGGCGAGACCAGCTTCGCCAGAAGCTGTGGAATTTCCCGGCGGCGCAGGTTGAAATCGTCCAGAGAAGCGGAGGCCGCATCGGCAAAGCCCTCGCGCGTCTGGTGCGCTGCGCCGCTCGCGGCAGAGCCCATATTGCCGGTCATCGAGCCATTCTGCTCGGTGTTTTGCCCGCCACTTGCGCAGGCAGGCAGTATCAGGGCGGCGGTGAGAAGCAGGATGATGGGGCGCATTCACCAAGGAGATGTGAAAAATATGGCCACATCAAGCCTCTGCGTGCAGGGAAGTGTTGACCGACCCCGACTCCCGGCCTAAATGGCCGCTTCGGTCGGTTCAGACCGTCGGTCGTGCCCATAGCTCAGCTGGTAGAGCAACTGACTTTTAATCAGTAGGTCACAGGTTCGAACCCTGTTGGGCACACCAATTTCCACCTCATTAAATTTAATCATCCAGTCCCTCTCGCGCCCTGCGCGGTCGAAGGTCTGGCGGGCTACTGGCCCGGATAGGCGGCGTCCTTTTTGAGGGTGTCCTGCACATACAGCATCACCACGAAGACCGTGACAACCACCAGCATGGGCGTGGCGAGGAGAATGCCGAGCGGTCCCAGCAACATGCCGAATGCCAGCACGGAAATCAGGATCAGGACCGGCGGAATGGCAGCGGTTTTCTGCTGGACGAGGGGATAGATGAGGGCCGACTCTATCTGGGAGACGGCGACATAGGCGATCGCGGTCCACAGCGCCGTCATCGGCCCGACCGTGAAGGCGAGCAGGATGCCGGGTATCGCAGACACCAGCGGGCCTATCGTCGGCACGAATTGCGAGAGGCCGGCGATCAGGGCCAGCCCTATGAAGGCGGGTACGCCCAGCGCCCACAGCACAATCGCCATCGCCACGGCGATGATCACCATGTCGATCGTGATACCCAGCAGCCATTTCTTCAGGGCACGCCCGGATGCGTTGAGCGCCTCGCCGACCCGTTCGTCCACCCCCTTGGGAAGGAGAAGCAGGGCGCCGCGCTGGACCGAACGGGCAGAGACCGTCAGAAAGCCGGCAATGAAAACGACCAGCAGCGAAGTGGTCAGGCCCGATGCGATCGGGAGAGCATATCCGCCCATATTTCTGAGCATGCCTTGCAGCGATCCTTCAGAGTTTCCGGACGTGATCTTGTCTATTTCAGAGATCAGCCCGGACCCGAGCGGATTGGCTTGAAGTGTCGACCTGACGCGCTCCCAGGCCTCCGGTAGCCGGTTGATGACACTGGAGACTTCCCCGACCAGCTGGGCGCCAAAGATCATGAAGATCATGGCCACTGCGCCTATGAGGGACAAGGCTGCGATCGCCAGCGCCGCAGGGCGCGGCAGCGGCAGAATGCGCATCAGACCGTCCGCTATGCCGTGTACGGCGATGGCCAGCAGCATGGCCGCAAAGCCAAAGAGAACAGCGTCCCGCACGGCCCACACAGCCAGGACGAGACCAATAAGAAGTAGAGCAATCAGCATGCGCGCCGTGAAATCCGTCAGGTTCACACGTTCAGCCATATGGTTCCAGTCCCTTGCCTCAAGAGAATAGAACCGGGCAGGCGCAGTTTTGTTCCGCGAAAAAGGCAGGATATGGCGTGCTGGGTCGGTCAAGGTCGACGCATTGAGGGGCTTCCAGCCCAGTCAGTAAGCTCCAACGAGGGCCGGGTATCGGAGATAAGCTCCTTTTGTAGCCTCTTGAATGCGATCCTGAAAAGGGCTTCTTAATTGCATGGGTGAGGGGTGCATAAGGCAGCTGCATGCGCGGTTGGCAGAAGAAGTTGTGTGGTCGTTCCCCAAACATCAGATGCCATAGGATTGGGGGATCATAGTGCGTGTGCTGATAATACTGTGTTTGGGCATAGCCGTGCTGGCTGTTGGCAGCCTGTTTCAACTCATGCCGGCGCCTGAGACCTCAAGTCCGCCTGTCGCGTCCAGGGATGAAACAGACAGACACGCGCTCCGAAATCCCTCAGCCGAACAATCTGTCAGCTTTGAACAGCAGCTATACCAGGAACTCCAGGATGCCCTCGACACTGATGCGGAGCCTGCCGAGGAAGCAATTGTTGATGGTCATGAAGCCGATCCGGAAAACTGGCCGGGCATAGTGTCGCTTCAATCCGTCTTGGGATCGACTACGACGCATGAATGCGGAGGGACGCTGATCTCGCGTGATTGGGTGCTGACGGCGGCGCACTGTGTTGAAGGCGTCGAAGTGGAAGCGACGGGCCGGGCAGCCTTCTTCGATGTTTCTGATGGAAAGCGCGGGGCCAGAATGGGAACGGCTGCTGCTGCAATTGGGCTGGGACGACTGAATGACATTCCGAAAGGGGCCGTATTTCCAATATCGCAAGTGATCATTCACCCCGAATACAAATCTGGCTACCCTCAGCTTGGTAATGACATCGCACTGCTCCGGTTGGCGTCTCCTTCAAATGCGCCTCAAATGCTTATGGAAGGGCTATCCGCTCGGAAAGTCGAATATGGGTCTGGTGAGGAATTGCATATCGCAGGCTATGGATTGATCGGAGAGAATGCGCAGGGCGAAAAAGGGCTGACAATTGGGGGGCGGCATATCAGTGCGCCTTCCCTGATCCTGTTGGAGGGGCAAGTTCCAAAGGTCGAGACTCAGGCTTGCCGCAGCATGATGCGTACTCAACTTGCCGAAAACGGATATGATCCAACAGCGCTGATCGTGAACCGCGCAACCCAGATGTGTGCGGGCGCTGGAAGCACTGATACCTGCTATGGGGACAGTGGGGGGCCGATGACACTTCGGCAAAGCTCCGGGAAACCTGTTCAGGTTGGCATTGTCAGCTGGGGCGTGGGTTGTGGCCGGGAAAACAGCCCGGGAGTCTACACTCGGGTGGCGGGATATGCAGACTGGATAAAGGCAGCGACCGGCATTACCGCGCCGTAGATATAGCCTGCTTGGAGCCCTAAGCGGCAGATGCTGAAGTCGGCTTCTCCGGAGCAGGAGTGGCCTGACCAAACCTGTCCAAACCTGTCCCAAACTGTCCCGATTTGTCCTGGATTGTCCCGGAATGTCAGAAAATGCGTGCACATTGGCGCCAGATTGACCCAATTTGTCCCGAAATTTCAGGGTATTGCAGGGGGCAGGGGCTCACAGCCCCAAAACCCCCTTCGCAATGATATTCCGCTGAACCTCATTCGATCCGCCATAGATCGATCCGGCCCGGTTGTTGAGATAGCGCGGCATCGCCGTCACCAGCTCTGCGGGCCCCACAGGTGTCACATTCGCCAACGGATGCACCGCTTCGAGCTGCTGAACCCCCGCATAAATCCCGCTCGCCAGAATGCCCAGTTCGTCTACCGCCTGCATCAGTTCCGTCCGCTGGATCTTCAGCATCGACGCGGCAGGCCCCGGCGGCTGTCCACTGGAGACCGCCGAGAGGATGCGCTGCTCGGTGCCTTTGATCGCTTCCACCCGCGTGCAGAGGTCACTCGCCCGGCGCATCAGATCCCCGTCGCCCAGCCCCGTAACATAACGCTGCAAACGGCTGAGGCCGGCTTCCAGCCCGG
Source organism: Hyphomonas sp. (assembly GCA_046293975.1). GTDB lineage: Bacteria > Pseudomonadota > Alphaproteobacteria > Caulobacterales > Hyphomonadaceae > Hyphomonas. The sequence continues at coordinate 3,288 of JBKBIZ010000019.1, read as the reverse complement.
CCGACGATCCGCCCGAACGCTCGAATTCCAAAAGGTATTTTGCCACCGACCAGCCATCATTCTCCTCGCCCAGCCGGCCAGACTTCGGCACCCGCACATCATCGAAGAACACCTGGTTGAGCTCATGCTCCCCCGCCAGCGTGATGATCGGGTCCACCTTGATGCCGGGGATAGCCATGTCGAGCAGGAGGAAGGTTATCCCCTTCTGGGCCTTCGCCTCAGTATCGGTCCGCACCAGGCAGAACATCTTGTTGGCGTGATGGGCATGGGTGGTCCAGATCTTGGTGCCATTCAGCACATAATCGTCGCCATCACTCACCGCTCGCAGCTGTAACGATGCCAGGTCCGACCCCGATCCCGGCTCCGAATACCCCTGGCACCAATAGTCCTCGCCCGAGAGAATCCGCGGTAGGTAGTGGGCTTTCTGCTCGGGCGTCCCGTATCCGATGATACAAGGCCCAACCATCCCCAGCCCCATCGGCGCCAACCCCGGCGCCCCAGCCCGCGCGCACTCGCTGGCGAAGATGTAACGCTGCATCTCGCTCCAGCCGGTGCCGCCATATTCCCTCGGCCAATGGGGGGCGACCCAGCCGCGCTCATGCAGGATACGCTGCCAGGGCAGGGTGAATTCCGGCTCGATGAACACGCTGGTGGCCAGATGCCCGGCAGCGGCGAGTTCCGGGCTCAGCTTGTCCCGAAGGAAGGCTCGCACTTGTTTCTGAAATTCAATATCCTGCGATGACAGATCTAGTCTCATGGTCGCGCCTCCCGGCTTATTATCTCTGGCTTTCCCGCAAGTCTGAGCAAGCAAGACAGCATGGGGCAAGCTGACGGAATTGATAGGGCTCCCCCAATTATGGACACCGCAAGCCCGCAGGAAACCTTCAGTGAGGTAATGGATCTCGCCCACCGGATCGATCAGTTGGGCCGCGAGATCGGCCTGCCTTACGTTGCGGTCAGCGCGGATATCAGCGATCCGTCCCCGGTCATGGGCGAGGATGGACGCCCGCTGGCAGAGACGGTTTTCCGTTGGGTTGATCCTGGATTTGCCTATTGGAAAGATCGTGGCTTTGCGCTGCGCGCTGGCATCATCCGCGTTGTCAGGGTCTGCGGTGAGCCCTTCTGCTATCACAATGGCAAGATGCACAGCTGGCGTCAGGTGCGCGCGCTTGAGGCTGTGAACCGCAAGATCGACCCGGAAGCCTACCGGGCCTATGGCGTGGAGGGGGCCATCATTGCGCCCATCCATTCGCCAAAAGGTGTCATTGGCGCGGTTGTGCTGGCGACCAATGATCCGGCTGTTGATGTGGCGGTGATTTTCTCGGAGCGGGGGGCGGAACTTTATATGCTCGCGCTGAAATTCCTGTCGGCATACAGGGACGCTGTGCTGCCATCTGCGGACCCGGAAATGGTGGAGTTTACCCGGCGCGAGATCCAGTGTCTGAAATGGGCGGCGGCCGGCAAGACAGACGCTGAAATCGCCACGATCATGGGTGTTTCGGCGCCGACGGTGCGCTTCCACATGACGAATGCCAGCCGCAAGCTGAGCGTGTCAGGGCGCTCCCAGACGATCCGTCTGGCGACGACGCTCGGCTATATCGGGCAGGGCAGCGGAGCCTGAAAGCGACCCTGAAAAACGCCAACGGTTCCTCCAACGGGACGGCAAAAAACTCCAAAAAAAGCCGGGCTGGTTGGAGTAACCGGCCCGGCTTTGTTTTCGGTTCCAGACGTCGCTGGAAAGCCTCAGAGGTTCTTGACGATATCCTCGACCATCTTCTTGGCGTCGGCCAGCAGCATCATCGTGTTGTCATGGAAGAACAGTTCATTCTCGATCCCGGCATAGCCAGACCCCATCGAGCGCTTGATGAACAGCACCGTGCGGGCGTTCTCAACGTCGAGGATGGGCATGCCGTAGATCGGCGAGGTCTTGTCAGTCTTGGCCGCCGGGTTGGTCACGTCATTGGCGCCGATAACAAACGCCACATCCGAGGAGTTGAACTCGGAGTTGATGTCTTCCAGCTCAAACACCTCATCATAAGGCACCTGCGCTTCCGCCAGCAGTACGTTCATATGGCCTGGCATACGGCCCGCCACGGGGTGGATGGCATACTTCACTTCCACGCCTTCGGCTTTGAGTTTCTCGGCCATTTCCTTCAGCGCGTGCTGGGCCTGGGCGACCGCCATGCCATAGCCCGGCACGATGATGACCTTGGAGGCGTTCTTCATGATGAACGCCGCGTCTTCTGCCGAGCCGCGCTTGAACGGACGGTCGACCTTTGCGCCGCCAGCCGCCGCCGCTGCATCTTCCCCGCCAAAACCGCCCAGGATGACCGAGATGAAGCTGCGGTTCATGCCTTTGCACATGATGTAGGAGAGGATCGCGCCCGAGGAGCCCACAAGCGCGCCGGTGATGATCAGCGCGAAGTTGCCAAGCGTGAAGCCAAGCGCCGCAGCGGCCCAACCCGAATACGAGTTCAGCATCGAGACGACGACCGGCATGTCTGCCCCGCCGATCGGGATGATCAGCGTGATACCGAGGATCAGCGCCAGCGCCGTGAGGCCCCAGAACGCCCAATGGGCCGTGCCGTTCGACTGGATCAGGATGACCATAAGAACAACGATGCCGACGGCGAGGCCAATGTTCAGCAGGTGGCGGGCGGGCAGCAGGATCGGCGCCCCGCTCATATTGCCGTTAAGCTTGGCAAACGCGATGATCGAACCGGTGAAAGTCAGCGCGCCGATGGCCGAGCCGAGGCCAAGCTCGATCAGCGAAACCGGATTGATGCCGGTAATGCCCAGAATGCCGAAGCTGCTGGGGGCGTAGAGCGCCGCCGATGCCACAAGCACAGCGGCCAGGCCGACGAGCGAGTGAAACGCCGCGACCAGCTGGGGCATGTCCGTCATCGGGATTTTGCGGGCGATGACCGCGCCGATCGTGCCGCCGACAGCGACCGCGCCGATCATCAGCGCCCAGGTCGCCGGATCAAGCGACTCCCAGAGCAGAATGATGGTGGTGGCAACGGCAATCGTCATGCCGATCATGCCATTGCGGTTGCCCTTCTGGCTGGTAGCCGGGCTCGAGAGGCCGCGCAGGGCGAGAATGAAGAGGATGCCCGAGACGAGATAGAGCAGGGGCGCCCAGGTCGAGTTGAACTGTTCCAAGGCTTACTGTCCCTTCTTCTTATACATGGCCAGCATGCGCTGGGTGACGAGGAAGCCGCCGAAGATGTTGACGCTGGCGAGGGCCACGGCAATGGCGCCGAGGATCTTCGCGGTCCAGCCTTCCGA
>JBKBIZ010000199.1:0-803 GCA_046293975.1 Hyphomonas sp. | reverse complement strand
ACCACATCAGACATGTCGCCGAGGAGGTGGCGAAGGTCCCGACGCGCGTGATCCCGGAACGACCGGTGGCGATGCGGCTGTCCGGCCTCGAACCCTTCGAACTGGTAGCGTAATGACCGACAAGATCGCCGAGCTTTTCAAGGACCCGGAACACGCCCGGACCTATGCCGACCGGCCCCGGAAGATCGTTCCCGGGTTCGATGGCCTGCACCGCATCATGGCTCAACTGCTCGTCGAAGCCGCGCCCGCGAAAACCCTGGTGATCGGCGGCGGGGGCGGACTGGAACTCAAGACCCTGATCGACGCCCTGCCCGAGGGCCGGTTCTGCGCCGTCGATCCGTCGGCCGAGATGATCGCCCAGGGCCGGGCCTATCTGGGCGACCCCGCGTCCGTGGACTGGATTGAGGGCTATACCTTCGACGCGCCCGAAGGGCCGTTCGACGCCGCCACCTGCCTGCTGACGCTGCATTTCGTGCCCGACGACGGCGCGAAGCTCGAGACGCTGAAGGCCATCCACAGCCGGCTTAAGCCCGGCGCGCCCTTCGTCATCGCCCATCTGAGCATCGACAAGAGCGATCCCGCCTCCGACCGGCGGTTCGACCGCTATCTGAAATTCGGCAGCGACAGCGAGATGGACCCCAAGGTCCTGAAGGAGGCGCACGAACGGGTGCGCACCCAACTCAACTGCGTCGGACCCGCGCGCGACGAAGCGCTGCTGCGCGAAGCCGGCTTCGGCGGGGTCGAACCGGTGTTCCAGGGTTTGTCGTGGCACGGCTGGGTGGCCTACGCCTGATGCGCCCGAT
>JBKBIZ010000198.1:0-807 GCA_046293975.1 Hyphomonas sp. | reverse complement strand
ATGACCGCGACGCCAACGAACTGGTCTCGACGGGGGCCAAGCTGGCCTATCCGATCCGCGAGGGCGTGCCGATCATGCTGGCCGAGGAAGCGCGTCAGATCGACTGATCGGCCTCAAGCAGCGCGAAGCACGATAGGCCAACGAACAAGTCCTCAAGTAGCGCGAAGCGCGATAGGCCCAAGCATGACACTCAAAGTCGCCATCCAGATGGACCCGATCGAGGCCGTCGACATCGCCGGGGACACCAGTTTCCTGATGGCCGAGACGGCCCAGGCGCGCGGGCATAGGCTGTGGGTCTACGATTTCCGCACTCTAGCCCTGGAAGAGGGCCGCCTCTACTGCCGCGCCCGGCCGATCACCGTGCGGCGCGAGGTCGGCAACCACGTCGATTTCGGCGACTGGGTCCAGCTGGATCTGGCTGAGGACGTGGACGTCATCCTGATGCGCCAGGATCCGCCCTTCGACATGGCCTATGTCACCGCCACCTATTTGCTGGAGACGGTCCACCCCCGGACCCTGGTGGTCAACGACCCGGCCCAGGTGCGTTCGGCGCCCGAGAAGCTGATGGTCACCGCCTTCCCGGGCCTCCAGCCCCCGACCCTGATCTCGGCCGATCCCGTCGCCCTGACCGCCTTCCACAAGAAGCACGGCGAGGTGGTTCTGAAGCCGCTGCACGGCAACGGCGGCTCCGGCGTGATCAAGCTGCGCGCCGACGATCCCAATCTGGACGCCCTGATCGAAATCCACGCCGGCGCCAGCCGCGACCCGCTGGTGATCCAGAAGTTCATCCCCGCCGTGTCCAAGGGC
>JBKBIZ010000197.1:0-808 GCA_046293975.1 Hyphomonas sp. | reverse complement strand
GAGTTCAACGCCTCGGCCCCGGCCTTCATCGAGATCAGTCCCGAGGAAGCCGCCAAACACCTGGGCCAGAAGCGCACCGAGACCAGCCCGACCCCGGCGCCCGCCGAACCGACGGCGCCCGCAGCATGACGGTCGCCGCCGTCACGGTCGAGGAAGCCGCCGTCTGGCTGCAATCCGGCGAGGCGATCCTGATCGATGTGCGCGAGGCGGACGAGTTCGCCGCCGCCCGCATCGACGGCGCGATCCTGGCCCCGCTCAGCGCCATGCCCGCCGCCTGGGAGGCGCTGGACCTGCCGGCGGATCGCAAGATCATCGTCATGTGCCTGCGTGGCGGCCGCAGCCATCAGGTCTGCACCTTCGTCGGCCCGACCGGCCCCGAGGGTCAGCCCCTGTTCAACCTGACCGGCGGCATCCAGGACTGGCATGCCGCCGGTCTGCCGATCATCGAAGCCTAGGCCGCTTCGGAATACTGGTCGAACGCCCTCAGCGCGTCGGCCGCGTACATCAGGGCCGGCCCGCCGCCCATATAGACGCTCATCGCCATGGCCTCGGCGATCTCGTCGCGCGTCGCCCCCAGATCCTTCAGCGCCTTGGCGTGAAAGCCGATGCAGCCGTCGCACCGCTGCGTCACCCCGATGGACAGGGCGATCAGCTCCTTGGTCTTCTTGTCCAGCGCCCCCTCGGCCGTCGCCGTCTTCGCCAGTTCCGAAAAGGCCTGCATCGGCCCCGGCTGCAGCCGGCGCAGTTCGCCGATGTAGGTCGAGATGTCGCGTGTCAGCGCCGCATAGTCCTTGGCCATGACAGCCTC
>JBKBIZ010000196.1:0-811 GCA_046293975.1 Hyphomonas sp. | reverse complement strand
GTTCAGGTTGGACGCTGATTCGGCGAATCCCAATGCGATCAGTGGATACATTGGCTTGCTGGCTGTGGACCGCGCACCCGTCCTTCTCCCCTTGGGGGAGAAGGTGGCCCGGAGGGCCGGATGAGGGGTAGGCCGGCTCCGGACCGGCTCTCCAACAGTCTGATCCAACCACCCCTCGTCCGGCGGCTGCGCCGCCCGCCTTCTCCCCCGGTGGGGAGAACGAAGCGGGATTGCTGCGCTGCAAATCCGCGCCCAGCCCCCACAATCTCGGCGACCAACCCGCTGTTTTCCTTCCGCATCCTGTCCGCGCCAGCGTCATGAACCCGCCTGAGGAAGCGGCGGCCGTATAATGCGCGGCTCACGCCCGGGTCTTTGACAGTCGAACCCCCGATCGCCCGTCCAGGGCGCATACCTCAAACGGACTCTGCCGACTCTGCAGACCTTGTTTTCGGATTTTCTCCGGGTAAAACCCCGCCCTCGAAACCCGCCCGCCTCCGGATCGCCGCCTCCTCCGCCGTCGTCCTGTGGCGCATCTCCTGAACAGAGACTCTGCCGACTCTGCACACCGTGTTTTCGGATTTCCTCCGGGTGAAAACCTACCCCCGGAAACCGTCCGCCTCCAGAAACGCCCGCTCCTCCGCCGTCGTCTCCCGCCCCAGCGCCCGGTTGCGGTGCGGGAAGCGGCCGAAGCGTTCGATGACGGCGTGATGATGCTCGGCCCAGCGGTCGTCGGCCGGCCGCTCCATCGTCTGGAACAGGGCCAGCTGGCGGTCCTGCAGGGCCTGATCCTCGGCATGCTGCAGCGGCAGGT
>JBKBIZ010000195.1:0-823 GCA_046293975.1 Hyphomonas sp. | reverse complement strand
GCATCCCCCGGTGTGGGCCTTGACGCGTCAGAATCCGGTGAGAGATGACCCTGCATACTGAACGCCTGATGCTGATCCGCGCGCCGCACCTCACTGCGCCGCACGCCTTCACGACGCGTGCTGGTGGCGTGTCCACCGGTCCCTACGGTGGGCTGAACCTCGACGACCGTGAAGACGACCCCGCGCACGTGCAGGAAAACCGCCAGCGGCTGTGCGCGGCGCTGGGTTTCACGCCCGCCCAGGTGGCCCGCCTGACCCAGGTGCACGGCACCGACGTCGTGCATGCCCGCAGCGGCGGCCACTGGACCGGGGACGCCCTGGTCACCGCCGACGCCGGGGTGCTGCTGGCCATCGGCACCGCCGACTGCTACCCGCTGCTGCTGCACGACCCGCACGCCGGCGTGATCGGCGCCGCGCACGCCGGCTGGAAGGGCACGCTGGGTCGCGTGGCCGCCCGCACCGTGGAGGCCATGACCGAACTGGGCGCCGACCCGGCCCGCATCCTGGCCGCTGTCGGCCCCGGCATCCGCGCCGCCGCGTACCCGGTGGGCGAGGAGGTCGCGCTGGCCTTCGCGCAGGACGGCCTGGGCGCGTTCGTGGGCGCCGACGAGGACGAACTGCGCGGCGATCCCGCCTGGCACCTGGATCTGGCCGGAGCGAACCGCGCGGTGCTGCGGGAGGCGGGCGTGCCGGACGCGCAGGTGTGGGTCAGTGGCCGCTGCTCGACCGAGGCCGACTTCTACTCGTACCGCCGCGACGCGGGTCGCACCGGGCGCATGTGGGCCGTGATCGGCCAGCGCGCCCTGGGCGACACGCCGGCGCG
>JBKBIZ010000194.1:0-839 GCA_046293975.1 Hyphomonas sp. | reverse complement strand
GACCCGCCGCGCCGCAACACGGTCATCCCCGCCTCGACCGCCAGCGGATTGGCCGCCGTCACGAATGGCCCCCTAGCCGGGGATGACGCCTGGGGCGAAGCCGGAGCGCCCGCTATGATCCGGGGTGTCGCCGCCGCATCCATCCCCGCCGTCGTCTGACACCCCGCCAGGACGACGGGCACGAGCAGGGCGGCGATCTGACGACGAAACGAGCGCATGGAATATCCGGGGCGGCGAGAGCGTCCCAAAGGCCTAATCCGTCGCGCGCGCCGCGCCAACCGCTCTATCTGCGCAAAACTGCATTCCCCCGCTTGCGTCCGCCCGATCCGCGAGCTAAAGACCCGCCCTCGCCGCAAGGCAGCCGCACCCGTAGCTCAGCTGGATAGAGCACCAGACTACGAATCTGGGGGTCGGGCGTTCGAATCGCTCCGGGTGCGCCATTTCTTCTTCTGATCCAGTATGCTGTTGGGCTAGCGACTTGGTCGGCTGTCGCGTGTGACTGTAACCGGCCATCGCAGCTTTCACTAAGCCGCTGACTTAAGTGCTCAATTCCAACCCATTTCAGTCTGGGGGTCACTCAGGTGCTCTTAGGCGTGGATATGCGAACCTCGTCGATAAGTCCGACCCGCCCGGCGGCGGATCGGACTCAAAGGCTAGGCTTGATGGTCAATGTCTTCGGCTGATCGATAGCTGACGGCCCTGGCCGCGAAGGTCGGCAGCACCAGAAGCGTCAGCACGGTCGCCGTCAGCAAGCCGCCGATGACGACGGTGGCCAGGGGTTTCTGCACCTCCGCCCCCGCGCCATGGGCCAGGGCCATGGGGATGAAGCCGACGATGGC
>JBKBIZ010000193.1:0-840 GCA_046293975.1 Hyphomonas sp. | reverse complement strand
AGTAATCTAATCAAAAATAGAGACAAAGAAATTCTTAAAGGAAAAATTTCAAGTTATAACTCGAACACTTACAAAGGTAGGATCTTTCTTGAAAAAGAAGGTCGAGCAATTCCGTTTGAATTGGCTGATGAGGCTAGACGAGAAAGTTACATCGCATTGATCACCGAAAGTCTTGACTTGAATGCACGAAGGTCAAGCCGAGGCACGTCCTTAGGCATGATTGGATTTGTCGCGTATCGAGTGGAGTCAAAAACAGGACGGTTAAAATCCTTCATCGTGTCGGAAGTTTTTAAGTAATAGTGATAGGACAATCAGGTGGGTATCGCTCCGCTCAACCCACCCTACACTCCCCCTCAAAACTTCCCCTTCAGCTCCACCGTAAAGATCGGCCCAAACGCGCGGGAATATTCCTCCGTCCGCACCAGCGCGCCATTGCGGTCGCCGTCATAGACGCGGCGCCAATAGGTGTCTTTCTGGTTGGTGAGGTTGCCCAGGGCCACCTTGCCGGTCATGCCGGCGATGTCCTTATGCTCCAGATAGGCCATCAGGAAGGCAGGCTCATTGCCCGATAGCTGCGTGTCGGAAATCTGGTAGAAGGGCTCCTGCTTGAAGCCTTCGAGCACCAGGCCCCAGGCGATATCCGTGCGCGGAACATCCTGGCGCAGCTCGATATTATAGTCCCAGATCAGATGGCCGTTGATCGAGCGGCGGATGCCCGTCACCGGATCGTCCGCTTCCGTATCATAATACCGCCCGCGCGCCGTCAGCTCCGCGCCGGTGAAACCGAGCTTGCCGAGCTTCAGGGTCGATTCGGTTTCCGCCGCCCAGGCCTTGGCACTG
>JBKBIZ010000192.1:0-844 GCA_046293975.1 Hyphomonas sp. | reverse complement strand
ACCGGGCCGGGGCGGGCATCGCCGGAACGGCCGCCGAACTGAGCGACGGCAGCGTGATCGTCCCGGACCTGTCCGGCACCGTTCACGCCATCGGCAAGGCCGGGCAGGGCCTGTGGCAGATCCGCACCGGCAAGAAGATCGACCTGGGTGTCAGCGTGAGCGACCAGGGCAGCGTCTACTTCGTGACCGACGGCGGCGGCCTGAACATCCTGCAAAAGCAGCGGCCGCTGGCCGTGGCCCCCTGGCCCACCTTCCACGCCACGCCCACCGCCTGGGGCCGCGCGCACAGCGAGGCCGAACTGCAGGTGCAGGCGCAGGCCCGCCGCGCCGCCGCCACCGCCGTCATCAGCGCCCCGAAACCGGCCCCGCCGGTCGCCGTGACGCCCGCCCCGCAGCCGGTCACGCCCCGGCCCACCACCCCGGCCCCCACCCCGGCCCCCACCACCCCGGCTCCCAGGCCCACTGTTCCGGCACCTGTTACGCCGGCTCCAGCGACCCCAGCTCCAGTCACCTCGGCTCCAGTGACTCCAGCTCCGGTCACGCCGCCCCAGCCCGCACGCACGCCCGCGCAACTGGCGCAGGACGCCGCCGCCCGCGCCCGCAGCGCCGACGGACAGGTGTTCCTGCCGCTGACCGAGGCCGCCGGGGCGCTGGGCGTGGGCGTGCAGAACGTCACGGTCCGCACCGCCACCCTGACGCTCGGCGCGGGCGAGACCCTGGTCTCGAAGGCGGCGGGAGACACGGTTCGCTGGCAGATCGGCGAGACCACCTCGGGGGAGGGGGCCGGCCGGCGCACCCATGTCCTGCTCAAGCCGCTGCAGCGCGGGCTGGAGACCAACCTGGT
>JBKBIZ010000191.1:0-851 GCA_046293975.1 Hyphomonas sp. | reverse complement strand
CCAATCCGGTCGGGCTGGCCGCCGGTCTGGACAAGAACGGCGAGGCCCTGCACGGGCTGGCGCGCCTGGGCTTCGGCTTCGTCGAATGCGGCTCGGTGACGCCGCGGCCGCAGCCGGGCAATCCCAGGCCGCGCCTGTTCCGCCTGTCCGAGGACGCGGCGATCATCAACCGGATGGGCTTCAACAACGACGGGCTGGAGGCCTTCGCCGACCGTCTGGCGCACCGCCCCAGAACAGCGGTGATCGGGGGCAATCTCGGGGCCAACAAGGACACCGAAGACAAGGCCGCGGACTATGTGAAGGGCCTCATCCGACTGAAGGGGCTGGCCGACTACGTCACCGTCAACGTCTCCTCGCCCAATACGCCGGGCCTGCGCGCCCTGCAGGGGCGGGCGGCGCTGGATGACCTGCTGGGCCGTCTGGCCGCCGCCCGGGGCGACGACCCGACCCCGGTCTTCCTGAAGATCGCGCCGGACCTGACGGGCGAGGAGATCGGCATGATCGTCGAGGCCAGTCTCGACCACGGGCTGGACGCCCTGATCGTGTCCAACACCACGCTGGATCGCCCGGACAGCCTGCGCTCGCCGCACAGGGATGAGGCCGGCGGCCTTTCGGGCGCGCCGTTGCGGGCGCGGGCGCTGGACGCCCTGCGCGCCGCGGCCGACGCCTCCGCCGGGCGTCTGCCCCTGATCGCGGTCGGCGGGATCGACAGCGGGGCCGAGGCCTATGCCCGCATCCGCCTGGGCGCCTCGGCGGTCCAGATCTATTCCGCCCTGATCTACGAAGGACCCGGACTGGTCGCCCGCATCAAGCGGGAGCTGGCCGAGCGGCTGCGCGCGGATGGGTTCTCC
>JBKBIZ010000190.1:0-857 GCA_046293975.1 Hyphomonas sp. | reverse complement strand
CTCGTCGTCAGGCTGTCAGGCCTTCGATCCCCCGCAGCCTGTTTACCCTAAAATCCAACGCTGTCAGCCGATCCGCTCGGCGTGCGAACCACTTTCCGTCTCATCGCCCGACGTCAGATCACTTGAACATATAAGCATATCTTTATATGTCTGATCGCCTGACACAGACAGGAGCCTCTCTTGGCCGCTCGTTCCTCCTTCCTCTTCACCTCGGAAAGCGTCTCCGAGGGCCACCCTGACAAGGTCGCTGATCGCATCTCCGACACCGTCGTCGACGCCTTCCTGGCCAAAGATCCCGAGGCGCGTGTGGCGTGCGAGACCCTGGTCACGACCCAGCGCATCGTGCTGGCCGGCGAGGTTCGCGCCACTCAGCCGGGCAATACCAAGGAAGAGAACGAGGCCTTCACCCAAGCCATCATCGACAGCCTTGAGCCGCTGGTCCGCGCCGCGGTCAAGGACATCGGCTATGAGCAGGACGGCTTCCACTGGGAAACGGCGGAGTACGCCTGCTACCTGCACGCCCAGTCGGCCGACATCGCCGTCGGCGTCGACTCGACCAACGAGAAGGACGAGGGCGCCGGCGATCAGGGCATCATGTTCGGATACGCCTCGAACGAGACGCCGGAACTGATGCCGGCGACCCTGCAGTACAGCCACAACATCCTGAAGCGCCTCGCCGAGGTCCGCCACGCCGGCGGCTCGCAGCTGGAGCCCGACGCCAAGAGCCAGGTCACGATCGAATACCAGGACGGCAAGCCGGTCCGCGCCACCTCGATCGTCCTGTCGACCCAGCACGCCAAGGGTCTCAGCTCCGAACAGGTCGCCGAGATCGTCAAACCCTATATCCTCGAAGTCCT
>JBKBIZ010000018.1:0-40974 GCA_046293975.1 Hyphomonas sp. | reverse complement strand
CCACATAAGGCGAATTGCCCGGCGTTGCCCCCAATCCTTCGGTGGAGGCAATGTTCACAATCCGCCCCCAGCCATTCTTGCGCATATAGGGCAGCGCCGCCCGGATCGCCCGCTGGTGCGAGGTCAGCATCACATTGATGCTAGGCCCCCAGCTATCCTCATAGCTCTCCTCTCCCACCTGTCCGGGGATGGCGAACCCCGCATTATTTACGAGGATATCCATGCCGCCAAAATGCGCCGCCGCCTCGTCCACCACCCGCTTGATCGCCGCGCTGTCGCCCACGTCCAGCGCCCAGCCCTTCACATGATCAATGCCGGCCGCCTTGATTTCATTGACGACTTTATCGACGTTTTCCTGTTTGAGGTCCGTGACCGCCACATTGGCGCCCTCGCGCGCAAAGAGGTGGGCCGTCGCGCGCCCCATCCCGCTGGCCGCGCCGGTGATGAGGGCGGTCTTGCCTTTGATACTTCTGGATAATTCCTGATAAGGGGGTTGTTCGCTCATGCCTGTTTCCTCCGTTTTTTGATTGTCCCTGAAAAGTTCAATACCGGCCGGCCATCCTGGCCCGTCACCAGCCCGCGCACAAAGCTCAGCGAGCCTCCCTTGCGCAGCGTTTCTCCGCGCGCCTCCAGCCGCTCGCCTTCCAGCGCCCCATCGATAAATTCTGCTGTAAAAGCAACGGTTACGCCGTAGCTGCCCTCCATCGCCTCATGACCAATCGCGAACAGCGCAAAATCAGCAAAGGTCATCAGACACCCGCCATGCACCACCCCGCCGGCATTCATATGCTTGCGCGCCACCCGGAAGGCCGCCACCGGTCCCTGCTCATCGACCCGGTAGTAGAAGGGCCCGGCGGTCTCATGTTCGAAGGGCTCCTCGGCCCAGGTGGTCCAGCCTGCAAATTCGCCGTCTGCTACTACCGATGTCGACATGTGACCTCTCTCTGTTTTGACTGCGGCACCTTACCGTCATGCGCCCCTTCGACAAGCGTCGCTTTGGCGCATAGAGTGCGCGGCGAAGAGAATATCGGGAGAAGAAACAAGATGGCCTTTGACGCCGAAACCCGCGCCGCCCTGATCCAGCAGGTGCGCCGCTTTGTAACCGAAACCTGCGTGCCGGTAGAGGCCCAGGTCGGCGATGAAGACGCCGTTCCCCAGCATGTGGTCGATGCCATGAAAGAGCTCGGCCTCTTCGGCATTGCCGTGCCGGACGAATATGGCGGCCTCGACCTCGACATGGAAACCGAATGCCTTGTCGCGATGGAGCTTGGCCAGACCTCGCCGGCCTTCCGCTCGGTCGCGGGCACAAATATCGGCATCGGCAGCCAGGCGCTCGTTCTCTTCGGCACTGAGGAGCAGAAGCAGAAATGGCTCCCCGGCGTGGCCTCGGGAGACCTCATTGCCTCCTTTGCCCTCACCGAGCCTGAAGCCGGCTCAGACGCGGCCGGCCTCAAGACCAAAGCCGTACGTGACGGCGACCATTATATCCTCAACGGCACCAAGCGCTACATCACCAACGCCAACAAGGCCGACCTCTTCACGGTCATGGCGCGCACCAACCAGGACGAACCCGGCGCCAAGGGCGTCTCCGCTTTCATCGTGGAACGCGACACGCCCGGACTGTCGGTCGGCAAGCCCGAGAAGAAGATGGGCCAGCAGGGCGCCCATATCTGTGACGTGATCTTCGAGAACGCCCGCGTGCCCGCCGCCAACATGATCGCCAAGGAAGGCGAAGGCTTCAAGGTCGCGATGAGCGTGCTGGACAAAGGCCGCCTCCACATCTCGGCTGTGGCGACCGGCGTTTCCAAACGCCTGATCCGCGAGATGGTGAACTATTCGCTGGAGCGCAAACAGTTCGGCAAGCCGATCTTCGAGCACCAGATGCTCCAGGCCCTGATCGCCGACAGCCAGGCGGAAACCTATGCCGCCGAATGCATGCTCCTCGACGCTGCCCGCCGCCGCGATGCCGGCGAGGACATCACGATGCTCGCCTCCTGCACCAAACTCTTCGCCACCGAGGCCTGCGGCCGCGTCGCCGACCGCGCCGTGCAGATCTTCGGCGGGGCAGGCTATGTCACCGATTATGGCATCGAGCGCTTCTACCGCGATGTGCGCATCTTCCGCCTCTATGAAGGCACCAGCCAGATCCAGCAGATCATCATCGCGCGCGAGCTTGCCCGCGCCGCCAAAGCAGGAAAACTCTGATGTTCGAACACGACCTGACAGACCCGCATGATGTCGGCCTGAATGCCGAGCGCCTCGACGCGATCCCGGCCTTCTTCCAGACGAACTATCTCGACAGCGGCAAGCTGCCCTGTATGGCAACGCTGATCTCGCGCGGCGGTGAAGTCGCCCATGAGAGCTATATCGGCGCGACCGAAATGGGCGGCAGCCGCCCGATTGGTCCGGAGACGATCTTTCGCATCTATTCGATGACGAAGCCGATCACCACGCTCGCCCTCATGATATTGTTCGAGGAGGGCAAGCTGCGCCTTGAGCATCCCGTCAGCCGTTACATTCCCGAATACAAGGATGTCAAAGTCTGGGCCGGCGGCACCGCCGAGGCGCCCAAACTCAAAGACCCTGACCGTGAGATGACGATCCTGGATCTGATCACCCATACGTCCGGCCTCACATACGGCTTCCTGTTGCAGGACGAGACCGACGCGATCTACAGGCGCGAAAAGGTTGCCCATCCCAAGCAGACCTTGCAGGAAATGGCCCGGCAGATGGCGGGCCTGCCGCTTGCCTTTTCGCCGGGAACCGAATGGCGCTACAGCCACGCGACGGATGTGCTTGGTGCCATCATCGAGATTATCACAGGGCAGGAACTCGACGCCTTCTTCCGCGAGCGGATCTTCGGACCGCTCGCCATGAACGACACCGATTTCTGGGTGGCGGAGAACAAGATCGACCGTCTGATGGCTTGCTATCAGAAGGACGCCAGGACCGGCGAGACGACACTCGCCGATCCGGCGGGCGCGGCCTCGCGCCTCTATGCCAAGCGCCCGGTGCAACTGAATGCTGGCGGCGGCCTCGCCTCCACCGTGCGGGACTATCACCGCTTTGCCCTGATGCTGCTGCGCGGAGGCACGCTCGACGGCGCGCGGATCATCAGTCCCAAGACATGGGAATTCATGCGCCAGAACCATCTGCCGGGCGGCCAGAGCATGCGCGGCATGGGCCGCTCTGCCTTTACCGAAGTGATGGCCGATGGCGTCGGCTTCGGCATCGGTGGCTCGGTCGTGACCGACATCGTGCAGACCCGCCAGCCGGGCAGCGACGGCACGTTCAGCTGGGGCGGCCTGGCCTCCACTTTCTTCTGGATTGATCCGGAGGAGGAGCTGATCGCGGTTCAGGCAACCCAGCTGATGCCATCCTCGACCTACCCCATGCGCATGCAGCTCCAGCAGCTCGTTTATGCGGCGATCGACTGGTGAGCGAGGAACCGAAAAACCCCCTCCGCGAGGCCATCCTTGAGCTGACGGCCGCGCGCGGCGTCGGCGGAACAATTGCGCCTGAAGATGCCGCCAAGGCCGTCAGTCCGGAACGCTGGCAGAAGATCCTGCCGGATGTGCGCGCCGAGGCTGTGCGTCTCGCCAAGGACGGCGTGATCGCGATCTATCGGAAGGGTAAGCCAGTTGACCCGGAAATGTTCAAGGGCGTTTACCGGCTCGGCCTACCGGGCAAGGTCGTTGGCGCTTCGGCCGAAGGCTGAGGATAAGCCCTGCTGATGGCAAAGGCGCCCGATCCGTTTCACGAGTTCGTTCTGGAGCTGCTGTCGGGCGTAGGCCCGATCAGCATCCGGCGGATGTTTGGCGGGGCGGGCGTCTATCAGGAGGGGGTGATGTTTGCTCTGCTCTCGGAGGATCAGGTTTATCTGAAAGTGGATGAGGCCCTGCGGGCTGATCTTGTTGCAGAAGGGGGCGCGCCCTTCCTCTATCTTCGCTCCAGCGACGCGCGGCCCATTGATCTGGGCTATGTCAGCCTGCCCTCATCTGCGATGGACGATCCTGATGAGGCAGCCGCATGGGCGCGGCGCGGGCTGAACGCCGCGCGGGCGGCCAAGGCTAAAAACCCGCCGAAAAAGCGTAAATCAAAAGCAGGGTAAGATCAGGCGACCGCCGGGCGCAGCGCAGGCTGGTCCAGCGAAAAGGCGTAGTCGGACGATCCGTGCTGGCGCAGGTGCTGCAGGCGCTGGAAGCCATCTTCGAGCGTGAACTGCTTGCCTCGCGGCGCCCACCACATCACGAAGCCGGGGCCATCGCTGCGGTCGATCTCCTGGCCGAGGCGGCGCATGCCGGGCGGATGGGTGCGGCCATTATAGGTGAAGGATTTGAGGTCTTCGAGCGAGCGCCAGCCGGCCATGGTCGAGACTTCCGGTGCGGGCCAGTCCGCCGCATAGGGAAAGGCGTCATTGTAAGAGCGCCAGCTCCCATCCGGGCAGCGCAGGCCGTGCGTGTGGAAATGCAGGCCGTCAAACTCATCGGCGTCGGCAAAGATGCGCGGCAGGATCGACAGGAACGTGATCACATACGGATTGTCGAGCGTGAAAGCGCCCAATGGCCGTACGCAATTAAAATGTACCAGTCGAAAACCCATCAATCCCTGCCCCCGTAAGGCCCGTTTGGCGAACCCTAGGGAGACAAGGTTGAATAATCCTTAAGGTGAACCCAATTAATTTTGGGCAATCTAAAGTTACTTGCCTTTGAACTCGGCAGGGCGCTTCTGAAGGAACGCGCCGACGCCTTCCTTGAAGTCGTCCGTACGCCCGGCGGTGCGCTGGGCCACGCGCTCGCCATGCAGGGCGGCGTCGAAATCAGATTCCGTGGCGTCCCAGATCAGCTTGCGCGTCAGGGCCAGCGCTACCGTCGGGCCGGCAGCGAGTTTGGCGGCAAAGTCGAGCGCAGTCGGCAACAGCTCAGTATCCTCGACCACGCGGTTGACGAGGCCCCAGGTGTGGGCCTGGTCTGCCGAAACCTTCTCGCCGAGGAGCGCCATCTCCATCGCGCGGACGCGGCCGATAGTGCGGGCAAGCAGCCAGGTCGAGCCGCCATCGGGCACAAGGCCGATGCGGCGGAAGGCCTGAAGGAAGTAAGCGCCTTTCGACGCAATCACGAGATCGCCCATCAGGCCGAGCGCGCAGCCAACACCGGCGGCCGCGCCATTGACGGCGGTGATGACCGGATGGGGATGTTCGCGGATGGCTGTGACGAGGGGATTGTAGAAAGCGTCGAGCGCCTTGCCGGCGTCAGGCTTGGAGCCGGGATAGGCAATTTCAGGCCCCGAGCCCATGCCGCCGAGATTGGCGCCCGAGCAGAAGCCGCGGCCCTTGCCGGTGAAGATGGTGCAGCGCGCTTCATTGGCGGCCACTTCAAAGGCGTGCAGCAGCTCGATGGCGGTGTCGACGCCGCAGGCGTTCAGCGTCTTGTCATCGTTGAAGGCGATGATCGCGGTGTCGCCATTGCGCTCATAGGAAATCTTTTCGTACGTCGCCATTGGCGCCTCCCTGTGGGTTTTCTGATCTGACTGGCATGCTTGTAGAATGAAGCGCCGCGGGCGGGAACGCCTCACGCCGGGTAAGCGGTTTGCAAGGCCTATTGGGGAAATGCTGAACAGGCGCTACATTGTTCACCAACCACATACGGGATTGGGAGAAACAGCACATGGCCCTTGATGGCACGCCGGGCACCGGCATGAACGCACTGCTCGCGAAACAGAAGGCGGCGCATCTGCGCGACGGGATTCCGTCGGTAGAGAAACGGATCGAATGGCTCGACAAGTCCATCGACCTTCTGATCACGCATGGCGACGCGCTGAATGAGGCGATGTGCGCCGACTTTGGCCACCGCTCGAAGGACCAGTCGAACCTGACCGACATCGCCGGCTCCATCGGCGCGCTGAAACATGCCAAGGCGCATGTGGCCAAATGGGTGAAGCCGGAGAAGCGCAAGGTGGAGTTTCCGCTCGGTCTGCTCGGCTCCAAGGCGGAGCTTCAGTTCCAGCCCAAGGGCGTGATCGGGGTCATCAGCCCCTGGAACTTCCCGGTGAACCTGACCTTCACCCCGCTGGCCGGCGTATTTGCGGCGGGCAACCGGTGCATGATCAAGCCGTCCGAATTCACCGAAGCGACCTCGGAGCTGATGAAGGAGCTGATCGCGAAATATTACACGCCTGAAGAATGCGTGGTCGTCACGGGAGGGCCGGAGGTGGGCGCGGAGTTCACCAAGCTTGCCTTCGATCATATCCTCTTCACGGGCGCGACTTCGGTGGCTAAGCATGTGATGCGGGCAGCGGCCGACAATCTGGTGCCGCTGACGCTGGAGCTTGGCGGGAAAAGCCCGGTCGTGCTTGGCCGGTCGGCGGACATGCAGAAAGCGGCTAACCGGATCATGGCGGGCAAGACGCTGAACGCCGGACAGATCTGTCTGGCCCCGGACTATGCGTTCGTGCCGAAAGACAAGACGCAGGATTTCGTGGCCGCCGCGACCAGGGCGGTGGAGACGATGTATGCCTCTGGCCTCAAGGACAATGACGACTATACCTCCGTGGTCAACCAGCGCCATTTCGACCGGATTACCGGCTATATCGAGGATGCGCGCGCTAAGGGCGGGCAGGTGATCGAACTCAATCCCAAGGGCGAGAACTTTGCCCAGCAGCCCCATCACAAGATCCCGCCGACGCTGATCATTGATCCGACCGATGACATGACGGTGATGCAGGACGAGATCTTCGGGCCGATCCTGCCGATCAAATCCTATGGCGATGCCAAGGACGCGGTGGCTTATATCAACGCCCATGACCGCCCGCTTGGCCTCTATTATTTTGGCGAAGACGAGAGCGAGAAGAGCTTTGTACTGAACAATACCACGTCTGGCGGCGTGACCGTCAATGATGTGGTGTTCCATGTGGCGCAGGAAGACCTGCCCTTTGGCGGGGTCGGCCCTTCGGGCATGGGCTCCTATCATGGCCGGGACGGGTTCCTGGAGTTCAGCCATAAAAAAGCAATCTACACCCAGACCAAGAATGAGATCCTTGCCATGATGCGCCCGCCTTATGGCGACAAGTATCGCGGTCAGGTCAAAGGCCGGATCAAGAAATAGGCCTTGTATGTAATAGCCGCTTTGATGACGCCGGCGGGTAAACCTGCGGGCGTTTTAATTGGGGGGCCTGGGGGTGGATGAGCGCAAAGCGGATTTGGGCGGGGCGGGTGTCCTGCCATTCTGCGAGGCCGATCGTGAGCCCCTCCTGTCCGGCGGCGGGCTCGGGCGTGTAAGTGGCGAAGATACGGTCCCAGATCGAGAGGGCGTTGCCGTAGTTTGAGTCTGTTTCCGTGCGGATGATGGAGTGGTGGATGCGGTGCATGTCCGGCGTGACGATCACCCAGCGCAGCGCCCGGTCCAGCCAGAGGGGCAGGCGGAGATTGGCGTGCGTAAAGAGGGCCATCGCGTTGAGGATGATTTCATAGGTGAGCGCGACCATCAGCGGGGCGCCGAGCAGGAAGACGATGAGCGCTTTCCACGCCATCGAGACGGCGGCCTCGAAGGGATGGAAGCGCAGGCCGCTGGTCACGTCGAGGTCGCGGTCGGTATGGTGGACGCGGTGCATGCGCCAGAAGAGGGGCAGTTTGTGCATCGCCAGATGCTGGGCCCAGACGGCGAGATCCATCAGGATCAGGGTTGCGGCGGCGATGAGCCAGACCGGCGCGTCGACGCTATTGAAGAGGCCAAGGCCGTTCTGGCTGGCGGCGAGCGCGGCGCCGGCCACGGTGAGGGGGCCGAGCAGGCGCAGGCCGAGGCTGGAGAGGGCGCTGAGCGAGAGGTTCGTCACCCAGCGGTGAAGCCTTGGCATGACGCGGGTCTTGCGCGGGAAGAGGGCTTCCAGCGCGGCGAAGAGCACGAGCCCGCCGAGGAAAACGCTGAGCCGCAGAAGGGTGGGAGTATCCATCGGGCTTTATTTAGCATGGTCTTATGCAAGGGCGAGCGGGTTTGGCCGGAACGCGCGGGGGCGCGGCCGGTTTCCGTTTGGCGGTGGATGAGAGGTTTGGGAAAGAGGGGTGAGATGGTCCCGGATAATCGCTTTGCGATTTCCGGGATGACACGGATTCTTATTTAGGAGGTGTTGGGTGGGGCTCCCCCCTCCGCCCCTGCGGGGCACCTCCCCCGCAGGCGGGGGAGGAGACCAGCGCGCACTGGCGAGGCTTCCTCTGTTGGAGGATTTTCGGAAAACTCCAAAGAAACTCCAGCCATGTTTGGAGGCAGGGCGCTTTCCCAGACCGGGTCGTCCCAGCCTGGTTTTACCGGTGCGGGCTTTTGGTAGGTGGTGACCTTGTCGCCGATCTGGACGGTGTAGAGATTACCCCAGCGGGTGACGGCGACGAGGAGGGGGCGGTGGGACTCTCTCTGCCAGTTTGTGAACAGCTGCAATTGTATCCAGAGCCAGCCCCAGAAGAGGGGGTGGACATAGGCGTACAGGCGGGCGTGTTCGGGGGACATGGGGGGAGTATATGTCAGCCTGCGGAGGGGGTGGATGAGATTTCTGGAAATCGCCTGGGTGCTGCAGGTCTGGGGGGAATAATGGTGGATAGGCGCCCTTCGGGCGGCCCTCACCCCCGCCCCTCTCCCGCGTTGCAGGCGAGGGGGGCAGGTTGGGACAGTTTGGGACAAACCCGGACAAACCGAGACAAACTCGGACAGTTTGGGACAAACCCGGACGCTCCCGGGACACTTCCGGTCAGCGGCGGCCGCGTTTGAGGTCTTCAGTGATCTGGATGTCGGCGTCTTCACCCGAGATGCGGTGGCGGTAGACCTGGATGTTTTCCAGGACGCGCTGGATGTAGTTGCGGGTTTCGGAGAAGGGGACGAACTCGACCCAGTCGACGGGGTCGATCTGGCCGGTGCGGGGGTCGCCATAATCGCGCACCCACTGGCTGGGGCGGGATGGGCCGGCATTGTAGGCAGCCGCCGTCATGATGTAGCTGCCGCCAAACTGTTTGAGCAGGGTGTCGAGGTGGAGGCCGCCCAGCGTCATGTTGTAGGCGGGGTCGGTTGTCAGCCAGGACTGCTCATAGGGCATGCCGCGCAGGCGGGCTTCGGCGCGGGCGGTCGATGGCATGAACTGCATCAGGCCGAGGGCGCCGACGGGGCTGCGGGCGTTGGGGTTGAACTCGCTTTCCTGGCGCGTGATGGCGAGCATGAAGGCGCGCTCGACTTCCGGCTGGCGGGAGAGGGGATGCATCAGCACCGGATAGGCCGCCTCGGGCGCCATCACGCCTTTGAAGAGGCCGGCCTTGCCGGCGCGCACGGCCGTGTCGGGCTGGTTATACTGGTGGTTAAGCTGCGCCAGCAGCTCGAACTCTGCCGGAGTGGAGAGGATGTCGTCGAGATGGTGGGAGAAGGTGCGATAGAGGCCCATCTCGCCGGTGCCGCCAATCAGGCGAAGCGCGCGGACCATCGGATTGGCATCGAAGGCAGCCAGTTCTTCCGGGGCCGGAGCAATGGCCGGGCCGAAATTGATCTTCTTGTCGCCCAGGCGTTCGGCGGAGAGCTGGCCGTAATAGGTGTATTTATGTGTGGCCGCGGCAGCATAGGCGAGAGCGGCCTGGTCTGACTGGCCGAGCGCATCGCGGGCGCGGCCGGTCCAGTACTGGCCGCGGGTGAGGCTGACGGGCGCGCCGACGCCGTTGGTCATGGTCTCGAAATGGTTGAGGCCGCGCGGCGCGTCGCCATTCAGGCGCAGGGCGATCCAGCCGGCCAGCCATTCGGCCTCGGCGAAGTCTGCGCCGCTGCTCATGCCATGGGGCGCGGTGAGGTTGTAGGCGCGCGAATAGTTGCGGGCCTTGAGGTCGCTGCGCACGGCGATGGCGCGCTCGCGCCAGAGGCGGCTGCGCCCGGCGGCGGGCACGTCCTTGCCATTGATCTGGGTGAGGAGCGGGGCGACGGCGTCTTCCATATTCTTGGCGCGGCGCCAGTTGGCGCGCTCATATAGGAGGCCGGGATGGTTCTGCAGATTGGCGGGCACGGCCTGGACGGCCGCATCGACATTGCGGGCGCGCTGAGAGAGGGCGATGCGGGCGTCGACAAGCTGCCGGTAATCGGCGGTGAGCTGGGGTTTGAGAGCCTGGGCGTCCGTGCGCTGGCCGGTCCAGAGGAGGAAATCGACGCGGGCGCGGTGATCATCCTGGCTGAGGGACTGGCCCCAGCCGGCGAGCACGGTGCGCTGGAGGCTCGATTCCAGCGTGTTGTTGCGCCAGGCGTCGCGGATGACGTCCTGCGCTTTTGCGGTCTGGCCGGTCTGGCGCAGGGCGTTGGCGAGGGCGACCTTGCCGGGCCCGGTGATGGGGCCCGATTCGGTCAGCCATTTTACCCGGGCTTCGGCGGTGAGATTGCTGGCGTCGATGATCTCTTCGGCGCGGCGGCGCATCCGGTCGGTCAGCGGCCAGGTGGAGAGGGTGGTGAGGGCGTAGTTGAGCTCGTCGAAGGTGGTGCCGGGCACGCCGTCTGAGGCGCGTTTCCAGAGTATCATGTCCCGCACGGCAGGGTCGGTGGTCTCATACTGGATGCGGGTGACCTCGCTCCAGGCGCCGCGCTCAATGGCGGCAAGGGCGGCTTTAAGCTGGGCGACGCTGGTGGCGTTGACGGGCTGGGCCGCCAGCGCGCGGGGCGCCGTGGCGGGCAGCGGGGCGCCGGTGGCGGCGGGGGTGGTCAAGGGCGTTGCGCCCGGCTGAGCCGGGGTCGCGCCGGGCAGGATGACGCCGGGGGTGAGCGCGCGCAGGACGGGGGCGGGCGTGGTTTCCGCCATCTGAACGGGCGCACTTGCCGGAGTGGGGGCCGCAGTGGGGGCCGCAGTGGGCGCCGGAGAATCGGCCCGCGGCTTCAGGCTGGGCGCTTCAGGCCGGGAAGCGGCCGAAGTGCCCGTAATC
Organism: Hyphomonas sp.; assembly: GCA_046293975.1. Taxonomy (GTDB): domain Bacteria; phylum Pseudomonadota; class Alphaproteobacteria; order Caulobacterales; family Hyphomonadaceae; genus Hyphomonas. Next base: position 30,053 of record JBKBIZ010000018.1, on the reverse strand, counting down.
AGGAAAGAAATTGCCACAAAAACAGCGGAAATTCGGAACATGGTATGGCCTACCCAAGTTTATTTCTGCGCCAAAGCGTGACAAGTCTGAAGACAGAGCCTAGCACGCAATCCCAACCAATCCCTGAATACGGCACGTTAAAATGTTTCACGGCTCAATCCCAGCCCTTGTAACACCCTTCAAGAATGGCGCTGTCGATGAGGCGGCCTTTGCGGCGCTGGTAGAGCGCCAGATTGCGGGCGGATCGGCGGGCCTGGTGCCGGTCGGAACGACGGGGGAAACCTCCACGCTGTCGACTGAGGAGCACAAGCGCGTTGTCTCGCTTTGTGTAGAGGTGGCAGCAGGGCGCGTGCCTGTGATCGCCGGGGCGGGATCAAACTCGACCGATGAGGCGATCGACCTTGTGGCCCATGCCAAGGCCGCTGGCGCAGACGCGGCGCTGGTGGTGAGCCCCTATTATAATAATCCCAATCAGGACGGGCTTTTCGAACACTTTCGCGCGATCAATGACGCCGTGGCCCTGCCCATCATGCTTTACAACGTGCCGAGCCGGACAGTGGTAGACCTGAAACCCGAAACGGTGGCGCGTCTGGCGCAGCTGCCCAATATTGTCGGCATCAAGGACGCGACCGGGGATATGGACCGGGTGAGCTGGCATTCGGCGCTGATCGGGGACGAGGAGCAGTTTGTGCTGCTGTCTGGGGATGACCCGTCTGCGCTCGGCTTTCTGGCGATGGGCGGGGCGGGGTGTATCTCCGTGACGGCGAATGTGGCGCCGGAGCTGTGCGCGGCGATGCATCTGGCGTTTCACGATGGCGACCTGGAAAGCGCGCGGGCGATCGAGCGGCGGCTGATCGGCCTGCACCGGGCTATGTTCTGCTCGCCCTCGCCGGGGCCGGCGAAATATGCACTCTCGCGGCTGGGGCTTTGCGGGCCGGATGTGCGCCTGCCGCTGACGGCGCCCGACGCGACGGCGCGCGAGCAGATTGATGTGGCTATGGCGCTGGCCGGTCTGAACACCTAGATTGGGCCGATGGCTACGAAGAAAAACGAACAGATCAAAGGCCGGACCGACGGGCTGGTGGCGGAGAACCGCCGCTCCCGGCGCGAATATTCCGTGGAGGATACGCTGGAGGCCGGCATCATGCTGGTCGGCTCGGAAGTGAAATCGCTGCGCGAGGGGCGGGCGAACATTGCCGAGTCCTATGCCTCGGTTGAGCAGGGCGAGCTGTGGCTGATCAATGCCGAGATCCAGACCTATGGCGGGGCCAACCGCTTCAACCATGAACCGCGCCGGAAGCGGAAGCTGCTGGTGTCGCGGCGGGAGCTCTCGAAGCTATCGCAGGAAGTGGAACGGGCCGGGCGCACGATTGTGCCGTTGAAGCTTTACTTCAACGATAAGGGCCGGGCGAAACTGCTGATCGGCGTCGCGACGGGCCGCAAGGCGCACGACAAGCGCGAGCATGAGGCCAAGCGCGACTGGGCGCGCGACAAGGCGCGGATCATGAAGGCGGGTTAGGGGCTAGTTTCCCACCGCCATCTTCGCCTTGGCAAACACAGCTTCAAACATCTCCGCCGTCAGACGGCCTGTGTTCGTATTGTAGCGGGAGCAGTGATAGGAGGAGAGGAGGGTGACGGGTCTGCCGTTTGCCTCGACCTCATATTTTGTTCCGTGTCCGAACGGATGGGCGCTGAGTTTCAGGCCGAGCGCACGCAGCGTGGAATCGTGGCTGATCTTGCCCAGGCACAGGATCACTTTCAGATCTGGCAGGGCAGCAATGCGCGCTTCGAGGAAGGGGCGGCATTGGTTGATCTCGGCGCCGACGGGCTTGTTTTCCGGGGGCACGCAGCGGACGGCATTGGTGATCATCGCGCGCTGGAGGACGAGACCGTCATTCGGGTCGGCGGCGAATTTGCCCTTGCTGAAGCCGAACTTGTCGAGGGTAGCGTAGAGCAGGTCTCCGGCCCAATCGCCCGTGAAAGGGCGGCCGGTGCGATTGGCCCCGGTGACGCCGGGCGCGAGGCCGACGATGAGGAGTTGCGCCGTGTCGTTTCCGAAGCTCGGGACGGCGCCGTTGAACCAGGTGGGCTCCTTGGCGCGCACGGCTTCGCGATAGCCCACGAGCCGCGGGCAGAGCGGGCAATCGCGCGGGGCTTCGGGGGCGGCGGGTGCGGTATTTTTCATTTTCGCCTCTTAGCCCCTTCTCCCTTGGGGGAGAAGGGGTTGGGTATGAGGGGGTGAGGCAAAAGATGGAGCCGAGAGGTTCAGGACCCTCACCCCCAACCCCCTCTCCCTGGGAGGGAGAGGGGGCTTAGAGGCCGAGTTTTTCCTGGACGAGGCGCATCAGATGGTCGGGGTGAAGGGCGTCTTCGGCGGGGATGCGCAGGATGGACCAACCGAGACTTTCGAGCATCTGGTCACGTTTTTCATCGCGTTGCCGGACTTCGGGCAGGTTATGAATCCCGCCATCAATTTCGATGACGAGCCGCGCGCGCGTGATGGCGAAATCGACAATCATGCCGTTGATGGGATGCTGGCGGCGGACGGGGAAACCGTGATCTCTCAGTGTCCGGAGGGTTTCCCAGGCTTTCTGTTCGGGGGTGTTTGAGGCTTGGCGGAGGTGGCGAGCGCGCCGAATGGCGGGGTCGTCTGTCAAAGCCCCTTCTCCCTATTGGGGAGAAGGGGTTGGGGGTGGCGGGGGGAGGCAAGGCGCCAAGCTACGGGCGTCGCGAACCCTCACCCCCAACCCCCTCTCCCTTGAAAGGGCGAGGGGGCTTAAAGGAGGATTGCCCTCAATACCCATCCGCATTGCCGTCTTTGCGCATTTCGGTGGCGGCGATCCAGGCGCCGCTTTCAAAGTCGCGCATGATGGCCTGGTAGCCGCCATAATTGGCTTCGCAGCAGGCGACTTCATAGCCGCGCGCTTCCAGTTCGGCGGCGGCGCCGGCGAGACCGCGTTCGAGCATGACTTTGCCGGTGCCTACATTACAGTCCGCAGACAGAGCATCGGTTGGCTCGCAGCCGCCATCATGTTCCCAGCGGGCCGCGTCGCCGGCTTCCTGGAGGCCCATGCCGAAATCAATCAGATTGGTGATGATCTGGACATGGCCCTGGGGCTGGGTGGCCCCGCCCATCAGGCCGAAGCTGAGCCAGGGCTCATACGGGCAGGCCATTTCCGGCGCGGTGGCGCGGACCTGGCAGCCGGGAAGATCCTTCCTGAAGGCAAAGGCCGGGATGATGGTGTGGAAGGGGCGTTTGCCGCCTTCGAAGGCGTTGGGATGGGCCGGATCAAGGCTGAAGAGTTCGCCCCGGTCCTGGAACATGAAGCCGAGGCCATCGGGGACGAGGCCAGAGCCCATACCGCGATAGTTTGACTGGATGAGGGAGACCATCATGCCGTCTTTATCGGTGACGGTGAGGTAGGTCGTGTCGCCATCGCGCAGGGCGGCGTCGGTGATCTCCGTGCCCGGAGCGACTTGCGGCATGGCGCGCGTGATGTCGATGGCTTCGGCGCGGCGGGCATTGTAGCCGGGGGCGACGAAGATTGACGGGTCGATGCCGGAGAAGGCAGGGTCTGCGTAGCCGAGCGCGCGGTCTGCGAAGGCGAGGCGTTTGGCCTCGACCATAGCGGTGACGGCATCGGGCGAACCAAAGCCCATAGATTTGAGGTCAAAGCGTTCGAGCATTTCCAGCATTTGCAAAGCAGCGACGCCTTGCGTGTTGGGGCCAAGCTCGCAGACTTTCACTTCGCTGCGATATTCGACGCAGATCGGTTCGATCCAGTCGCCGGTGTGGGTGGTGAAGTCACTGAAATGCATCTTGCTGCCATGACGGCGCAGATAGTTGGTCATCGCGCGGGCGGTGGCGCCTTTGTAGAATTCGCCGCGGCCGAGCCTGCCGATGCGTTCCAGCGTGTTGGCAAGGTCGGGGTTTTTGAACAGGGAGCCAGCAACGGGCGTGGGGTCGAAATAGGTTTTGCGGGCGTTTTCGTATTCTTCCAGTTCCCCGCGCTCATGGGCCGGCTCGAAGCGGAGCGGCCCGCGCGACCAGTACCAGGCGATCATTTCCGGGATCGGGGCGCCGTTGCGGGCATAACTGACTGTTGGCGCGAGATTGTCCGCCATCGGACGTTTTCCGAACTTTTCATGCAGGGCGAACCAGCCATCGACCGTGCCAGGGACGGTGACCGTGATGGTGCCAAACCGGGGGAGCTTCTTGCCGTCTTCGAACGTATCGGCCTTGGCCTGCGCGTCGGCGAGGGTGGCAGCTTTGGGGCTGCGGCCCGAGCCGTTGTATCCGTAGAGCTTCTGTGTTTCGGGATCCCAGACGATGGCGTAGAGATCCCCGCCGATGCCGTTTCCGGTTGGCTCGACGAGGCCGAGCATGGCGTTGGCGGCAATGGCGGCGTCAACGGCTGAGCCGCCGGCTTTGAGCACGTCAAGGGCGGTCTGGGTGGCGAGGGGATGGGCGGTGGCGGCGGCGCCATTGGGGGCGACGACGGCCGAGCGGGTGGCGATGGGGCGGCCGCTTTCGGGGCGCTGGCCGGTCATCGGATGGGTGACCAGCGACGGTGGGGCGGGCTCTGCTTCGGGCGCGATGCTGATGGGCGCCGCTTCAGGCGCGGTCTCTGGCATCTGGGCGCAGGCAGAGAGGGCGAAAGCGCAGGCCGCGCCGATGAACAGTATAGGTTTCATTCGAATCCTCCTCCGCCTCGGCGGGTGTTTTTCGGGAAATAATGGGTGGCGAGGCGCCCGGCGATGTCCTCGCCGGTGCGGGCAAAGCGGGCCTCGGCCTCGACCGCGCGCCCGTCGCAGATGCGGAACTGATCGCTTGTGCGGGAATAGGTGTCGTTGAACGAGGAGACGAGGGAGGAACGCAGATTGCCCGCATCAGGCGCTTCATAAGCCAGAAGGTCTGCCATGTAGCGGCGCCAGTACTGGTCTTCATTCCCGTTACAGAGCACGCGGATGGCGTGGGCGCCGCCGAGCGCACCGGCAAGATCGGCCGCATCGCGGAAATAATCGGGGCCGCGCACGGGCAGGTTTCCCTGCGGCAGGGCGGGCATCATGCTTGTGCTGGCGGCAAGGGCCAAGCTAAGCAGGAGGGCATGAAAACGCTTCTTCTTCATGCGCGGACATTCGCGCGCATCGCGCCCCGGCTCAAGGGGCTGAACGCCGCTCTCAACATTGTCACGGTCGATGATGCCCAGCGCTTCCATGAGGCCTGGACATCGGCGGAGCTGAAAGAGCCCCCGCAGGTGGACCTCGCTTTCGGCAACATTGACGCGTTCTATTCCCCATCCGTGCGGGAATTCATGACGGCGATCCTGAAAAGCCCGGATTTCGACTGGTTCCAGTCAGCCGCTGCGGGCATCGAGAACCCCGCCCTGGTGGCCATCGGGCAGAAATCCAGGCGCTACACCACCAATCACACCCAGGCCGAAGCGATGGCCGAATGGGCGATCTGGCAGGCGATGGACTTTTTCCGGGATGGGCCGGGCCACCGGGCCAACCAGACGCAGGGGAAATGGGAACGTCTCCGCGTGCGGGAAATGCACGGCTCGCGCTGGCTGATCGTGGGCTATGGCTCGATCGGGCAGGCGGTGGGCAAACGGGTGAGCGCGCTGGGCGGGGTGGTGACGGGGGTGCGCCGCACGCCGGGGCCGGCCGAGGGGGCGGCGCGGATTGCGGCGCCAGATTCGCTGCTGACGGAATTGCCGGGGGCGGACGCTGTGCTGCTCTGCCCGCCGCATACGCCGGAGACGGAAGGCATGGCGAACGCGGCCTTCTTTGCGGCGATGAACAAGGACGCGCTGTTCCTGAACCTTGGGCGCGGGGCGCTGGTGGACGAGGCCGCGCTGATGGCCGCGCTCGACGCCGGGCGGCCGGCCTTTGCGGCGCTGGATGTGACGAAAACCGAGCCTCTGCCCGAAGAGAGCCCCCTCTGGAAACATCACAAGATCGTGATCACGCCGCACGACAGCTCCGATACACCCGGCACGGTCGCGCGGGGGGACGAGACTTTCCTTGCTAACCTGGCGCTCTACCTGAACAATGAACCCATGAAGCATCTGGTCGACCGGGCAGCATTCTCTGCTGATTGATCTGGATACAGAGGAGTTATCAATATGTCACATCTGAAGCTTGTTTCCGTCGCGGCTCTGGTGGCCGGCATGGCCCTGGCTGCCTGCGCCACACCAGCAGAGAATAGCGGAGGCGCCGGGGATGGCAGTTTCACCGTTACCGGCTCAGACCGGGTGAAGCTGACAGCAACCCCGCTGGAAACCTTTGATGCGCCCTGGGCGATGACGTTCCTTCCCGATGGCCGGGCGCTGGTGACCGAGAAGGCCGGCGCGCTCTGGCTGCTGAATAACGACGGGACGAAGGCGGGCAAGATTTCCGGCACCCCCGATGTTCAGCCCTGGGGCCAGGGCGGGTTGGGGGACATCATCCTGCATCCAGACTTTGCAGAGACCGGTGAGATATATCTTTCCTATTCGGCGCGCGACCCGGAAAATCTTGAGCCGTCGACCGCAGTGGTAGAACTGGCGAAGCTGAGCCTGACGGAATCAGGCGGCGCCATCAGTGAACGGAGCATCATCTGGGAGCAGACGCCCAAGCATACCGGCAGCGGACACTATGGCCATCGCATGGTGGCTTCGCCAGACCGGTATCTCTTTATCACTTCGGGGGATCGCCAGCTGTTCACGCCGGCGCAGGACATGGCCAGCAATATGGGCAAGATCGTGCGCCTCAATCTGGACGGCAGCGTGCCGGAAGATAATCCGTTTGCCGATCAGGGCGGGGTTGCCGCGCAGGTCTGGACGCTGGGGCATCGCAATCCGCTGGGCATTGATTTTGACAATTCCGGCCGCCTCTGGGCGCAGGAGATGGGGCCAGCGCATGGCGATGAGCTGAACCTTATCATCCGGGGGCAGAATTACGGCTATCCGGAAGTTTCCAATGGAAATCATTATGATGGCCGGAACATTCCAAACCACGATACGCGGCCGGAATTTGCAGCGCCGGCGGCCTATTGGGTGCCCGCGATCAGCCCGGCCGGGCTCGACATCTATTATGGCGGCATGTTCCCGGATTGGAACGGCAATGCCTTTATCGGCGGTCTCTCATCGCAGGCGCTGATCCGCGTCGCCATTAATGAGGAAAGCGCTGAAGCTGCCGAAGGCGGGCGCTATAGCTGGAACAAGCGTATCCGCGAGGTGGAAGAAGGGCCGGACGGGGCGATCTATGTGCTGGAAGATGGGGATGGTGGGCGGTTGATCCGCCTGACGCCAGCGCCGGACTAAGCGCGGCCTGTTGCCATCGGCAGCGACTTTAAGCAGACATGGGCGGACCATTTTCCAGGGCCGCCCATGATCCGCACCTTTGCCAATGCCGACAATCGTTTCATTATTACCGGTGAAACGCTCGAACATATTGATACGGCCATATGGGTCGACATCCTGCGGCCAAGTAAGGATGAGGAAACCGCCGTTGAGCGGGCCCTCGGCATTGACGTGCCCACCATCGAGGAAATGAGTGAGATCGAGGTTTCCAGCCGTCTCTATATTGAAGACGGCGCGACCTTCATGACGGCAATGGCGTTGTCTCACACCGACGGTGACAATGTTCTGCTTTCGCCGATTACCTTCATCCTGAGGGGCGAGCAACTGATTACGGCGCGCTATGCCGAACCACGCTCCATCGATGCCTTCATCACGCGCTGCCAGAAGAATTCCACGTATACGGCCGATGGGTTGTTCACCGGGCTACTCGAAGGGCTGATCGAGCGGATCGGGGATGTTCTGGAGCGTACCGGGCATGAGCTGGACGCGCTCTCGGACGATATCTTTGCCATCAAGGCGCCGCAGGTGGGCGGGGCGGCGCCGGAGAAGGTGTCGAAGCGCGTGAAAGCCAGGCCGCGGAATTATCAGTCCGTACTCGAACAGATCGGCCGGAAGGGCGACCTTCTCTCCAAGTTGCGAGAAAGCCTGATCTCGTTTCAGCGCCTTCTGGCCTTTGGGGCCGAGATTGCGGCCAGCCGCAAGCCCGGCAAGGAATATGAAGGGCGTATCCGCACGCTGTCGCGTGATGTGCAATCCCTGAGCGACCACACAACCTTCCTGACACAGAAGATAAACTTCCTGCTTGATGCCACGCTCGGCATGATCAATATCGAGCAGACGGGCATCATCAAGATCGTCTCGGTGGCGGCGGTAGTCTTCCTTCCGCCAACGCTGATTGCCTCGATTTATGGGATGAATTTTGAGGTGATGCCGGAGCTCTCCTGGCCGCTCGGCTATCCGATGGCGGTCTGCCTGATGGTTCTGTCCGCTATCGTGCCTTACCAGTTCTTCAAATGGCGCGGCTGGCTGTAGACTGAAAAAGCGCGGGAGAGGCAAGGGCCCATCCCGCGCTTTTCGTTTCAGTCAGGCCGTTTCAGGCCATTTTTGTGGCCGTCTCAGGCGGTGACGCGCAGGCCGGCCATGCGCGCAATCGTGGCTTCGGCGTCGCGCATGATGTCGGCGACAATCTCTGCGACGGGTTTGACTTCCTTCACGCCGCCGGCTGACTGGCCCATAGCGAAGCAAGACTTGTCCATCGAGAGTTTCGCTTCATCCGTGATCCCCCCAATACCGCCGATGACGCCGGTCTGGGTTGAATGGATTGCCTGGAAGGGGAAGGGCTTGATGTCTTCCGGGCGGCTTTCCCAGTCATTGATGTAGTCGTTTGTGCGGCATCGCATCGGCTTGCCGGAATAGCAGCGGGTGCGGGTTGTGTCGGTGTCGCCGGCGGTGACGACGGCGTCCTTGTACATGCCAGCGGCGTGCGCCTCGGCCGACGCGATAAAGCGGGTGCCCATCCAGACGCCCTGCGCGCCGAGGGCGAGGGAGGCAGCAAGGCCGCGGCCATCATAGATGCCGCCCGCGGCGATGACGGGGATCTTCACCGCTTCAACGGCCTGGGCCACGAGCGGCATGGTGCCGACGAGACCGGTATGGCCGCCGCCTTCGCCGCCCTGGAGGATCACCGCGTCACAGCCCGCCTGCTCGGCCTTGATGGCATGTTTCACCGCGCCGCCGACAACCATGACCTTGAGGCCCGCCTTTTTCAGGCGTTCCATGATGGGCATCGGCACGCCAAGGCCGGCGATGAAGGAATCGGCGCCGCCATTGATGATGACGTCCACGGACTCTTCGAGGCTTTCCGGGCTTGCGGCCAGCAGGTCGACGCCGAACGGCTTGTCGGTCAGTGCGCGCACCTTTTTCATCTGGCCGGCGATGAAGTCGGGCGTGGTGCCGGCCATGCCGAGGACGCCGTAACCGCCCGCATTGCACATGGCCGCGCAGACTTCCGCATAGGAAACCCCGCCCATACCGGCGAGCATGATCGGATGCTCAGTTTTCAGCAGTTCAGTCAGGCGTGTTTTGATGGCCATTTGTACGTCCCTTTATCAAAGCGAGTGCTTGATTTCAGGGCTATCCTGCCGCCCCAGCGTCAACGCAATAGGATAAGGGTTGTACCATATTTGCCTTTTTTGCCGCCACTTCGCCGCAATCTGGCCGTGTTCGCCCGCCAGAAGTTTGGAAGTTGGCCGGGTTGATCCGGGTAACGGGTGTCACTCAGACAATAAATTCAAGAGGGGAAGCTCTTATGAAGAAACTTTTCGCAGGCGTTGCAGCTGTAGCCTTTATCTCCGGTGTTGCCTTTGCGGGCGAGCCGCCAGTTGAAGCAGAAGCCGCTGTTGAAGCCGCTGAAGTTGCCGAAGAAGCTGCTGAAGAAGCTGCCGACGTTGCAGAAGAAGCCGCTGAAGAAGCTGAAGCAGCTGCTGAAGTTGCCGAGGAAGCTGCTGACGTTGCTGAAGAAGCTGCCGAAGAAGCCGCCGAAGAAGCTGCTGAATAAGCAGGCAGAAATGCTGAATATCGCCCCTTCCCAATGCGGGAGGGGGCTTTTCTGCAAAGAGCCCGTGAAAGGCATTCCTTATATGAAGAATGAACTTTCAGTAACGGGACAATGGTGCTAAAGCACCGGCCGTTCGCAAGAACACAACAGGGGTACTACCAACATGAAAAATCTTTTCCTGATCGGCGCTGCTGCGCTCGTTCTGGCCGCTTGCGGCGCAACCGAAGAAGCTGCGCCTGCAGCTGAGCCGGCGACCGTTGAAGAAGCTGCTGCTGAAGCTGGCGAAGCCGCTGAAGAAGCTGTGGTCGAAGCATACGAAGCGACTGAAGAAGCCGCTGTCGAAGCTGCTGCTGCTGTTGAAGAAGCAACTGAAGAAGCTGCTGAAGCAACCGAAGAAGCAATCGACGAAGTTACGCCGGAATAATTTCCGGGCCGGGCAACCGGTTAAAGAACAAGGCCGCTTCCTTTGGGAGGCGGCCTTTTTCTTTGGTGTCGGGATTATGGTTAATCCTTATGCGGAGGCCATGTCCCCGCAGAAAGACAGGGCCTTTCTGCGGGGAGGATAAGCCTCAGAACTTGGCGTAGCCGCCATCGATGACGAGCGTGTCGCCCGAATGATATTTCGAGGCGTCCGAGGCAAGGTAGACGGCCATGCCGCCAAAGTCTGCCGGCTCGCCCCAGCGGCGAATCGGAACTCGGGAGATGACTTTCGAGGTGAACACTTCCTGGCCCTGCGCGCCCTCGGTCATGTCGGTGGCGATCCAGCCGGGGAGAATGGAGTTGGCGCGGATGCCGTAGCGTCCATATTCGACGGCGCAGGCGTTCATCATGGCGATCAGGCCGCCTTTTGTGTGGGCGTAGGCCTGGTTGCGGCCGGCCCCTTCGATGCCGGCGAGGGAGGCGGTACCCACAAGGCTGCCGCCCAGATCGCCCTTCTTGGCGCGGGCAACCATCGACTTGGCTGCTTCACGCAGGGTGAAGAAGGCGCCTTCGGAATTGATGTGGGCATTATAGCGCCAGGTGTCGATCGTCATCGTTTCGAAGGAGGCGGCGCCGCGGCCGACACCGGCATTTGCGATGCAGGTGTCGATGCGGCCGAATTCTTCCTCGGCCTCTTTCATCGCCTTGATAACCTGAGCTTCTTCGCCGACATCAACGGCCCAGGCCTTGACCTTGCCGGTGCCGAGGCCCGAGGCGGTTTTGACGGCGGCGTCGTTGTCAGCCGTTTTGCGGCCCCAGATCACGACGTGCGCATTTGAGGCGGCGAGCGCCTCGACCATGCCGAGGCCAATGCCCTTGTTGCCACCGGTGACAACGCAGACCTTGCCGCTCAAATCGAAGGGTTTGTAGACCATGAACCTGATACCTCCCGGGTAATCTCTTGATTGACTTGAAGCGTCTAGACAGACCTGACGCAGGGGCGGGTCAAGGGAAATTAAGGGGGACAAGGGGCGCAAAAAACTCCAACGGTTCCTCCAACGAGGAGGCCAAAAACTCCAACGGCGGGGTTGCTCGTTGGAGTTTTTTTAGAGTGAGGCGAGCATCGCGCGGGCCTTTTCGATGACGCGGCGGGTTTCGTCCCAGAGGGGAATTGTGGCGAGGCGCTCTGGCGAGATCCATTCGGCGTGGCTTGCATCGTCGCCCGCGACCGGGTCACCCGAGATCCAGAGAGCGGCGAAATCGAACAGCACATAATGGCGGGCGACCTGGCCGGTTGAGCGCGAGGTGAAGATCGCGTCGACCACATCGACGAGGCCGATGAGGCGGGCCTCTATCCCGGTTTCTTCTTTCAGCTCGCGCAGGGCGGCGGCCTCGGCGCGTTCGCCAAATTCGATGCGTCCGCCGGGGATCGACCAGTCGCCCGCCATCGGGGGCGTGCCGCGCCGGATGAGGAGGACGTCCTCTCCCTTGAAGCAGACCATGCCGGCCGCCGGGCTGGGGCGGCCGGGTTGGGACGCGCTCATGATTTCTCCAGCAGGGCGACAGCCTCGACATGGGCCGACCAGAGGAACTGGTCGATGGGATGGATACGGATGATCCGGTAGCCGCCATCGGCCAGCGTGCGCAGGTCTCGCGCCAGCGTGGCGGGATCGCAGGAGACATAGGCCACACGCGGGACGGTGGACTTTGCGATCTCTGCGGCCTGCGCGGCGGCGCCCGCCCGGGGCGGATCGAGTACGAGGCCGTCAAAGCGCGCCAGTTCAAAGGCGGTGAGGGGATTGCGGAAAAGGTCGCGCACGTCTGCGGTGATGGGTTTGAGCTGCGGGACGGCATTGGCGGAGGCGCGCAGGGCGTCAATGGCGGCGCGCCCGCTCTCGGCGGCAAAGACGGGGATGCGTTCGGCCAGGCGTAGGGCGAATGTTCCGCAGCCGGAGAACAGGTCTGCGCCGTGTTTGGCGCCGCTGAGATGAGCGAGGACGAGGCGGGCGATTTCCGCCTCCGCCTCGGCGCTCGCCTGGAGGAAGCCGCCGGGCGGGGGCTGGAGGCTGGCGAGGCCGACGGGCAGGCGCGGGGAGCGCTCTGTCAACACGTCCACGCCCTCCAGCGACACGCGGGCGAAACCGGCCCGCAGGGCGGCGCCGGTAACCTCGGCGCGGGCAAGGCGCGTGGCCTGTTTCGCGATGCCGGTGATGTGGAGATCAAGACCGGACGCGGTTTCGGTGATTTGCAGGCTGAGTTCTTCCTTGCCTCCTATCAGGGGCGCGATGACTTCTTTCAGTTTTGGCAGCGCCGCGACGATAGCCGGGCGCAGGACGGGGCAGTCTTCCAGCGCGATCAGCTCATGGCTCCGGCGGCCATGAAAGCCGATGGTGATTGCCTTGCCGGATCTCTTCGCGGCAAAGGCGGCGCGGCGGCGGGAGGCGGCGGGCGTCACCCAGGTTTCGGCGACCTCTGCCTCAAGGCCGCGAGACTTCAGGGTACGGAGGATCAGGTCGCGCTTGAAGGCGGCGTAGGACGCAGGGGCCATATGTTGCAGCGTGCAGCCGCCGCAGCGGGCGAAATGGCGGCAGGTGGGCGTGGCCCGTTCTGGCGAAGGCGCGGCGATGCGTTCCAGCGTCAGCCGGTCGCCCTCGCCGCTGACCTCCACAACCTCTCCCGCAAGCGTAAACGGCACGGAGACCCAGCCCTCGCCTTCTCGCGCGCGGCCGTCGCCCTGCGCGCCAAGATGGTCGATGATGAGGGTGCGCAATGGGGGGGCAGGCGGGGGCATCAGGTCTCCGGGCGGGGCGTTAGAGGTAGCAGTGTTTGCTTTCCTCAGGTAGCAGGGACACAGCGCAGCCGACAAGGAGCCGGGACATGGCAAAAGCCAATGGGAACGGGAAACCGAACGGAAAAGCGAGGCCAATCAGCCTGGCTTTGCAGGGCGGGGGCGCGCACGGCGCCTATACCTGGGGCGTGCTGGACCGGCTGAGCGAGGACGAAACCCTCGCCATTGAGGCGATTTCGGCCACCTCTGCCGGGGCGCTGAATGCGGTGGCCTATGCGGCGGGACTGGCGGCGGGCGGGCCAGCGGGCGCGCGGGCCGCGCTGGAGGAGCTCTGGCGCGCGGTGTCGGACGCTGGCTCGGGCATGAATGTGTTCGGCGCGGCGGGCTTGCAGATGGCGAGCGCCATGCAGAACTATGCCAGCCCCTATGATTTCAATCCGTTCAATTTCAATCCGCTGCGCCGGATCGTGGAGCAAAGGATTGATTTTGAGGCGGTGCATGCCTCGGGCCTCAAACTTTTCATCTCGGCCACGAATGTGGAAACGGGCAGGGTGCGGGTATTTTCCAAGGATGAGATTACCGCAGACGCCGTGCTCGCCTCAGCCTGCCTGCCGCAAACCTTTCAAGCGGTGGAGATCGGCGAGGAGGCGTTCTGGGATGGGGGCTTCATGGGTAATCCGAGCCTCTTCCCGCTGATCTATTCCGGGGCGCCGCAGGACGTGCTCCTTGTACTGCTCAATGCGCTGGTGCGGCCGGGCATTCCAAAGCGCGCCGCCGAGATACAGGAACGGCTGAACGAGATCAGCTTCAATGCGTCCCTGATCGGGGAGCTGCGCGCGATTGCCTTCGTGCAGCGCCTGATTGATGACGGGATGCTGAAAGAGACGATCATGAAGAAATACCGCAGGCTGAATATCCATGCCATTCGCGGCGGTCAGGATCTCCTGAGCTATGGCCTCTCGACCAAGTATAATTCGCGCTGGCGGTTCCTGACGGAGCTGCGTGATCTCGGCCGGGTGGAGGCGGACCGCTGGCTGAGCGAGTGTGCCAAGGATGTGGGCACGAAACAGTCGAGCTTTGATATCCGTAAGGAGTTTCTGGAGGGGTGAGGCGGGGGAGATGAACACCGCGTCTGGGCTGAACATTGTTGATTGGCGGGTGGGCGCTTTGGGATACATTCGCCGCGAAAAGGAATTCCCGATGCCGCGCGTTCTGATGTCTCTCCTTCTGGCTTGCCTCCTCTCGGCGGGCGCCGCCGCCGATCCCAAAGCCGCCGGCAATGAGCCCCTCACCGCAGAGGCCATGAAGGCTGAACTGTTCGGGGTGCGGATGTCGGGTGTGGTGGTGCAGACGGGCGAGCCCTGGTCTGAATGTATCGAGCCGGGCGGGCGCACGCTTTATGAGATCGGGGATTATATCTCCGAAGGGGTGATGGAGATCACCCCAGATGGGCAGGCCTGTTTCACTTATCCAGGCACGGGCACGTCCTGCTTTCGCGGCCAGCGGGCGCCGAGGGGCTACATGTTTTACGGCGTTGGCGGGGGCGGCTCGTTTCACGCCAACAAGGTGGAACGCGGCGTGAAGAAGTGCATTGCCAGTGACCTGATCGGGTAAGGGGCTTGCCCTTCGACTTCGCTCAGGGTGAGCCCTTCCGCCTCAGGCGCGTTTCAGGAACTGCACGCGGGCGGCGCCGAAGTCGCGCGTGTCGATGACGGTCCAGCCCGTAAACATCAGCATTTCATCCGAGCCGGTTTCGACCATTGCGATGGCGCCGTCGCTGAGCCAGCCGCCGCTTATGAGGCCGTCGAGCGCGGGCTGGACGAGGCCCTTGTGATAGGGCGGGTCGAGAAAGGCGAGGGTGAAGGGGGCGCCGACGCCGGCGGGCTTGTCGCCAAGGTCGGTGGCCGAGCGGCGGTGGAGCCGCGTGTTCCCGAAGAGGCCGAGGGCTTCGATATTGTCGCGGATGGCGCCGCGCGCGCCGTGGTCGGTTTCCACGAACAGGCAGAAGGCCGCGCCCCGGCTCATCGCTTCGAGGCCCAGCGCGCCGGAGCCGGCGAAGAGGTCGACCACGCGGGCGCCTTCCAGCGGCGGGGCCCAGGCCGCATGGGCGAGGATGTTGAAGAGGCTCTCGCGCGTCCGGTCGCTGGTCGGCCGCGTGGTCATGCCCCTGGGGGCGGAAAGGGGGCGGCCCTTGTGCTGTCCGGCGATGATGCGCATGCGCTTTGGCCTCCTGATTTCGGTCCAGCCTCTAAGGCGGGCGCGGGCGAAAGACAACGCCGCGGGGTCTGACGTTGCGCGAGGGCTTGATTTCTACTCTGACTAGAGTTTCATCGGGACGCACAACCAAGGAGACACCCGCGTGACCGCTACCGTGAAGATCGAGAATGAGATTGCCGTTGTCACGATGGATGATGGCAAGGCCAACGCCATCAGCCTGACGATGGTGGATGCGCTCAATGCCGCGCTCGATGAGGCGGAGGCGTCGGCGAAGGTGATCGTGCTGGCCGGGCGGCCGGAGCGGTTTTCGGCGGGCTTTGATCTGAAGTTTTTCGCGTCGGCTGAGCCTGATCAGATGCGCGCGCTGGTGGTTGGCGGGGGCAAGGTGGCCTTCCGGCTGTTTACCTCTGACAAGCCGGTCGTGATTGCGTGTACGGGGCATGCGATTGCGATGGGCGCGTTCCTGCTGCTGGGCGGGGATACGCGGATTGCGGCGCGGGGCGCCTACAAGATCGGCGCGAACGAGACGGTGAACGGCATGACGCTGCCCGCCTTCGGGGTGGAGCTGCCCCGGGCGCGGCTGAACCCGATGTATCTGACGCAGGCGCTGGCGCAGGCGAAGCTTTATTCGCCGGATGAGGCATTGCCCGTGGGCTGGGTCGACCAGGTAGTGGAGCCGGGCGAGGTGATGGGCGCGGCGATGGCAGAGGCCGAGCGGCTGCTCCCGATCGCCAACTTTGCCTATGGCCGCAACAAGCTGATGGCGCGCCGTCCCGCGATTGAGGCGATTGAGCCGACGCTGGCGCACTGAGACCATGCTCGACAAGGAGCATCATTTGATGCTATAAATGATGCTCCTTGGAGGCTTCCCGCCATGCGTACGACCCTCAACCTTGATGATGATCTGATAGCGAAAGCCGCAGAGCTGACTGGTATCGAGGAAAAGCCCGCTTTGATCCGTGAGGCGCTCAAGGCGCTGATCGCGCGCGAGGCGGCACGGCGGCTAGCTTTGCTGGGCGGCAGTGATCCGAACGCAACTGCGGCGCCCCGGCGCCGGTATTGATCCTCGCCGATTCCTCTGTCTGGATTGACCATCTGCGCAAGGCCGATGCCCGTCTGGTTGCGCTGCTGACGGATGGCTTGATCCAGGTTCATCCGCATGTGATCGGCGAACTCGCGCTGGGCTCCATCAAGAGGCGGACAGAGTTTCTGGACATGCTCGTGGCGCTGCCCAGCTCGTTTCAGGCCTCCCATGGCGAGGTTTTGTCGCTGGTCGAACAGAAGCAGCTTTACGCGCGGGGGATTGGCTACTCTGATGCGCATCTGCTGACATCCAGCCTCCTGACGCCCGGCACAACCCTCTGGACAAGGGATCGGCGGCTGGCCGAAGCTGCGCGTGAACTTGGAATTTCTGCGGAGACAACATGACCCTCCCCATGGCCCGCGCGCTTGAGCTGGCGCGCCTTGCCGCCGAGGCGGGCGAAGTGCCTGTTGGCGCCGTTATTGTTGATCCCGAGACCGACGAGATTGTCGGGGAGGGCTATAACCGACCTGTTGGCACGCATGATCCCAGCGCCCATGCCGAGATCGTGGCAATCCGTGCGGCGGCGCAGAAGATCGGCAATTACCGCCTCACCGGGCTCGACCTGCATGTGACCCTGGAGCCGTGCGCGATGTGCGCCGGGGCGATCAGCTTTGCGCGGATCGGGCGGCTGGTCTTTGCCGCCGCTGACATCAAAGGCGGAGCCGTGATGAGCGGGCCACGCTTCTTCGAGCAGCCGACCTGTCACTGGCGGCCGGAATGGCGCCAGGACGCGCTGCACGAAGCCGAAGCAGCCGACCTTCTGAGGGACTTCTTCCGCACCCGCCGGGGCTGACAAAGCCTTCCCCAGGCTGCATGACTGATTCTCAAACAGGAACAGGATCAACGGTATATGGAGCAAGCCGCACACGGGCCCAGCCCGACCCTGATCAAGGACATGCTCGTTTTCCTGATTGCGGCGGGCGTTCTCGTGCCAGCCCTGCGCTGGCTGAAGATGCCGACCATCATCGCCTTCATGCTGGCAGGCGTCGCGCTCGGGCCGTTTGCGCTGGGGCATTTTGCCGAAGCCTATCCCGTCCTCACCTTCTTCTCCATCACTGAGCCGGAAGCCGCGCTGCCCTTTGCCGAGCTTGGCGTGCTGTTTCTGCTGTTCCTTCTGGGCGTCGAGTTTTCGTTCAAGCGGCTCTGGGCGCTGCGCAAGGTCGTGCTCGGCGCGGGCGGAACGCAGACGCTGCTCAGCGCCGGAGTGATCGCCCTTGCCGGCTGGGCGCTGGGGCTTGATCCGGCGGTTTCGCTGATCCTCGGCCTGGCGCTGGCGCTTTCCTCTACCGCCATCGTGATGCAGCTTCTCGTGGAGGAAAAGCGCGCGGCCCAGCCGGTCGGGCGCACCTCTCTGGGCGTGTTGCTGTTCCAGGACATCATGGTCGCGCCGATCCTGATCTTCGTCGGCTTTGTCGGCATGAAAAGCGGCGCCAATCTGGGTGGCGTATTGCTGGACGCGCTCATCCGGGGGCTGATTGCCATCGCGTTCATCTGGGGGATCGGCAACTTCCTTCTGGGCCGGGTTTTCCGTCTGGCGGCCGCCAGCGGGGGGCGCGACTTCCTGATGGCTCTGACGCTGCTGACTGTGGTGGGCGCGGCCGCCATCACCTACAGCGCCGGACTGTCGGTGGCGCTCGGCGCCTTCCTGGCGGGGCTGCTGGTCGGGGAGACCGAGTTCAAGCACCAGACCGAGGTGGATCTTGAGCCCTTCAAGGGCCTGCTGCTTGGCCTCTTCTTCATGACCGTGGGCATGAGCCTCGACCTGCCGGCCATCGCCGGACAGCTTGGCTGGGTGCTTGCGACCCTCGCAGGCCTGATCGTGGTCAAGGTGGCGATTGCCTATCTCGCCTGCCGCCTGTTTGCGGGCGGCCATCCCATGTCACTTGAAGCGGCGCTGCTGCTGGCGCCCGCCGGGGAGTTTGCGTTCATTGTGCTCACCGCCGCGCAGGCAGGCAATGCCGTCACGCCTCAGGTGGCGACCTTCGTGGCTGCCGTGGCGGGCCTCTCCATGCTGCTGACGCCGCTGCTGGGCCAGCTTGGCCGGAAGCTGGCCGCGCGCCGGCCCGTGTCGCCAGATGCCAATGGGATGGACCTGACGGAGCCTGCCGAAATGCAAAACCATGTGATCCTCGCCGGCTATGGCCGGGTTGGCCGCGCGGTGGCCCGTGTGCTGACGGATGAAGGCGTCTCCATCCTGGCAATCGACCGTGACCCCGACAAGGTGCACCAGGCGCGCCAGGAGGGGCTTACGGCCTATGTCGGCGATGCGGCGCGGCCTGAGATCCTGGAGCTCACAGGCATCGAGAAGGCCGAGCAGTTCATCGTGACGGTAGACGATTCTGAGCGCGCCGAAGCTATGGTGCGTTGCGCGCGGGGGCTGCATCAGGAAATCCTGATCCTGGCGCGGGCCCATGACGGGGAACACGCCGCGACCCTGGAAGAGGCTGGCGCGGCGCATGTCGTGCCCGAAGCGGTGGAGTCCGGCCTTCAGATGGCAGGCATGGCGCTGGAGGGCTTTGGATATGACACCGAGACGGTGCGGGATATTCTCGCGGTGGTGCGGGACGAGGAATACCGCCGCGCCTGATCCGTTCCCGGATCAGATTGTGACGGAGACATCCCGGATCAGGCCACGCAGCCAGATCAGGGCAGGATCCTGAGCATATTCGCGGTGCCAGTAGAGCATCGAGCCCGGCGAGGGAAAGTCGAACGGCAGTTTCAGCACCGCAAGGCCTGAGCCTACGGTTACCGGCTCAGGCGCGGCCAGGGCGAGTTGCGTACACCGCACGACTTCGAGTGCGGGCTGGTAATGCGGCAAGCGGTGGACGGGAGTTATCCGGTGCCCCAGGGAGCGCGCCATCTCCTCGATCAGGCTGCGCCCCTCACGGCGGCTTGAGACCGCGATATGGCGCATACTGAAGAATTTCTCCAGCGTCAGAGGCGCGGTTGCCAGCGGATGATCGCTCGCCAGTGCGCAGACATAATTCGTGGAAGAGAGCAGTACGCGCTCCAGGTCTGCCCCGCGAAGATCCTGTACATCAATGGCAAGATCGAGGCGCCCGGAGGCAAGCTCGCTGGCGATGGCCGAGCGCTGGGGCTGGCTCCAGGAAATGCGTACCCCCGGCGCCTGCACCTCCAGGCGGCGGGCAATGGGCGGGGCGAGGATATGTGCGCTCGCGTCCCGGCTGGAGATGTTGAACACCCGGGTGGAGCGCGAGGGCTCAAACACCGAGCGCGGCTCCAGCCCGTTGCGCAGCTTGTCGAGCGATTCCCGGATGGCGGGCATCAGCGCCTCGGTCATCGCGGTGGGTTTGACCCCGCGCCCTTCGCGCACAAATAACGGATCCTCAAAATGCAGGCGCAGGCGAGACAGGGCGTTGCTGACGGCGGGCTGGGTGATGTGAAGCACTTCGCTGGCACGCGTCAGGCTGCGCTCGGCGTAAATTGCCTCCAGCACGGGCAGGAGATTAAGATCAAGAGAGCGGAGGTTCATGGCAAGGCCTGTGGGAGGACAGGGACACATTATCACTGCTGGTGATGATATTGTTTCATAAAATAAAGTAGCCGAATAGTCTTGCATGCGTCATGGGAGAGGCGTGACTTGGAGATCCCATGCGTGAGCGCCTGACGCCAATGCCGGAAGCCCGGCAGGCCGGGGCTGGTTTACAGCCAGCCGGCAGCGCGTATCAGCATGACCGCGCAGACTGCGGTCACGAGCCATTTCATCCAGGCTTTGAAGTTGATGTCGTTCATCGCGTCGAGAACCCGGCCGCCGAGTGTGGTTCCGATCATCGAAAGCGGGATCGCCGCCAGGATGAGCCAGGCGGGGGGCAGGGCCGACCATTTGGCAGCCGTGATGACCGGCAGGCTCCAGAATACGATCTTTACCAGATGCGCCAGGGTCTGGGTGGTTGCCTCGGTGGCCACGATGGTTTGCCGGGTCATGTCTGTGCGCACGAAGAACAGCTGGACCAGCGGTCCGGCAACCCCGGCCAGCGTGTTGAGGCCCTGGGCCACAAAACCGGCAAACTCGGCCTGGTAGGGGCGCCGCGCATCGAGCTGGACCCAGCTGCGGGGTATCCAGACGAAAATCGCGATGGAACTGAGCAACAGGTACACCGCCTGCTTGTCCGGGCGCCAGGCGAGCGAGAAAAGCAGGGCAACCGCAACAACAGAGCCGATCGCATAGCGGCCAACGACAGGCCAGTTGATGTGCCCGCGCAGGCGGAAGGCCCTGTATCCGTTCGAGACCAGCTGGACTGTTCCGTGCAGCACCATCGCCGTCGCCAGGGGCAGGGTGGCCGTCAGCACCGCCATCAGGATCAGGCCGCCGGCA
Source organism: Hyphomonas sp. (assembly GCA_046293975.1). Taxonomy (GTDB): domain Bacteria; phylum Pseudomonadota; class Alphaproteobacteria; order Caulobacterales; family Hyphomonadaceae; genus Hyphomonas. Next base: position 9,305 of record JBKBIZ010000018.1, on the reverse strand, counting down.
AGTCCGAATATCCCCGAAATGAAAGCCGTTACCAGAACGGTCACCAGAATGGAGATTGCGGTCATAGCGCTCATATCCCGCGCCTTACCGCACTTTTCCAAGCTTCACGAGGGGGCGAAAGAATTTGCACGCGCCCCCCCATCTCAGTTACCCTGAACCCAGGGAAAAGAAACAAGCACACCCATCCAGAGAGGAAACACAGTCATGGCTGATACCCAACGTACCCCCGACGCCTATGAGGAACTCAACGACCTGCGCATGTCCGAAAGCGCCCGCCCGCTTTACGAGCATGTGAAGCGGTTCATCGCTGAAACCGTTCAGCCGATGAGCGAAGAGTTCCATCGCCTCGGCGAGAGCAACACGGACATCTGGTCCTACGCCCCCGGCCAGCTCGAATGCCTGGAAAAGGCCAAGGACGAAGCCAAGAAACAGGGTCTCTGGAACTTCTTCCTGCCCGACGCAGAAACCGGCGAAGGCCTGTCAAACCTCGACTATGCTTACATCGCCGCCGAGCTTGGCAAAAACTCGCTCGCCTCGGAAACCATGAACTGCTCTGCGCCCGACACCGGCAATATGGAAGTGCTCGAGCGCGTTGGCACGCCCGCCCAGAAGGAACAGTGGCTGAAGCCCCTGCTCGAAGGCAAGATCCGCTCCGCCTTCGCGATGACCGAGCCGGGCATGGCCTCCTCGGACGCAAAGAACGTCTCGATGAGCGCCGTTCTGGAAGGCGATGAGTGGGTGCTCAACGGCGACAAGTATTACATCTCCGGCGCCGGCGACCCGCGCTGCAAGATCATGATCGTCATGTGCAAGACCAACAATGGCGACGATGTAAACCGCCAGCAGAGCCAGATCCTTGTGCCGCTGCCTTACAAAGGCGTCACGATCCTCGGCCCGATGCACGTGTTCGGCGAGCCGGACGCGCCCCACGGCCATATGCACATTCGCTTCGAAAACGTCCGTGTTCCGAAGGAAAACATGCTGCTTGGTGAAGGCCGTGGCTTCGAGATTTCGCAGCTGCGCCTCGGCCCCGGCCGTATCCACCACTGCATGCGCTCCATCGGTTCGGCGGAAAAAGCGCTCGACCTGATGTGCGTACGCGGCCTGTCGCGCGAAGCCTTCGGACGCCCACTGGCGAAGCTCGGCGGCAACACCGAAATCATCAGCCGCGCGCGGATCGAGATTGAAGCGATGCGCATGATGGTGCTGAAAGCCGCCAAGGCGATGGATGTCCTCGGCAACAAGGAAGCCCGCGTCTGGATTTCGATGGTGAAGGCGATGGTGCCCGAGCGCGTGTGCCTGATCATCGACCAGGCGATCCAGATCCACGGCGCGACCGGCGTTTCCCAGTGGACCCCGCTCGCCCGGATGTATGCCAGCCAGCGCACGCTGCGCCTTGCAGATGGCCCGGATGAAGTTCACCACATGGTTGTTGGCCGTAACGAACTGCGTAAATATGAAGGCGGCGTGGAAGATCCTTCGCTGGCTGCCATCTGGCGCAAGTAATCCTTGCCCGAAAGGGCAGATGATCTGATCAAACCCTCCCTGTCCGCACAGGGAGGGTTTTTTCTGGCGTATCCGCAAACATCCGTATTCCGCCCCTTGCGCCAGAGGCGCAGGCTCTCCGCGATGACAAAGACCGGAGAGAGCAGATGCAGTTCGAATTCAGCCCAAAGACGAAGGAATATATCGCGCGCGTCAGCGCCTTCATGGACCAGCATGTCTATCCTGCGGTGGCAGATTACAAAGCCCATCACGAGAAAGACCGCTGGGGCGTCAATCCTGTTCTGGAGCGCCTGAAGGAGAGGGCCAAGGCCGAAGGCCTGTGGAACCTCTTCCTGCCGCCAAACGCCGATCATGACGAGGGCATGTTCCGCGGCGCGGGGCTCACGAATGCCGAATATGCTCCGCTTTCGGAGATCATGGGCCGCGTGTCGTTCGGCTCTGAAGTGTTCAACTGCTCAGCGCCTGACACCGGCAATATGGAAGTGCTCCACCGCTACGGCTCAGCCCTCCAGAAAGAGCTCTGGCTTGGGCCATTGCTGCGCGGCGAAATCCGCTCGGCCTTCCTGATGACCGAGCCGCTGGTCGCCTCATCGGACGCCACCAATATCGAGACGACGATTACGCGCGAGGGCGACGAATACGTCATCAATGGCCGCAAATGGTGGTCCTCCGGTGTCGGCGATCCGCGCTGCAAGGTCGCCATCGTGATGGGCAAGACCGATCCTTCGGCAGAGCGCCACCGCCAGCAGAGCCAGATCCTGGTGCCGATGGACGCGCCCGGCATGAAGATCCTCCGTATGCTGCCTGTGTTTGGCTATGACGACAGCCCGCATGGCCATGCCGAAGTGTTGCTGGAGAATGTCCGCGTGCCGGTGGCAAACCTGATCCTCGGAGAAGGGCGCGGCTTTGAGATCGCGCAGGGCCGCCTTGGTCCGGGGCGTATCCATCACTGCATGCGCACCATCGGCGCGGCAGAAGTGGCGCTGGAAAAGCTCACCCGCCGCGTGCTCAGCCGGGAAGTGTTCGGCAAGGCGCTCTCCCAGCAATCCATCTGGGAGCAGAGGATTGGCGAAGCCCGCCTCGACATCGAGATGACGCGCCTGCTGACGCTGAAAGCTGCCTATATGATGGATACCGTCGGCAACAAGGGCGCGGCCAACGAGATTGCGATGATCAAGGTCGCCGCCCCGCGCGCCGCGCTCAAAGTCATCGACGAGGCCATCCAGGCCCATGGCGGGGCGGGCGTCACGGATGATTTCGGTCTCGCTGAACTCTATGCCGGCATCCGCACGCTCCGGTTGGCGGACGGGCCGGACGAAGTCCACCTGCGCGCCATCGCCCGCAACGAGCTGAAGAAATACCGCGAGGCGCCAAACTATCCCACCCACGTCCCGGACGCCGGCATCGCCTGGCCGCCCGTGCGGGAGATGGTGTAACTAGAAAGGAATGTTCGGGTCGTCCTCGCCTTTGCCGCCCAGCATCAGGCCGGCAAAGTCGAACACCTTCGGATCATGCAGATGGCTGGGGCGCACATTCGAAAGCGCCTTGGCCATCACCTGCCGCGTGCCGGGTTTCTTGCGTTCCCATTCATCCAGCAGCCGGTTCATCGCCACGCGCTGGAGCCCATCCTGGCTGCCGCAAAGATTGCAGGGGATGATGGGAAATTCCATCGCCTCGGCAAACTTGGCAAGGTCATCCTCGGCGGCGGTGATCAGGGGGCGGAACACCTGCACATCGCCTTCATCGTTCAGCAACTTGGCCGGCATCGCGGCAAGGCGACCGCCATGGATGAGGTTCATCATGAAGGTCGCCAGCGCGTCATCGCGGTGATGGCCAAGCACGATGGCCTCGCAGCCTTCCTCGCGCGCCACGCGGTAGAGAATGCCCCGGCGCAGGCGCGAACACATCGAACAATAGGTGCGCCCCTCGGGCACCTTGTCGGTGACGATGGAATAGGTGTCCTCGGTGATGATCTTGTGGCTGACGCCGTTCCGCGTCAGCCAGTCGGGCAGGATATGTTTGGGAAAGCCCGGCTGGCCCTGATCGAGATTGCAGGCAATGAGATCAACCGGCAGCGCGCCCTGCCATTGCAGGTCGAGCAGCACGGTCAGAAGCCCATAGGAATCCTTGCCCCCGGAAAGACACACCAGCCATTTCGGGCGCGGTTTTTCGCCTGTCTCGATCGCGCGGCGGTCGATCAGCCCATAGGTGTCGATCACCTCCATCGCCCCGCGCACCAGCCGCTTGCGCAGCTTCTTGAAGCTGACGCTGGAGGGCGTATTCGCAAACAGCGGCAGAACGGGGGAGAGGGTCGTGTCGGCCATATATTTACTCCGCCGCCGCCACAGCTTCGCCCGCCAACCAGGCGTCAAAGTCGTTCAGTGCGCGGACGGCCTGGGCGGCCTTCTTGGAGCGGCCCTTATCCTTGCCGCGCAGGCGTTTGCCGTCAGGGCCTTTGCGGTCATAGTCCTCAATATCCGGGAAGAGGCCGAAATTGACATTCATCGGTTGAAAGGTCTGCTTCTCGGCCAGGTGGCCGCCGGTGATGTGGTTGACCAGCGCGCCCATCGCGGTCGTCGGCGGGGGCGGCTCCAGTGTCTGGCCGAGGCGTTCGGCGGCGGCAAGGCGGCCGGCGAGCAGGCCCATCGCCGCGCTTTCGACATAGCCTTCAACGCCAGTCACCTGACCGGCAAAGCGAAGCCGCGGCATCGACTTCATGCGCAGCTGCCGGTCGAGCAGTTTGGGCGAGTTGAGGAAAGTGTTGCGGTGGATGCCGCCAAGGCGGGCAAATTCGGCTTTCTCGAGGCCCGGGATCATCCGGAAAATGTCCGTCTGCGCCGCATATTTGAGCTTTGTCTGGAAGCCGACCATGTTCCACAGTGTGCCCAGCGCATTGTCCTGGCGTAGTTGGACGATGGCATGGGCCTTGACCGTTGGATTGTGGGGATTGGTCAGGCCGACCGGCTTCATCGGCCCAAAGCGCAGCGTTTCGCGCCCGCGCTCGGCCATCACTTCGATGGGCAGGCAGCCTTCGAAATAGGGCGTGTCCTTTTCCCAGTCGCGGAACTCTGTCTTGGGCGCGGCCAGAAGCGCGTCGAGGAAGGCGTTATACTGATCTTCCGTCATTGGACAGTTGATGTAGGCGGCCGTGTCGCCGCTGGGGCCTGCCTTGTCATACCGGCTCTGGCGCCAGGCTTTGTCCATGTCGATGGACTCAAAATAAACGATGGGCGCGATGGCATCGAAGAAGGCGAGATCGGTCTCGCCCGTATGCGCGCGGATGGCTTCGGCCAGCGCAATCGAGGTGAGCGGTCCGGTGGCCACGATCACGCTGTCCCAGTCCTCGGGCGGAAGGCCTGCGATTTCCTCGCGCACGATGGTGACGAGGGGGTGGGCTTCGAGCTTGGCGGTCACCGCTTCGGAGAAGCCTTCCCGGTCGACCGCGAGCGCGCTGCCGGCGGGCACCTGATGGTCCTTGGCGGTGGTGATGATGATCCCGTTCGCGCGGCGCATTTCCTCATGGATCACGCCGACAGCGTTCGTCGTGTGGTCGTCCGAGCGGAAGGAGTTGGAACAGACGAGCTCGGCGAGCTTGTCGGTCTGGTGGGCGTCTGTGCCGCGCACGCCGCGCATTTCGTGCAGGATGACGGGCACGCCGGCAGAGGCAATCTGCCAGGCCGCTTCGGAGCCGGCCATGCCGCCGCCGATTACATGGATGGGTTTCAGGGTCATAGGGCGGACATGAGCCCGCCGCCCCGGCGCGTCAAGATAGCGTTTGCGGGCCGGGGCGGGAGGCTTTAGGTGTCGCGGCCGATGAAAAGAGCTGACGAGATGACGACGCGCCTTGCTGTTTTGCCGCTGATTTCCGCCGCCTGGACGGGCGCGCGGGCTGCCCTGAAACCGGCCGGGCTCTGGCTGATCCTGTTTGCGGTGGCGGGGGGGATCTATGGCGCGGCGCTGCGTTCGGAAATGGGCCTCTGGATGCCACTGGGCGCAGCCATCCTCGCCTTCCTGGCCGGAACTGAGTTTTCCCGGCGGACTTATACCGCGCTGATCCCCGAGGCCAAAGCGCCTTTCCTGCCGCTCGCCCATGCCAATCTCTCGGTCTATTTTCTGTTCCTGCTGCTTGTTGTCTTCATCGCGCCGCTGCTCAATCTTCTGAGCGGCATATTGATCCGGGCAAAGGGCACATTCGCGCTGGGCGCAGAGTCGACTTCCGAGGAAGTGGGCGCGGCGATGCTGGATTTGCTGGCCTCCGCCTATGGCGCGGTGTTCCTTCTCTGCTGCCTGATTGGCGCGGGACTCGTCTGCTGGATTGCCCTGCGACTGACGCTTTTTGGCGCGGCCACGGCCGCCACCGGCAAGGCGCATGTCTTCCGCACATGGGGGCTCACAAAGGGCCAGCTGAAGGCCCTCGCCCCGGCAAGCCTTGCCACGCACGTTATGCCCTTTGCCCTCGGCGTTGCGGTGAACGGCGCGCTTCACCGGGCGCTGCCGGATACAGGGCTTGGCCATATCATCGGCGGGGCCGCGGGCGTGATCGTCTTTGCGCCTTTCCTGCTGGCCGGGCATGGCATGGCAGCGACGGCCTGGGAAAAGCTGAAGCCCGCCGAAGCGCCAGACGTGCCCCCCTCTTCAGGCGATTGATACGGGGCGCCAATCGGGCATAGTCTGTTTGGACTGGCTGACGGGAGACCCGAAATGAATACCGGATTTTCATTTGATCGCGCGCTGACCTATCCGGTCAAGGCGCCGCATTTCGGCAGTTTTCCCTGGATGTATGGCCTCGCCTATGCAGCGATTTATTTGGCGTTGTTCCTGGTGATCGGCCTCATTGGCTGGCAGAGCGTCGCCGAATGGTTCCTTGCCGTTCAACAGCTGGAGAATGATCCAAACCCGATGCCGGACGAAGTTTTCGCCATCATGTTTGGCGGGATGGGGAAGCTGATACCGCTAATCCTCATCGGCTCGCTGCTGGGCTGGGTGGTCTGGGCGGTGTTCGAGGTGGCCTCACAGAAACGCTACCTGTTCGGCCAGAAATTCTCGCTCGGCTTTGGCGGCGACGAACTGCGCATGATGGTCGTCGGCCTTCTCTGGGGTCTGATGAGCCTGGCCATCTTCCTGATCCCGGGCATCCTCATTTTCAGCGCGTTCGGGATACTGATGAGCACCGGCTTCAGCGACCAGATGGATGACCAGACCGCCGGGCGGCTCATCGCCTATTTCTTCGGTGGCTTTGGCCTGATGTTCCTGTTCTTTCTCCTCTACGCTTTCATCGCCACGCGGCTTTCGCCCTGCTTTGCGCTGACCGTGAAGGAGAAGGAGGTGCGGTTCCTGGATGCCTGGACTGTCTCGCGGGGCCGCTTCTGGCCGATCCTCGGGGCTTATGTGATCATCGCCATTGTCGTCAGCGTCCTGTCGCAGATCGTGTCGATGCTCGGCCAATTCATGATGATGCCGATACTGATGACCTTGCCCCAGAGTGGCGACGTGCCGGTGGAAGATCTGTCAGGCGTTTTCCTGTCGGCGGGCTTCATCATTCCGATGGCGCTGATCTATTTCGTGATGCTGTTCGTGCAGGGGCTGACCCAGCATTTCGTCGGCGCGCCAGCCGCCCTGGCGGCGGTTCACGACCCGCGCAATGATCCGGCTGAGGCCCAGCGCGTCGACGCGTTTTCGTAAGGGATCAGCGGGCGCCAACGCTACTTCGCGCTGGCGCCAGCCTTGGTTTTCTTAACGGGTTTTTTTGCCTTGGCCGGCGGCGCGGCAGCGGCCGTTTTAGCGGCCGCCTTCTCCCGCTTGTTGCGGGCCGCGCGGCGTTCGTCCTGGCGCCGGAAGGTCTCGGCGAGGAATTTTCCCGTCCAGCTTTCGGTGATTGCGGCGATGTCTTCCGGCGTGCCTTCGGCCACCAGCTTGCCGCCGCCATCCCCGCCCTCGGGACCAAGGTCGAGCACCCAGTCGGCGGTCTTCACCACATCCAGATTATGCTCGATCACGACCACGGTATTGCCCGCATCGACGAGCTCATGGAGCACTTCGAGCAGCTTTTTCACGTCCTCGAAATGCAGGCCGGTCGTTGGCTCGTCCAGGATATACAGTGTACGTCCGGTCGCGCGTTTGGAGAGTTCCTTGGCGAGCTTCACCCGCTGCGCCTCGCCGCCCGACAGCGTCGTCGCCTGCTGGCCGACCTTGATATAGCCAAGGCCCACCTGGTTCAGCGTGTCGAGCTTTGAGAAGATCGCCGGCATCGCCGAGAAGAACTTCGCCGCGTCTTCCACGGTCATGTCGAGCACATCGGCAATCGACTTGCCCTTGAAGAGGACGTCGAGCGTTTCGCGGTTATAGCGTTTGCCCTTGCAGGTCTCGCAGGTGACATACACATCGGGGAGGAAGTGCATCTCGATCTTGATGACGCCGTCGCCCTGGCACGCCTCGCAGCGCCCGCCTTTGACGTTGAAGCTGAACCGGCCGGGCGCGTAGCCCCGCGCCTTGGCTTCGGGCAGGCCGGCATACCAGTCGCGGATGGGCCCGAAAGCGCCGGTATAGGTGGCGGGGTTGGAGCGCGGCGTGCGCCCGATGGGTGACTGGTCGATGTCGATCACCTTGTCGAGATGCTGCAGGCCCTCCAGGCTCTCATACGGCGAGGGCGGGTCTGATGCGCCGTTGAGCTTGCGGGCGAGCGCCTTGTAGAGCGTCTCGATGATCAGCGTGGATTTGCCCCCGCCCGAAACACCGGTGATGGCGGTGAATGTGCCCAGCGGGATCGAGGCAGTGACATTCTTCAGGTTGTTGCCGCTCGCGCCCTTCAGCGTGATGCGGCGCGAGCCTTTCACCACGGGGCGGCGCTTGGGAATCGCGATCTCGCGCGTGCCATTGAGATAGTCCGCCGTCAGACTTTTCGGGTTTTTCATCACCTCTTCAGGCGTACCCGACGCAATGATCTCCCCGCCATGCACGCCGGCGGCCGGGCCCATGTCGATGACATAATCAGCCAGCAGGATCGCGTCTTCGTCATGCTCCACCACGATCACGGAGTTACCAAGATCGCGCAGGCGTTTGAGCGTTTCCAGGAGGCGCTCATTGTCCCGCTGGTGCAGGCCGATGGAGGGCTCGTCGAGCACATAGAGCACGCCTGTCAGGCCCGAGCCGATCTGGCTGGCGAGGCGAATGCGCTGGCTCTCCCCGCCAGATAGCGTGCCCGAGCCGCGATTGAGGGTGAGATAATCAAGCCCCACATCATTGAGGAAGATCAGCCGGTCGTTGATCTCCTTGAGAATACGATTGGCGATCTCGTTCTGCTGTTTGGTCAGCGATTTATGCACCTTGCCGAACCACTCGCCCGCCTTGCGGATCGAAAATTCGCCGGCCTGGGAGATATCCAGCCCGGCGATCTTCACCGCCAGCGCCTGGGGCTTCAGGCGTTTGCCGCCACAGGCCGGGCAGGGCGCGGCCGACTGGAAGCGCGCGATCTCTTCACGCACCCAGGCCGAGTCCGTTTCGCGGTAACGCCGGTCGAGATTAGGGATCACGCCCTCGAAGGTCTTCTTGACCTTGTAGCTGCGCATCCCGTCATCATAGACGAACTGGATTTCTTCGGCCCCCGTGCCGTGGAGGATGATATCCTGCACCTTCTCGGGCAGCTTGTTCCAAGGCTTGCCGAGGTCAAACCGGTAATGGGTCGAAAGCGCCTGCAACGTCTGCGTCTGGTAAGGCGAGGAAGACTTCGCCCAGGGCGCAATCGCGCCATTCAGGAGATCAAGATCCTTGTCCGGAACAATCAGCGCCGGGTCGATCTTCAG
>JBKBIZ010000189.1:0-864 GCA_046293975.1 Hyphomonas sp. | reverse complement strand
GAGATGGTTGTATCTACACTGCTGGAAAACAGCCGTCAGGCAGGGGCGACAGCCGTCACCATCAGTACGGCAGCGTTGTCTGATCGACTTGTCGTGACCCTGGCGGACAACGGGCCAGGCGTCGCGCCGGCCGACGCCGGTCGCGTCTTCGAGCCCTTCTTCACCACGCGACGGGGGGAGGGCGGCGCCGGCCTCGGCCTGTCCATCGCTCGCTCTCTGCTGGCGGCCAACGACGCCACTCTTGACCTGCAGCCTACGACCGAAGGCGCTGTATTCGAGTTGGTCATGCCGCTCACTCAGTAGCATGTCAGACGGTGCGGCAGACACTTGGATCGCCGTCTGGGCGTTCGCGGTCACGCATGTAACGCTGCGTATCCCAGGGTGGCGCCAGCCTTGAATGTTACAGAACGTATAGTGTAAGTTGCTGATATTAGAAAGATTTTCGCCGGACTACGAATCTGGGGGTCGGGCGTTCGAATCGCTCCGGGTGCGCCACTTTCCATTTCAGATCAATAGGATCTGCATTCCGGCCGTCGAGCGGGCCGTGACGGCGGCGGTTCAGCACGGCCTGATCCTGGGCGGCCCCTTTTACTCTGTGCCCGACCAAGCCGTCGTCGGCAGGGATCGCTCGATGGTGACGTCACTGTCAATGAGAAAGCCTGAAGTCCTGCCCCCCGCCGAGATCGATCAGGTACTCCTGATCATCATCGGCACCAACTACGGCGCGGGCCGTGACGACCTCGTCCAAGCTGCGTCGCGAGCGTTCGGCTTCTCAGCCACCGCGCCCAGTTGAAGGAAGTCCTGCAAGCCGGCATCGGCCGCCTCGAAGCCGCCGGCGTCGTGACGATCAAGGGAGACCTGATC
>JBKBIZ010000188.1:0-865 GCA_046293975.1 Hyphomonas sp. | reverse complement strand
TGTCCTTCAGATTGATCCAGTAGATGCCGGGCCGCGTGCCATCCAGGCTGGGCGAGTTGTAGTAGCCCATCGGCGCGCCGGCCTCGATCTCGGGCGGTACGCGCTTGATCTCGACCTTGGCCTTGGGCAACCGGCCGAAGGCGTTCGGCAGCCGCGCCTGCATGTCGGCCATCTGGGCGTTCAGCTTGTCGATCAGCTCGGCCTTGCCGGCGTCGGTGTTGGCGTAGACGTATTTGGGATCGTCCCCCAGGGCCTTGATCCGTTCGGCGACCGAGCCCTGCGTCAGCCCTTGCGCCTTCAGCAGCACGTCGGCGCGCGCCGTCAGATCGGCCATCTGCTCGACGCCGGTGCGGTGGATCTCGTCCGCCGTCAGCCGGGTCGTGGTGATGTAGTGCAGGCTGTTGGCGTAATACTGCTCGCCCTGCGGCAGGCGACGCACCGAGGCCTCGTGCACGGCGTTCGGCTGGGCGGCCTTCAGCACGGCGTTCTGGGCGGCGAGAGCCGGATAGACCCGCTCCGCTACCAGCCGCTCGACCTGGGCGCCCCAGTCGCCGGTCAGCCCCTTGGCGCGCGCGCGATCGACGACCGACTGCACCAGGGGCGAGGTCGCCGCCGGGGTCGCCAGGAAGCCGTCCTGCTGGCGGATCGCCTTGGCCAGGATGAAGTCCGGCGGGATCACGCCAAGCGCATATTCCTCCTTCACCCGGTCGGTCTCGGCCAGCAGCACGTCGGCGAAGGCGTTGACGCGGGCGACATAGGCGTCGGCGTCGGCGGCTGTCTCGATGGTGTGCTGGTTGGCCAGGAAGTCAGGCGTGGACTGATAGGCGCCGCCCTGCTGGCTGACGCGGTACGGATTGGGCCAGCC
>JBKBIZ010000187.1:0-866 GCA_046293975.1 Hyphomonas sp. | reverse complement strand
GAACGACTGGAACAAGACCGCCGTCACCGACCCGACCACAGGTGAAGAGCGGCCGATCTCGGGCGTGCGCGCCAGCCAGGCCAATATCGGCTTCCAGCAGGACATCACGAGCTGGAAGACCCAGTGGGGGATCAACTGGCTGCCCCGCCTGGGCCAGCCCACCTACGGTCCCGATCAGGTCAGCATCTGGCGCGGCTCGGGCTATGTCGAGACCTTCGTCGAATACAAGCCCACCCCCACCCAGGCCATCCGCGCCCAGCTGAACCTGTGGGACGACTTCACCAACCGTCGCACGGTCTATGCCTCGCGCGACCCGCGCACCGTCGCCTTCGTCGAGGATCGCGACATCGACCCGCGCACCTTCGTGTCGCTGCGCGTCCGCAAGACGTTCTGAGGCCAGACGTCGTCCAGCAAAAAGCCCCGGCGGAGCGATCCGCCGGGGCTTTTCTTCGTCAGGCGGTCGGGATCAGTGAACCCCGGACATGCCCTTCTTGAGCAGCGGCGAGATCAGCAGCAGGAAGACGCCGACGCCGACGCCCGTCCAGCCGATGGTGCCGAAGATCGACCCATAGGTCTCCAGCGCCAGGGCCGGGCTGGTCACGACGCCCGCGACCGTGTCGGTCGCCGTCGCCTTGGCGATCAGGCCGGCGACGATGTGGGCGACCGAGCTGGACAGGAACCAGACGCCCATCATCAGGCCGACGACGCGCGCCACCGACAATTTGGTGATCATCGACAGGCCGACGGGCGACAGGCACAGCTCGCCGATCGTGTGGAAGAAGTAGGTCAGGAACAGGAACAGCAGGGGCACGCGGAAGGCTTCATTGGCCTGAGAGCCCGCCGCCCAGGTCAGAACCAGGAAGCCC
>JBKBIZ010000186.1:0-870 GCA_046293975.1 Hyphomonas sp. | reverse complement strand
AGGCTGAAGGCGGCCGTCGGCGGATCGGGCAATGTGGACGTGGCCAGCGCCAACGGCCGGGGCGAGCTGTCGATCGGCGGCTCTGGCGGGGTGAACGTGCGCCAGGGCCGGATGGACAAGCTGTCGGTCGCCATCGGCGGCTCGGGCGATGTCCGCTACGGCGGCGCGACCCGTGATCTGGATGTCGCCATCGCCGGGTCGGGCAGCGTTCGCGTCGCCTCGGCCACCGGATCGGTGTCTCGCTCCGTCGTCGGATCGGGAACCCTGCACATCGGGCGCTAAGACCCGTTTCTCCGCCGCGAGAGGAAAGGCCCCCGGTCGTGGAACCCCGGGGGTCTTTTTCGTGTCTGGCTCAGCCCAGAAAAAGCCCCGGCGGATCGCTCCGCCGGGGCTCTTCGTCTTACGTCAGGCGTCGAGGATCAACGCAGGCCGAACAGCTTGGTGACGCTGCCCAGGTTGCGGCCCAGGGTGCCGCCGGCGCGGTCGCGCGATTGCAGATCGCCGCCGAAGTTGTAGCGAACGCCGACTTCGAAGGTGTCGGTCGTCAGATCGGCGTCTTCCAGCTCAGCGCGGTCGTAGCCGGCGAAGACGCTGTAAGGCGTTGCAGCGAAGGCGTATTCGGCGCCGACGCCGGCCGACCAGCCGTCGGTGCTGACGCCGCCGAAGTCCACGTCCGAATAGGAGGCGCGAGCGGCCAGACGCAGGGCGGGCGTGGCGTAGAAGGCGGCTTCACCACCAACGGTCCACAGGTCCGCGTCGTCGACGGTGCCGTAGGACACGACGCCGGTCAGCGTGGCTTGCTGGAAGTACTTCTGGCCTTCGGCGCCGAAGGTCATCAGCGTGTCGCCACCGGCGATTTCTTCAGCGCCG
>JBKBIZ010000185.1:0-876 GCA_046293975.1 Hyphomonas sp. | reverse complement strand
ATCCAGGGTCGGCGCAGGCGTGTTATCGAAGTCGATAACCGTATCGGTGCGGCCGTCGCGCCAGGCAGTGATCGACTTGAGCGACCAGTTGTCATTCAGGTCAATCTGGCCGGTGATGGACAGGCCTTCGCTCTCGACGTGGTTATCGTCGCCGATGCCGGCGAAGGTGTCATAGACGCTGGGCTGGACACCGGCACCCACACCGACACCCGCGACCTCGCGGTGACCGTGACGGGGGTTGGAGTTGTCCTCGACCGTGTCGTAGGCGACCCGGACAAAGACGTTGTCGCTGGGGGTCCACTCGATGCTGGCGCGGCCAGCGGTGACGTCCTTGTCGTAGTGTTCGGCACCCGTGTTCAGGTTGGTGCCGTAGCCGTTACGGTCATAGTTGGCGAACGCCGCGCCGACGCGCAGGGTGTCCGAGAGCGGGATGCTGCCCGACGCCAGCAGATCGAACTGTTCGTAGCTGCCGAACGAGACGCGGGCCATGCCCGACGGCTGATCCGACAGACGCGAGGTCACGTATTTGATCGCGCCGCCGACAGTGTTGCGGCCGTAGAGCGAGCCTTGCGGGCCACGCAGAACCTCGATGCGCTGGACGTCGAAGATGTCCAGCACCGCACCCTGCGGACGGGCGACGTAGACGTCGTCGATATAGAGGCCCACGCCCGGCTCGAAGCCCCACAGGGGATCCTGCTGGCCCACGCCGCGGATGAAGCTGATCAGGGTCGAGTTGGAGCCCCGGGCGATCTGCACCGTGGCGTTCGGCGTCTGCTGCTGCAGGGCCGTGATATTGGTCGCGCCGGTCTGTTCCAGGCGCTCGGCGCTGAGGGCCGAGACCGCGACCGGCACGTCCTTCAGCTGTTCGTCGCGCCG
>JBKBIZ010000184.1:0-877 GCA_046293975.1 Hyphomonas sp. | reverse complement strand
AGACGTGCAGAATATGCGCCAATATATATCACTCAAGGTTGTGTCTGGCGATGCGGCTTCGCAGCACGCTGTCCCACAACGGCCTTAACACTTGTTCGGATTCGCCCGCTGTGCTGGGTATGCGCCTTTCGCGCGCCCGATAGCGGCGCGGCAGTTGGGAGTGAGCCGTTGAATATGACGGACATGGGGGGCGCGCGACTTACGCGCTGCGTTACGAAACTTCGACGTGGGGTGGCGGCATGAATATCGTCGTCGCTCTTGGACTGATCATCACATTCGCAACCGGCGTGCCGGTGCTGATGCAAATCCTCAAACACCATCCGCGCGGACTGATCATCCTGTTCTTCGCCGAGATGTGGGAGCGTTTCTCCTACTACGGCATGCGCGGCATCCTGATCTTCTTCCTGACGCAGCACTTCCTGTTCGACGATGCGATGGCGGGGTCGACCTACGGCTCCTACACCTCGCTGGTCTATCTGCTGCCGCTGCTGGGCGGCATCATGGCCGACCGGTTCATCGGCACGCGCAAGGCCGTCGCTTTCGGCGCCCTGTTGCTGGTCGCCGGTCACGGCATGATGGCCTTCGAGGGCCGTCCCGCCACGGAAACCCTGACCTACGCCGGCCAGACCTATCAGATCGACGCTGAAGGCCGCGGCGCAGCTCGCGAAGTCGCGATCGTCATCGATGGCCAGAAGTACAGCTTCGAACCCGCCGAGAACGGCATCGCCATCCAGAACCTGCCGGCGACCTCGACCCTGCCGGCCGTCATTCCGACCGCCGACTACAAGATCGAAACCACGCGCGACATGGCGGGCGTGAACGTCTTCTATCTGGCGATTTCGCTGATCATCATGGGGGTCGGTTTCCTGAAGCCGAA
>JBKBIZ010000183.1:0-879 GCA_046293975.1 Hyphomonas sp. | reverse complement strand
CGCTGGAAATCTCCATCGGCGGATCGGGCTCGGTGATGGCGGGCGCCACGCGCAACGCTGAGGTCAATATCGGCGGCTCGGGCGACGTGATCGTGTCGCGGGTCGATGGGCCTATCGAGGTGAACATCGGCGGTTCCGGCGACGTGGACGTGCGCGGCGGGAATTCGCCGAACGTCGAGGTCAACATCGCCGGTTCGGGGGACGTGAACTTCCGCGGCGTCGCTCGCGACGTGGACGTCTCCATCGCCGGCGGCGGGGATGTCCGCATCGCCCGCGCCACCGGCTCGGTCAGCCGCGCCATCATGGGCGGCGGCGAGGTGCATATCGGCAACTGAGTTCCTGCAGTCGTCGAAACGGGAGAGGCCCGGGGATGTGGAACCCCCCGGGCCTTTTTCGCGTGCGGACTCCGCAGACAGCAAAAAGCCCCGGCGGATCGCTCCGCCGGGGCCTTTCCGGATCAATCAGGTTGCTCCGGTCTTACGGGACCATCGGGGCGGCGAAGATCGAGGTGATCGAACCGACGCTGGCAGCGGTGCGGCCCAGGTCGGCGCCGGCGCGCGAGCGGGCTTGCAGGTCGCCGCCGAACGAGTAGCGGAAGCCGACGGTCAGGGTGTTGATCGACAGGTCGACGTCTTCCAGTTCGCTGTAGCCGTAGTTGGCGACGACGCTGAACGGGGTGCTGGCGATCTGGTATTCGCCGCCGACGTTGGCCGACCAGCTGTCCAGGTTGTCGCTACCGCCGAAGTCGATGGTGCTCCAGCCCAGGCCGCCGTTCACGCGCAGGGCGGGGGTGACGAAGTAGGCGGCGTCCGCGGCGACCGACCAGGCGTCGACGTCGAGGCCGTCCAGGGTCTCGTAGCCGACCGAACCCGTCAGGGT
>JBKBIZ010000182.1:0-881 GCA_046293975.1 Hyphomonas sp. | reverse complement strand
CACAGCGCCGTGACGGACACTCCACTGCCCGCGACCTCCTCGGCAATGGCCTCGCTGAAGCTCAGGACGTACGCCTTGGTGGCGTAGTACACGGCCATCATGGGTCCCGGCTGGAACGCGGCGGTACTGGCGACGTTCAGCACGCGCCCGCGCCCGCGCGCCAGCATGTCCGGCAGGAACGCGCGGGTCAGGCCGGTCAGGGCGCCGATGTTCACGGCGATCATGCGGTCGATCTCGGCGGGCGGCTGGGTGCTGAACTCGCCGTAGCCGCCCAGCCCGGCGTTGTTCACCAGGATGTCGATCCGGCCCATGGCCGCCAGGGCTTCCTCGACCACCCGTCCGACCGGCTCGATCGAGGTCAGGTCGGCGCTGATTGCGTGGGCGCGACGGCCCAGGGCCTGAACCTTGGCGACGGTGTCGTCGGAATCCGACAGGGCGACCGAGACGATGTCGGCGCCGGCCTCGGCCAGGGCCAGGGCGATGCCCTGACCCAGGCCCACATTGCCGCCGGTGACCAGGGCGACCTTGCCGGTCAGGTCGAATGGATTGCTCATGACAGGCACGTTTCCTCTCAGATCTATTTCAGGCGCCGGAACGGACCCGGCTTGTCTGTGTTGGTAACCGGTGTCATATACCGATGCAAACGCTTAGACCATAACCGAAACACAGGCTCGTCGCCCCGCCGCACCGGAAGGCCAGCCATTGCTGATATTGTCGGCAGCGTCCGCAACCGCCCAAAAGGATCCCCCCATGAAGATCGCGCTCATCATTGAAAACAGCCAGGCCGCAAAGAGCGAGACGGTGCACACCGCCTTGACCGCCGTCGCTGAGCCCATGGGCCACCAGGTGTTCCACTATGGAATGTATGCGCCTGAGGACAA
>JBKBIZ010000181.1:0-891 GCA_046293975.1 Hyphomonas sp. | reverse complement strand
CCTGAAGGGATGGTGGTCCAGACGCATCAACCAGGAACATCGCCTCGTTTACCGCATGACCGAAACCGGCTTGGAAATCATCCAATGCCGCTATCACTATTGAGCCGATGATACGTTTACATCTGAAGGGCGAGCTGAAAGCCGCCGCCCCCGTCGCCCCCACCCTCGACCAGTCCCGCTATCTGACCCAGGTCATGCGGCTGAAGCTCGGGGACGAACTGTTGGTCTTCAACGGCCGCGACGGCGAGTGGCGCTGCACCATCGCCGAAGTGCTGAAGAAGGGCGTCATCCTGCGCGCCGAGGAACAGGCGCGCCCCCAGATCTATGGTCCCGATCTGGAGTTGATCGTCGCCGTGGTGAAGAAGGCCCGGGTCGAGACCATCGTCGAAAAGGCCGCCGAGCTGGGCGCACGCCGGGTGCGGCTGGTCCTGACCAAACGCACCAACGCCGACCGTATCCGCCTGGACCGGCTGGACGCCATCGCCGAGGAGGCCGCCGAACAGACCGGGCGCCTGGACACGCCCCCGGTCGACGACCCGGTGAAGCTGGACGCCCTGCTGGACGGCTGGGAGCCCGGCCGCCGGCTTATGTTCTGCGACGAGACCGGCGGCGCCCCGGCGGGGTCCGCCTTGCGCGACGCCGGAGAAGGCCCCTGGTCCATCCTGATCGGCCCCGAGGGCGGCTTCTCGCCGGAAGAGCGCGATCGCCTGCGGGCCCTGCCCTTCACTACCGCCGTGTCGCTGGGCCCGCGCATCCTGCGGGCCGACACCGCCGCCATCGCCGCCCTGACCCTGTGGCAGGCCGCTGTGGGCGACTGGGACCGTTGATTCTCATTCCGCTCATCCCCGCGAAAGCGGGAACCCAGTGCTTTGGGCGATAATCGTCCAAGTC
>JBKBIZ010000180.1:0-894 GCA_046293975.1 Hyphomonas sp. | reverse complement strand
GTGGCTGTACTTCCAGTCGGCTCCCATGCGCTGCGCGACGCCCTGGTAGATCTGCCAGTCGGGTTTCGTGCCCTTCAGGGGCGGCATGACCTCGTACAGACGCTGGATGCGGCGCTCGGTGTTCGTGAACGTGCCTTCCTTCTCCAGCGACGCGGCGGCCGGGAACACCACGTCCGCGTAGCGGGCCGTGTTCGTGAAGTACAGGTCCTGCACCACCAGGAATTCCAGCGCCTCGAAGCCCTGCGCCAGGTGGTTGGCGTTCGCGTCGGTCAGGCTCATCTCCTCACCCGTGATCCACATGGCCTTCAACTTGCCCTGGATGGCCGCGTCGAGCATCTGGGTGTTGTCCAGGCCGCGTTCCGGGCGCAGCGTGACGCCCCACTCGCGCTGGTGGCGCTGCACGACCAGATCGTCACCGACCGGCTGGTACCCGCTGACCTGATCGGGCATGGCGCCCATGTCGCTGGCGCCCTGCACGTTGTTGTGACCACGCAGCGGGAAGCCCCCGGTCCCGGTCCGGCCGAAGTTCCCGGTGATCAGCAGCAGGTTGCTGATGGCGGCGCTGGTATCGCTGCCGCCGCACTGCTGCGTGACGCCCATCGCCCACAGGATCGCCACGCGCTCCTCGGCGGCGATCTGGCGGGCCAGGGCCTTGTCGCCGAGCCCGGCGATATCGACTTCCTCGAGCAGGATCTGCCCGCTGGCGGGCTTGTGCAGCCGCCTTATGGCGCGCAGCAGGGTGGACTTGCCGCAGCCATTGGGCCCGGCCAGCACGGTGATCTTGCCGCGCTCGATGGGCAGCGACAGGGCCTTGAGCACGCTCAGATTGCCATAGGCCAGGCTGAGGTCGCGCACCTCGATACGATAGGGGGAGCCGTTATCCGTCATGGCGTT
>JBKBIZ010000017.1:0-43515 GCA_046293975.1 Hyphomonas sp. | reverse complement strand
CAGCAACATCTCGGCTTCCTCGCTGAGCGGACGCGCCAGACGGTCGCTGTCGGTCTGATCGGCCAGCTGCGCGCGGAGCAGGGCATACACCGTCTGGCGATCCTGACTGGTGTCGATTTCGACGCATTTGCCCTGGGCTTTGAAATGCTCGACGATTGGCAGGGTCTCGGCTTTGAAAGTGTCAAAGCGCTGTTTCATGCTTTCGACATTGTCGTCGCTGCGGCCCGAATATTGCGCGCGGCCAAGAATGCGCTGGGTCAGCACCTCAAGCGGGCATTCAAAATAGATCATCTTTGGCAAGTCGCCATCATCGCCAAATACCTTGTACCAGGCATCCATATTGCTGAAAGCGCGCGGGAAACCGTCGATTAGAAAATTGATATTGCCGGTGTGGCGGATCGTGTTTTCGATGGCATCCTTGAGCAGTCCGACCACGATTTCGTCGGGCACCAGTTTGCCGGCATCGATGTATGACTTGATCAGTGCGGTTCTCGGGCTACCGGCTTTCAGTTCGGCGCGCAGCAGATCACCGGTGGACAGGTGGGTCCATCCCAGCTGGATGTTGGCCAGTTCGCACATCGTGCCCTTGCCAGCGCCGGGACCGCCGAGAATGTAGACGATGTTCGGCTGCGGGGTGGGCAGGCGCGGATCGCAATGGTGCAGCGTCACGGACGGCGCGGGTGCCACGCCCATCTTGTAGACGTTCCAGGGGCGGCCGGCAGGCGGCAGCCCGTCGTCGCAGGTGATTTCATAGGCCAGATGACCATCCAGCCGCGAAATGCGCCACGACTTGTAGCTGTTGGAATAGGAGATTGCAGGGCTGCGCGCGGCCTTGCCGTCGGCACGGTCCCAGGCGGGTTTGCCATTCCAGAAGCCCGGGCTGGACAGGGTGCCGGATTCGGATTCGGCGGGCGGCGCGGTGGAGGGAACATAGAGGCCATCGACCTCCGCCAGGCCGGCTCCGGAAATTTCGATGAACATGGTGTGGGATGCAGATGTGTCGGTTTTCGTCATGAGATACCTTTACTGGCGGGTTGTCCGAAGGTGGGCTGAAGGCCTGGACATGCCAGCCCTGTCAGACCGTTGGCCTTTTATATTCTGTGCTTGGTGATGGGCATTGGTGGCAGCGGCAGTTGCGGACGCGCTTGCTCATAACCTGATGCGGATTATGGCATAGTGTCAGCCATCTTCACAAATCTGCAAGTGAAGTCTCCAGAAATTCGCCTCAGTCCATTTGTCTTCAGGCAACCAGTTCAATTTTCAGAGAAACATCGATATCAGGACCAGCCTGACCTATGACGCGAATGGGAACCTGACGCCGGATGGGGCAGCAACGTTTGCGTATGACATCGAGAACCGTCTGACAGCGCAATGGACAGTTGCGAGGATTGGGTTTTCCTGCGGTCAATCGTTTTCAAAAACGGTGCGTCGACCTGAAAGGAAAGGGGAGCCTGCACCGAGAGGTGCGATATGGGCTCACGCCTGCCGGGCGCCTTCTAGTGGATGTGGATGTTACTCTCTGTATAACTAGAGAATGGCCAATACGGCTGTAAACAATCTGAACTACGTTGGTCATCAGCCGGAGAAATCTGATATGTGCAGACCAAGCCCTGCTGGCCAGATAGCCGGGCGGCCCCTGTTGCTACTGAACTGACGCCGGAGAAGGCATGACCACCGAAACAAAAAAACCGCCGAAAAGGTCCAAGAAGGCCGAGCAGAGGGCGGAGATGACGGAACAGATTCTCGATGCCGCTGAGTATCTGTTTTCGATAAATGGCCTGCACGGCGTGACGCTTCGGGACGTCGCCAAGCGCGTTGGCGTTCACCACAGCCTGCTGAACTACTACTTTACGGACAAGCGGGAGCTGTTCGACGAGGTGTTCAAGCGGCGCGCCGAAGTGACCCGGTCGCTGCGCATGAAGGCCCTGGATGAATACGAAGCCGCCTGCGGGGGAAAGCCCACGGTTGAGGGCGCGCTGCGGGCGTTTCTTGATACCGACCTCGATCTCTACATTCAGGGCGGAGAGGGCTGGCAGAATTTCGCGAGCCTCGGCGCGCAGGTGGCAAATACCCCGCTCGGCGCCGAGATGTTCGATGAACATTTCGACGAGCTGGTTCTGCGCCTGGTGGGCATCCTGAAGCAAGCCCTGCCGGGCTGCGATGATGTGGATCTTTTCTGGGGCTATCATTTCGTCACCGGCGGACTGATGCTTACGCTGGCCCGGACAGGCCGGATCGACCGCTTGTCAGGCGGCCTGTGCAAGTCCGACGACTTCGCCGCCGTGAAAGAACGCATGGCCCGGTTCATGGCGGCGGGCTTCATTGATATCTGTAAACAGTCGGCCGCCTCCCGTAGCTGAGGGCGACGGCTGGATCTGCTGCCACGGCCGTCTGCGGACAGGCGGGGCGCAGGCCTTTTGCTGACAGCGTTGTCTCTCATGCCCGTCTGACGGAGGCACGGTATCGTCCCGAAAATAATATTCACTCACCCGTGAGTGAATATTGACAGAGCGACCGGAATGGATCACCAAACTCCCAAGCGCCCCAGCAAGGAGGCGTCTTTGGGAGGATCATCATGAAGATCAGATTTGTCGCTTCCGCGAGTGCGGCGGCCCTTCTTTCCGTGCTCGGCGCTGCCAGTGCCCAGGAGGCCGATCCTGCGCCGGCGCGGCCAGAAAGCCAGGAGGCCGTACGGAGTCTCGATAAGGTCGTGGTTACGGCCACCCGGCGGGAGGAAAGCCTTCAGGACGTCCCCCTCAGTGTGACGGCGTTTCAGCAGGAAGCGCTCACCGAGAAGGGGATCGTCAGCTATGAAGGCCTCGCCCGGGAAACGCCTGGCGTCGTGCTGAACCAGCCAACCGCGAACTTCAACAACTTCACCTCGCGCGGCATCGCAACAAACGGGTATGGTGCAAATCTTCAGGCAGCCACCGCCATCTACATCGATGAACTGCCGATTTCCGCCAACGGGAACTCGACCATCCTCGATCCCACACTCTACGATGTGGAACGGGTCGAGATCCTGCGCGGCCCGCAGGGCACCCTGTTTGGCGCGAACTCGCTGGCAGGCGCCGTCCGTATCCTGACGAAAAAACCGAACGCCAGCGAATTTGAAGCTTCCGCGCTCGTCGATTACGGTTTGACGGATGGTGATGCATTTCGCCAGCGCTATAACGGCATGGTCAACATGCCGCTTATCAAGGACAAGATGGCGCTCCGTGTTGTCGGCTTCTACCGGGACGAGGAGGGCTGGGTCGATAATGCCGGTACCGGGATTGAGGGCGCCAACTCAATATCATCCATAGGCGGACGGGCCGTTCTCCGCTGGGAGCCGACCAGCGCGCTCGATCTCCAGCTCATGGTTATCCATGAGAACAGCAAGCCGGACGATTCCGGGCTGATCAATCCCGATCGCGGCGACTTCGTCCGCTTCACCGACCGCCCGGACCTCTTCCAGTCCGACTTCACAAGCTACAACTTCTCACTCGACTATGATCTCGGCTTTGCGAACTTCACGAGCTCGTCGACCTATTCCGATATCGCGGGTCTGTTTGTGGTCGACCTTGCTGGCACGTTCGGGCAGGCGATCCCCTTCGGTCTCGACGCCGTGGGGTATGATGACATCTTCGTTCAGGAGGTGCGGCTTGCTTCGACCGGAGGCGGCAACTGGGACTGGATCGTCGGGGGCTTTTATTTCAATAAACGCCGCGATGTCGATTATGAGTATCGCGCGTCTCAGGCATTCCTGGATGCGCGCGGCCTGACGGGCCTGCCCGACGAATACTATCAGCGCTTCACCAGCTATTTCGACTCGATCGAGATAGCCGCGTTCGGGGAACTGACCTATCGCTTCTCCGACCAGTTCTGGATGACCGGCGGTCTGCGCTACACCGACACCTCAGTGCAGGGCTTCACCAATGCGGGCGGCTACAACAGCAACTATCTCACCGCAGCGCTGCTCGGCCTGACAAATATCCCGCTTACGATCACGCCGGTTGCTGCGGCTGAGGGGCTCAAAGTCAACTCCGACAAAGTTTCCTACAAGCTCAGCGCCTCCTACAAGCCGATCGAGAATCTCACGACCTATGCGTCGATATCGACGGGCTTCCGTTCGCCCGTGTCCAACGCTCGGGCCGGCGCGGTCAGCGTCATTAATCCGAACGACCTCGTCATTCCCGATGGCGCCGAGTCCGATACGCTGACCAATTATGAAATCGGCGTGAAAGGCACCTGGCTGAACGGCCTGCTGACAACCAATCTTGCCGCCTATTACATCAACTGGGAAGACATCCAGGTGCAGGCCAACCGCCTGTCAGACCAGGTTCAGTTTGCCACCAATATCGGCGCCGCGGTCAGCCAGGGCCTGGAGTTCGAAATTGCAGCCTTCCCGGGCGAAGGTCTGAGCTTCTTTCTGAACGGCTCGCTCAACGATACCGAGGTCACCGAACTGACCGCCGCAGAAGCGGCAATCTCGGGGGCAGAGCAGGGGATCCAGCTCTCCTTCCCGACCCTGCAGGGCTCAGCCACGGCGCGATATGACTGGAAGATCGGGCCGTCGACCGATGCCTTTGTCACTGCCACCGCGGCCTATGTCGGGGACTTTCCGGGCCTCTTTCCGAACGTGCCCGGCCAGCCGACCGTGGTGAACCCCACCTATGATTTCACAGAAGCTTACACACTGGTGAATCTGCAGGCCGGAATCGACCGGGAGAACTGGAAGGCGACAGGCTATGTCGAGAACCTCTTCGACGATAAATCCATCACCTATGTCCACCCGGAGGCTTTCCTGGACGGCCGGTATGCAAGGCTCCGTCCCCGGACGGTCGGCGTTCGCCTAAGCTACGAGTTCTGAGCCGATGTCTGGCCCAGACAGCGCGGTACAGGCCGCCTCCCCGCCCGGAACCGCTGTCCCGCCGGTCGCGCCCTATGCGCGGCCGGATGGGAAGGCCTGGTTCGTCCTCGCCATCTTGTGTTTTGTCTATGTCCTGAACTTCCTGGACCGGCAGATCATTTCCATTCTTGCCAAGCCCATTCAGGATGAGCTCGGTATCACCGATGGCCAGCTTGGTCGGATCACGGGGCTTTATTTCGCGCTTGTCTACTGCATTCTGGGTATTCCGGTCGCCTGGATCGCCGACCGAACGAACAGGGTAAAAGTACTGTCGGCCGCCTGCGCCATCTGGAGCGCGGCAACGCTCTTCTGTGGTCTTGCGCGCAGCTATCCCCAGCTCGTGGCCGGCCGTCTGGCGGTCGGTGTGGGGGAGGCAGGCGGCGTGCCACCCTCTTATGCTATCATTTCCGATTATTTCCCGCCGGGACGGCGCGGAACGGCGCTTGCCCTGTTCAATTTCGGGCCGCCCATCGGCATGGCGCTCGGCGTGGCTTTCGGCGCGTCGATCGCAGCGGCTTTCGACTGGCGTATTGCGTTCATCTCACTCGGCGTCGTCGGCATGATCACGGCCGTCTTTGTTTATTTCTTCGTGCCGGAACCGGAAAAAGGCAGGCTGGATACGCCTGCGCCTCCGCCAGTCCTGGAGCCATCTGCGGGACACGTGCCTTCTGCCGGCACCGGATTCTGGAACACGATGGGAATGTTCTTTACCCGGCCGGTCCTGATCCTGACCGCCCTGGCGAGCGGTGCCATCCAGTTTGTAACTTATGCCACGCTGAACTTCACCACGCTCTTCCTGATGCGGGAGAAAGGCATGACGCTCCAGGAGCTCGCGCTGTATTATTCGATCCTGCTGGGGGTCGGTGTCGCGGCGGGCATGTATGCGTCCGGCTGGCTGGTCGACAGATTTGGCCAGACCTCAAAAGTTGCCTATGCCCTCGTGCCGGCTATCGGGCTCGCGGCCGCCGTGCCCTTCTTTCTCGGCTTCGTCTGGGCGCCCGGCTGGCCGCTCGCGCTTCTATTCCTGATCGGCCCCACCTTCTTCAACTATTTCTATCTCTCGCCAGCCGTCACACTGGTGCAGGAAGAAGTCCGCCCGGATCAGCGCGTGCTTGCCGGCGCGCTTCTGCTGCTGATCATGAACCTGATCGGCCTTGGCCTGGGGCCGACATATCTCGGCATGGCCAGCGATATGTTCCGCGAAACCAATCCGGATAACTCACTCCAACTCGCATTCTACACGCTTACGCCGTTTTATGGCGTGGCGGTCATCCTGTTCCTCTGTCTGGCCCGCGCCATCCGGAAGGAAGAAGCAAAGAAGGCCAAAGCATGAAACGAAGCGTATCTTTTCTGGCGGCATGTGCTGCCGCTTTCCTGGCAGCATGTGCAACCCAAACGTCCAGCACCCCCATTGCCAACACTGACGTTGGCACCATTACCGGAGAAGTCGCGGGGGATGTCCATGTCTTCAAGGGTATTCCGTATGCAGACGCCCCTGTCGGGGATCTTCGCTGGAAGCCACCCGTACCTGCCGCGCCGTTTGACGCGGCGTTTGTGGCCGCTGATTTCGGACCGGCCTGCGTCCAGCCGCGCCCAAGGGATGGCAGCATCTACGCCAATCCGCCTGAGGCGATAAGCGAGGACTGCCTGACGCTCAACATCTGGGCGCCCGCGAACGCCGCATCGGCGCCGGTCATGGTGTGGATTCATGGCGGGTCGCTGACAGCGGGCCATGCGGGTGAACCCCTCTATGACGGGACCAAACTGGCCGAGGCTGGCGTGATCCTGGTGTCGATCAACTACCGGCTTGGCGTACTTGGCTATCTCGCGCACCCCGAGCTCAGTGCAGAGTCGCCGGAAGGTATATCTGGCAATTACGGCCTGCTCGACCAGATCGAGGCCCTGCGCTGGGTTCAGCGGCATATCGAAGCCTTTGGCGGCGATGCCGGCAATGTCACCCTTGCGGGTGAGTCGGCCGGGGCGCTGAGCGTGATGTATCTCATGGCGGCGCCGGACGCGCGCGGCCTGTTTCACAAGGCGATCGCCCAGAGCGCTTATCTCATCCCGACGCCTGAGTTGAAGGCAGCCCGTCACGGCCATTTTGCAGCAGAGGATGTGGGCCGCTATGTTGCCCAGGCTACCGGCGCAGGCAGCCTCGCCGGTCTTCGCGCGATGGAGGCTGAGGATCTGACGTCCGGTGCGGCGGCAGCGGGGTTTGTGCCCTGGGGGACCATCGATGGCAAGGTTTTGACGCGGCAGCTCGTGGATACGTTTGATGCCGGCGAGCAGGCGCGCGTTCCGATCCTTGCCGGCTTCAACAGTGGGGAAATCCGGTCCATGCGCTTCCTGATGCTGCCGGTGCCGGAGAGTGCCGCGACTTATGAGGATGCCATCCGTGAGCGGTATGGTGACCTGGCTGAAGAGTATCTCCGGCTTTATCCGTCTTCGGACCTTCAAGAGGCGGCCCTCTCCGCGCCGCGCGACGCTCTCTATGGCTGGACAGCGACGCGGCTCGTGCAGGATCAGGCGGCCATTGGGGAAGCGGCCCATCTCTATCATTTCGACCACACATATCCGGCGGCGTCCGCGCTGGATCTGAAGGGGTTCCATGCTGCCGAGATTCCCTACGCTTTCGGAAACATCGCCCGTACGCCGCCCGCCTGGCCGGCGATACCCCAGACAGAAGAGGAGCAGGCCTTGTCTGATGCGATGCTTGCCTATTGGGTGTCGTTTGTGCGGCATAACCGTCCGTCCGCCCCGGACGCCCCGGATTGGCGCCCCTATGACGAGGGCAAATCACATATGACTTTTGCCGGGTCGGTCCGCCCGGGGAACAATCTCGATCCAGGCATGTTTGCGCTGCACGAAACAGTGATGTGCCGCCAGCGCGCGGAAGGATCGCAACTCTGGAGTTGGAACATTGGAGTGAAGGCGCCCGTTATTCCGGCAGCAGGAAATGGCTGCCCATGAATACGGCCAGCATGCAGGATTATGATCTGACGCTTGAAAAATTCCTGATCCATGCTGCTAAATGGCATCCGGATACGGAGCTTGTTACCGCCGGTGATTTGCCTGGCGCCGCCAGTGACCGGATTGGTTATGCAGCGCTGGAGGCACGTTGCCGGGCTGTCTCTGCGCTTCTGTCGGCCCGGGGAATACAACCCGGGGACCGGGTGGCGACACTTGCCTGGAACACGCGGGCCCATGTGGAGGCCTGGTATGGCATCATGGGAATGGGGGCTGTGTGCCACACGCTGAACCCGCGCCTGACCGCAGAGCACCTGGCCGCGATGGCGGCCCAGTCTGCCGCGCGCATTGTGATCGCGGATGGTGACCTGGTTGCACTGGCAAGGCAGGTTGCGGATATGGCACCCTGCATTGAGGAGATACTGGTCATCAATGCTTCTGAGGCAGAGGAAAAGTTTACCGATGGGCGGGCAGCGGTCGCCTCTCTGGAGCGGCTGCTGGCGGAATGTCCCGGCGCGCCGGTTGCCTGGAGCGATTTTCCTGAAACAACCCTTTCCGGGCTGTGCTTTACGTCTGGCACAACCGGCGCTCCCAAAGGGGTCGCCTATACCCACCGCTCCAGCTATCTGCACACGCTGCGTGCCCTACAGGCCGATGTCATGGCGATCACCGCGCAAGACACTGTTCTTGCTGTTGTGCCGATGTTCCATGCAAATGCCTGGGGCCTGCCGTTTGCCGCGCCGGCCGTTGGCGCAAAACTGGTTCTTCCTGGCCGCCGGAGTGATGGCGTGAGCCTGGCCCGCCTTATCACGGAAGAGAACGTCACCGTCGCTGTTGGCGTGCCGACCGTCTGGCTCGGGCTGATAGAGTATCTCGACGACACGGGAACCCGGCTTCCCTCCCTGAAGCGGATCATTGTCGGCGGCGCGCCTATGCCGCCCGCCCTAATGGCGCGGCTTGAGCGGGATCTCGGGGTCATAGTCCAGACAAGCTGGGGGATGACGGAACTTTCTCCGCTCGGGGTAATCATGCCGCCTGATGCACCTGCGCGATCCCCTGAAATCTCGGGCCGCCCCGCCATCGGAATGGATCTCCTCCTGACCGACGCCCGCGGTGAGGCTCTCCCGCAACAACGAGGCGTGGAAGGCCATCTCCAGGTTCGTGGTCCCTCCGTTGTCGGACATTATCTGGGACATGAGCAGCCAGCTGCCGGCCAGGATGGATGGTTTCCGACCGGAGATCTGGCGCGGATCGACGCACAGGGCCACCTGATCATCACCGGCCGCGCCAAGGATCTTATCAAGTCAGGCGGGGAATGGATCAACCCGGCAGAGATTGAAGCGATCATCTGTGCCCTGCCTGAAGTATCGCTTGCGGCAGTCATCGGCCAACCCCACCCCAAATGGGGCGAGCGCCCGCATCTGATCGTCGAACTTCGCGGCCAGCAGACGGTGGACGACACGGCGCTCCTGGCCCCGCTGGAGGGGAAGGTAGCCAGCTGGTGGATACCCGATACCGTGACCCGCCTGCCATCCATGCCACTGGCGGCCACCGGAAAGATCGACAAACAGAAACTCAGGGCCGAGTTCGGAGCCCTGTAAGCCGGCCCTGCCAGAGTCCCCAGGAGAGAGGCCCATGAAGATCCTTGCGCGCATGACAGGGGCGGCCTTTCTGCTGGAGCGCTGGCGCCCCAGCGCCTTGAGTCATATGTTGACACTGTAATCCTGATCGACGGCGTCGAGAGGACACGCTCATCCATAATCCTGTCAACTCGTATCAGTAGCCACCCCTGCTTGGCTGCTCGCCCTTGCCATGCGATGGAGGGCGAAGCGGCTCGCGCAGAGCAGTGTTTCCATGAAGACAAGCCAAATGTTTTCAAAGGCGGCTGACGAAATTCTAGCCTGCCTGACTGAAAAAAGCGCTCTCATCCAAGCGAACTTTCCGGCAGGGTTGATCTGGGGACGTATTATCTAAACAGCGAGTTGAAGTTCTGATTTGGCCTTGTGGCGGGCTCCCTGACCCTTTGGAAGAAAACTCAGTCCCCTCAAGCATGAAGTATATTCGGGAACAAAGTCCCGGAGAAACAGTAAATCTGCTGCCATGAAAACAAATGCTGTGCAGATCGATTTTATCGACCCGAACTCACTGGAACACAGGCGCGTGAGAGCTATGAGCAAGGTGAGGAATAACGCAGGGGAGTACAAAAATGTCTGGACTACAAAAAAAGGTTGCAAGCGACAGCGGCGATCATCCCGCTCGCTATTCTGGCGACTGTTCCCCGTCAGCGAGTGTGAGACAGATTGGCGAAATTGCTTAAGGAGGGTTTCTGGCTCATCGTAACTGATACGAGGAGTGAAGATCAGACTGAAATCCGGGCCGCAGGAGAGAGGGGTATTTCGGAAATGACCTAAGTGAACTGACAGACCTTGGTCAGATCAATCCGTGTTTCGCAGCCATTTATAACGCCAGTATCTTCAAGGCGCTTGCGTCTTTGAAGGCATGGGCTGGGCGACACGCCAACGCGGTCTGCCAAATCCTGGTTTGTTATCCTGCCCTCCAATTGAATGGCCAGGAGCAGGCGTTTCCCAATATCATCAAGGACTGATTTCATGTTGCAATATTAGCAGAAAATGCCGTTTAGGACACATATTTATTGCGTGTGAGCGGTGGCGGCAGGCTGTGAAGGAATGCCTCAACATCAGCGGGCGTGCCAAGCGCAATCACTGCGCTAGCGGGCACCTCATGAACAAAGACGGCGCTGCCCTGGGCAATGAGGGTATTATAGATTGGTGCCACATAGCGCTCACCCTTCTCGAGGTTTCCCGGATCGGAGTAATGCTCCGTATAAGCATCGGAAAACCGGTTGAAAGAAGAAAACCAGTACAGCCCGACAGTCGCATGCGGAGAAATGCGTTTCTTCTCGCGCACTTCGGATATGCGGCCTGTTGCATCGGCGGCAGCAAAGCTCCAGGCGTCCCCTGGGGCGTCGAAACAGGGGATCCATCCGTCACCGCGCACGGCTGAAACGGGCAGAGCGTCGGGGTGTACGAAGGTATCGATATTGTAGATCAGCATTTCTGCGTCGCGATCTGCAAGCGCGTCCCGTGCCAGCATCGCCGTTGTTGCCTGGCCGTCCGTGGGGGCGTCCAGTTCGACGATCGAGACATGGGCAATGCCTAGCGCGGCGGCTTCCTCACGGATGAAGTCTGCGCTGTGATCTGCGCCGCGCACAACAAAGGTGAAGCGCGCGCCAGCCTGGGTAAAGCTTTGCAGGCTCAGCATGGACCATGCGAACAGGGAGCGTCCATGCGCCATAATGCGATACTTCGGTACCGTATAACCGGCGTCGAGAAACCGGCGGCCGAAACCGGCCATCGTGATGATGACTTCGGTCATCAATCCGCCCCTCCGATCAATCCGAGCACTTCGTCATAGCTCAGCTTCATGAACTCGTCAGGCCGTATGGCCTTGTCATCGACATAGAAGCCACCTTTGCCAGCCCACGGTTTTCCTACATATAACTCATCATACGGAACATCATGCTTGTCGAGCCAGGTCATCAGCGTTTTGGCTGTGTTGGCAGTGATCAGGCCGATATTGCCGGAATAGGTGTTCATGTTTCTGGCTGTCGCGAGAATGACGTAGAAGCCGGCTGCCCGATACTCGCGCAGCCGCGCGATCACCTCAGCGTTTGGGGCGACCTCATCATAGGTCTGATCAGGCGCTCTTTTTTCGCAGAGCGTGCCGTCGACATCCATGACGATGCAGTTTTCACGTCGGATCATAGTTTTGTCCCATACTTTGCCGTAACCAGTTCATCGAGAATGGCAGCCGCGCGTACAGCGAAGCCCAGCACTTTGCGCGGTTGATCTATATGCAGTGGCAGCATGCTGATAAACAGGGATGCCTCGCACAGCCTTACCATTTTTGGATCATAGCCTGCTGCTTTCAGCTGCTCGATGAACATCGGTGCGGCCCAGGCGGCTGGCGGTGCTTCAAATCTCAGTCTTGGATGCAGGCCTTCGTCCACGGCAATGTCGAATTTTCCCTGATTGATGAAATCATACTGCCCAAGAATGGAGTGTGAGAGTTTAGCAACATCATAAAGTGGATCTGTGTACAGATCAGAATCGTTTTCAGCGCCGCGCGGATCAATCAGTTTCAGATACTGGTTGGTCTTGGAATAAAGGATATTCGAAAAGCAGGGATCGCCGTGGCCAATGACGAGACGATCCGTTGGCAGATGCGTGCGCGCTTTGGCGAACATATCGAGATAGCGCTGGAGCAACGCGTCGATGCCCCCACAGGCGCGCTCCAGCAGGGGCGCGAGGTCGCCATAGGCGGGCAGTGTCTTGAACTGAGTGATGCGATCCCTGACTTTTCGCAAATAGAGCTCATCCTGCGCGGCAACCGCATCGGGGCGCGTAACCTGCTTTGCGGGACGGTTTTCGAGGAAATAGAACATGTGCCTCAAGAACCGCTCGAACTCGTGAGGCTGGAATGCGCCGTGCACCCATTGCAACGCCATGTCCGGAACAGAAAGGCGCTCCATGCGATAGCTGGCTGTGTGGCCGTCATCTTCAAAATCAAATGGCTGCACCAGGAACATGCGCATTCTCGGCGGGACGGCCTGATAGAAGTCGAACTCGCGCTTCAGCTTTGCGCGGTCGGTTGAGCGCTTGGTGACGATATAGTCATCCCGTGCGATCGCGTTGAAGTGGCGCGCATCCAGCTGGCCAGAGAGGTAATCGAGCAAGGTGCGCTCATCACTTATGTCGAGTAGTGACAGGCGATCACGTACCTCTACGAGCGCGTCTCCATAGGTCTCAAAAAACTCACCCGGAGTGTCATTGCCAGCCTTCATCAGCAGCTGGCGTAGCAATGTGCCGCGCAGGAGAGCCCAACCTTTCTGCGGGTTTCCATCCAGGGGCAGGTGCAGGTTGCTCGGGGCGAAAGTGATCTGTTTCAGCAGGGTCACAAGCGCATCATCAGTGCAGGCCGGCACGAGATGAGCGGGAATGTGCAGGAAGAGGCTGTTTGCTTCGTCCGTACGCAGCCGTTCCAGGAGGGTGTCCCTGTCTGCGGGGGTTCGCAGGTGAATGAAGCCAGCGCCAGCGCGGTGGGCAATTTCCGCCATAGCGTGGCTGCGCGTGCGGCGCTGGAAGGTCAGCGACCCGAAATGCGTGACGCCCAGCAGCTCTTTCAAGGCTGGATCCGCCACGGCGATATCATCATAAACAAGGCTTGGGCTCATACTGTACCTCGTTTCCATCGCATAGCCGCGTAAACCAGACCTGCGCCCAGTCCGAGCAGCGCCAAGGGCACTTGCGTAGCGGCAAAATAATTGAGCGCCTCACCCTTTTCACTATCCAGAGTGCTGAGCAAGGTTTCCCCCAGTGTAATCGTAGAGAGGAAGCTCATGAGGTGCTCTGCGGCAGCGCCAATGGAACCGGAAACGGCCGGCAGCAAGATAGCAAAGCAGGTGATTTCGCATGCCCAGATGAGGGCTGTGAGTGTGATGAGAGACGGCAACTTGTTGGCAACAAGGCCCGGTGCCTCCTGAATAGCGTCGCGTGCCGTATGCAGCACACGGAGCAGAGCCACGGAGCGAGGGCTGTCATATCGGCGGATGATAAGGAGTGAAAGGCGGCGGAAGTTGTCTGGCACAACGAAGAAAGCCACAGCCGTGCCCAGCATGAATGCACCAGCGGCTGCGGCAATGGCATAGAAGGGGGTGTGCGCGTTTGCGGGTGTCGTCGCGAATGCGAACGCAAGGATCATGAGAATGACAGCCACATCAAACGCGCGCTCCCACCAGACGATCAATACCGCCCGTACAAAGCTGCCGGCAAGGCTCGTCAGTTCTATGACGCGATAGAGTTCACCCAGCTTCAGAGGCGCTGTGTATCCGACCGCCGCAGTCATGAGGTGAAAGGAGGCGATTGTGCGCAAGCCCACCCGCCAGCCGCCTATCAGCATCCCAAGGCGCAAGATGCGAAAGCCATGCGCGCCCAGATAAATGAACATTGCAAATGCGATACCCCAGATATTCTCTGAAGTCCGGGAAAACGCTCCAGATGTCATTGCAAAGATGATTTGCGCCACGAGATATGTCAGGGCTGCCAAGGCAACGACCATCAATGCGAGACGTATGCGCTCCCATACGCTGCGCCGAAGGCGAACTGAGGATGTGGAGGCGGGGCTCATGATGATGCCTTCGTCTCCGCCGTATCGAACACTACGGTTGATGAATACGTTGTCCCAGGCGGGTGTGAGTAATCGGAGGCGATATAGCTGCGGCGCCTGAAGGCGTAAGATGCGGCGATACCGAGAACCCGCAGAGCCTGACGCACAAGCTTAACATTCGACAACTGATCATCTTCCCGCCATTCGAGGGGGAAGAACCGGATGCGCCAGCCCGCAGAGATCGAGCGCAACAGCATATGATAGTTGAACGTCAGATCGTTGGCGCAGTTCAGGTAAAACGCATCCTCAAGTTTGCGCACATCATAGATATTGAGGCCAGAGCCAAGATCGTGGATCGTCCGGCCGGCAGCAATCGCATAGATCAGATTGAACACATGGTTCCCGAAGGTGCGAAAGGGAGAGTAGCCGCTCAGGCGTGATCCCTTAATGAAGCGTGCGCCGAGCAGGCAGTCCACCTCGCGATGCGCGCCCGCTTTCAGGTGGGGCAAAAGGTCAGCAATACTGCCCTGATCGTCTCCGTGCAGAACAATACAATAGTCAAAGCCATTGGCCCGGGCATAATTGAAGGCGACCTTGTGTGAACCACCCAGACCATAATTGCCATCATTACGAAGGATCTTGGCCGCCGCGCCGCTCTGGATAAGTGCGGCCTGGGCCGCATCTTCGGTGGTGTCGGTGCTGCGATTGTTGACGATGATGGTCTCGGAAATCAGAGCTCTTACCTCGGGGGTAAGCTGAGCGATCACGCGCGGGATCTGGGGCGCGCAATTATAGGCCGGAATAAAAAGAAGAATGCGCTCGTTCATGTTTGTTTTGCTCGCGTCAGCCAGATCATGAAGAGAAAGTTGGCGCCAAATGTGAAGGGCAGGATAATGCTTTTGCTCCAGACCGGAGAAAGATGAGCGCTGGTCACCAGAAGGTCGACCGCAAAGGAAGCGGCCGCGACCGCAGCGACCTGATAAATGGCATACAGGGCAAATAGCCCGGCAAGGAATTTGCCCTCATAGGCGAAGATGCGCCTGACGGAAGCAAAATATACGAAGGTCACTGCCGCGCCTGCCGAAATGAGGTTGGCCCAACCCGGGCGAAGACCGCCCTCTACCATGAGAAGAAAAAGCCCGTAATCGAGAGCCAGGCCCATACCGGAGACCAGCCCGAACGCGATGGCGCGCGCCGCCAGGCGCTGCGTGCTTTCCCACATTCTTTCCGCAGGAAAAGCCAAAGGCGTTCCTCCTCCCCAACATCGAATTCGTCCTCAGAGTGCAAATCCTATGCCATGCCGAAGGGGTATGTCTCATGATTTTTCTCGTCTGGGGCGCAATCGGCAGGTCTTTATGCAAGACTTGGATAACCTCTTGTGCTATTGGAACATTTTTTCGCGATGGGGCGATGAATCTATATCTGGGGACGCTATGCCTGCTACCTCTCATGCTGAAAACGGCCGTGTCATCCACGGTGAATTTCACTCCGATGGCGAGACCTTCATTTTCACGCTGGCGGATACGCCCTTGTCCGGTGTCGGCAATACGCCGCAAGCCGCCTTCGATGACCTGATCCGCGTTACAGAACAGGCGGGCGCGCTGCCGGAGCGTTTGCGCGACCTGGCGCGGGAGCAGGCAGGCGCAGCTGAACGGGCAAGCCTTATTCGCCTGGTTGGCGCATTGCTGATTGGGCTGACGATTGCGGGAGGCGCGCTGGGCGGCGCGGCAGTGCTGGCGCCGCGCGTCGTTGCTGACGTAATCGACACGATCAACGCGAAGCAGCAGGAGCCGGCATGACCGGCGGCAGTGGGCGTCCACCCGGACAGCTTGCTGCGTTTGCAGCCCTGGGTCTTGCGGGGCTCTGGGCGCTGCTTGCAATTCTGACATGGGCTGGATTGCAGAATGGCGTCCGCGTATCCTCCCCCTTCTCGACTTTCGGGTATGGACAGTCTGCCTTGTTTTCGGGGCCGGTTCAGCTGCTGGCTGTTGGGGGCGTAGTCTTCTGGAACGGGTTGGCCGCGCTGATCGGCTATGCGCTGGTGATCCGTCCACTGTGGGGTGGCAAGGGCCTGGTCAGTACGCCCTGGATGATGTTTGCGGGTGTTGTGCCGGGGGCGCTGATGATCGGCGCCGTGACGCGGTTGATTACGCTGGCGGCGCCCAATGAGAGTGGTGCCTGGATCGTTGGGGTGCTGGCCGTTATCGCAGGCGTCTATGCGGCGCGCATTTCGTTCGGCAAAACGCCGGTCAAGGAGCGCCGGCCTGTCTGGAGATGGCTGGTCGTTGCTGCTCTGGCTTTGGCCGCCAGTCTTGTTTTCCAGCTGCATATAGATCGTGGCCATGCGGTTGCCGAAGGCAGCATCTGGTTCATCAACGAGATATTCCTTTCGCCCACCTATGGCCTCGGAGCCGGCGGGCATTTTCCGCTCCTCGCCCAGCATTATGACGAGGCGGCGTTCCTTCATCCCCTGATTTTTCTGACGGTTTCTCCCGGGCCTGAGGCTGGTGGAACCTTAACGCTGATTTACTGGGTGACCCTAGCGATCAGCCGCATCGGAATGATTGCGCTGACCTATATCGCCCTGCGCGGTCTATCCATTGACCGGTTAAGTGCCTTCGCGTGCACGGCTTTCGTCTGCATGGCGTCGCTGTCTCTCAATCCGTTCTCATCGCGCCTGTTGTTCGATTCGCTCAACCCCATGCTCTACACACTGCACATGACGCGGTTTCTGGCGCCGGTGCTGCCTCTGATCTTCATCTCTGCCCTGATGCAAGGCACAGCCAGATGGGACATCAAAACCCTTGGGGCGGCGTTTATCCTTGGCGTGGGCCTGGCGGCGACCCCTGTGCATTTTGTCATGATTGCGCCGTGGGCAATGGCGGTTCTGGTGCTGGCCGCGCTGACCCGTAATTCGCCAGAGCCGCTTCTGCGCATGGCTACATGGGTGTCAGCGTTGGTCCTTGTGCTGATGAGCGCAGTGTATCTGCTGCAAGGTATGCCCGGCATGCTGCGTGCGGGGCTGCTTGTGGCCGCAAGCGTGATTGGGGGGCTACTCATGGTTTGGGCAGGCTGGCGCAGTGGATTGACGCTTCCCAAATGGCAAAGTTCAGAAGTGCGCTCGTTTGGTGTGTGCGTTGTTCTGCTGGCGGGATTTGGTCTTGGCCTGGTGTTTCTTGGAAATGTCGCGCTGTTAAAGGTTCAGCCATTGCTGGGCGAGATCTGGCCGTGGAGCGAGCGTGACGCGGTCGTGCGTCTGGCATCGCATATTATTACGCCGGAAGTTTCTGTCCGGGCCTCGCCATTCTGTAGCACGGGTTACGGATGGGGATACCGCACCATCACGGGCCATTGCGGCTCCTTGCCGATGTTTGTGCGCACATATGGTTTGCCGTTCGCGCTGATTGCGGCCGTCCTGGCATGGCGCACATTGCGGCCAGAGCCTGGCGTGAGTACTCGCGCCAAGGCGCAGGATGGGGTGTTTGTCTGGGGGCTGGTGCTCTGCCTGCTTGCGCTTCCTGCGGCTTTCCTGGCCTTCGATTTCATCACTCCTGACAGTAGCGACGAAATGCACGGTTGGTCGATCTGGTTGCGATCGCGCCTGATTGAGCCCTGGTTTGTGGGCGGCGTTTTGCTGGCGCTCGCCTTCTTCCTGAGAACGGCAGGCCCCAGAGAACGTACGTTGGCACACATTGCCTTACTGGGGGCAGTCGCCATTCACGCCTTCAATCCCCTCATCGCCCCCGCCCAATGGGCAGCCAATGTGGCATATTGGGTTGATGCGGTGGTGCGATAACAAAAGGCCATGCATCAGGCCAGTGAGGCCTGTGGTTTTGTTATGCCGGCGAGCGCAAGCAACCTTTGGCATCCGTCAGAAGGTGAGGCGACGTAAGGATGCTTCAGCGCTTGCTTCGGGATCATTCCGTCAGCTGAGGGCCGATCAATGTGCCATCGTCAGGCGCCACATGGCTGGTTGGTGGTTTGATGTTTTCTGAGACCTCGCTGCGCAAGGCCTGGACTGCTGATATAAGGCGTTCTGCATCCTCGGGATACTCGCGCATGAAGCTGAAGGATTCCTGAGGGTCTTTTTCCAGATCGAACAGCAGGGCTGCGCCGAAATACTCGAACGGAACACTCATTGTACGGTAGAATGTATTGAGCACCATCCTGAACCGTGCGTCACGTACTGCCACAATCTCATTGCCATCAAAGAAGAAGAGCAATTCATGCGGTGAAGACGCGCCGGCTGTCAGGAGGCCGGTCAGATCCTTGCCATCGACAACTCTGTCTGTAGGCAGGCTGGTGCCAGAGACAGCTGCGGCCGTTGGCAGAAGGTCGATATTCATCGCCATTTCGTGGCTGATAGTCCCGGCGGGGATGTGCCCAGGCCAGCGTGCTAGAAATGGAACGCGGAACCCGCCTTCATGCGTCTCGCCTTTGCGTCCTCGGAAATCACCTGTGCTCCCTTCAAACCAAGGGCCATTGTCACTGGTGAAAACGATCAGTGTATTGTCCGAAATTCCGGCCTCGTCCAGCGCGTCGAGGAGAATACCGATCCCTGCATCCAGTGTCTCTACGACATCTCCGTATAGTCCGGCTTCTGAGGTTCCGCTTCTGCCTTCTGGTGCAAACAGAGGAATGTGAGGAAAGGTTTCAGAATAATACAGGAAGAATGGCGTGCCCGGACTTTCCTGGATGAACTGCTTGGCGGCATTTGCATAATTCAGGGTCAGCTGGCGCTGGTCTGCCGGGCTTTCGATGATCTCCTTGCCTTGATAAAGGTCAAATGGCGCCATGTCGTTGGAATAGGCAACGCCATAGAACCAGTCAAATCCGTGATTTGTTGGCCAGAATTCATCAGTATGCCCCAGATGCCACTTGCCTATCATGCCGGTTCGATATCCGGCGTCCTTCAGTATTTCGGAGATCGTGACCTCTTCTGTGGGCAAGCCATCCTGAGAGTGCGGGAAGATAACATGCTGCATACCGGATCTGATGGGATACCGGCCTGTCAGAAGGGCTGCGCGGGAAGGGGAGCAGACATTGGATCCAGCGTAGAAGTCAGTAAGCTGAATTCCCTCCAGGCCGATACGGTCAATGTTTGGCGTCTTGATCAGCGCAGATCCGTTAAGGCCAATGTCGCCCCAGCCGAGGTCATCCGTCAAGATAATGACGATGTTAGGCGGGCCGGCACGAACAGGGAATATTTCCGTCGTGGGATTAGGGGCGACAGGTGGTGCTGCGCAAGCTGCGGAAAACAGGATTGCAGCTGTCCATCGGATGATTTTGAGGGGCATGCGGATACCTTTCCAGGATGACGGAAGAAGCCTGCTGGGCAGCTTTCTGAGGGCCACCCAGTCAGAATGTCTAGGGGGAATCATGGCGTTTCAGGCGCGATCAGTATCGCACAGAGAGTTTCGCCCCCCATGTGCGCTGTGCCTCAAGCGTAACGAATTGGGCGTAACCGCCTGTATCAAAAGGCATGGCCACGATAGCCTCGGCGAAGTTCTCGTCAGTCAGATTGCGCCCGAATACCGTGAACGTAGCCCGGTTCTCCCAGAAATTCACACCCAGCTGCATATCCAGAAGTGTATAGGCATCAATGACCGTGTTCGGATCATTCGCCAGTCCTGAGATGGCGTCACTGCGGTACTGGGCGCCGAGTTGCACGAAGGCAGTGTTCTGTTGCGTCAGATCGAAATCGTAGCGTGCGAGTGCGTTGATGACCCAGTCTGGTGAGTTCGGCAGACGCTTTCCGGAAAGATCCTGTGAGGCGGGCGTGCCGGTGCAGCCCTGCGCCGCGGTTTGCAACTGATAGCAAGGCGCGCCGGTGAATTCGTCGAACGTTGCTTTCGTATAGGCAATGGCGGCAGACAGGGTCAGGTTTTCCGTTGGTAGCGCGGTGATCTCACTTTCGAAGCCATAGGTCTCAGCCTTTCCTGCATTCGCAACAGTGAAGATTGACGTGCCTGACGGCCCCGGAACCAGCGTTTGCGCCTGGAAGTCCTCGATCTGGCCATAGAAACCTGTGAAGTTTGTCACGAGGCGGCCATCGGAGGATGCACGCCGGATGCCCGCTTCAAACTGTGTCGGTATCTCCGCCTCCACGGTCGGGAGTGTGTTTCCGCTGACCGGATTGATGGTGAGCCCCTGGACGATCCCTGCCGATTTGTAGCCCCGGGTAACGGTGGTGAAGATGTTTGTGGTGTCATCCACGAAATATTGCGCGCCGAGGCGCCAGACGGCGGCGGTTTCATCGTCTCTAGCGCTTTGCAGACCGCTGGAAACTGATTGCCCGGCGTAAGGGGCAACGGCGCCGGCGGCAATGAACTTCTCCTGGCTTCCCTCAACTTCCGAATTGAGGATGCGCAGGCCGCCAATAAGGGACAGCTTGTCAGTCACGGCATATTCGCCTTGTCCGAAAACGGCATAGTTGGTTTCGCTGAACTGTGATTCGAGACGCGTTCCCACGCGTGCGCCTGGGGGAAGGGCGCCGAGGAGATTGAGGCCTGCGGTGCCAGCCTGAATGTTGTTCTGATCAATGTCTTGGGTGAAGTAATAGGCGCCAAGTGTGTATGTGAACGCCCTGTCACGCGGAGAGACAATCCGGAACTCCTGGCTGAACTGGCTCTGCCCGAGATCGCCTGAGTTGATTTCAAGAATGGGCAGAGGCGTGAGATCGGAGTCGTTGTTATCGACGCTGTTCCATTCCCGGTATGATGTCAGCGAGACAAACTCGAAATCACCAAAACTACGGCTATATTCAGCGCCAAGCCCCCAGGCGTCCATCTCCGAAGCGAAAGGCACCTCCGAACCGATGCTGAGATTGTTCGGCCCCGGAGTAATCCCCAGAGCGGCAGACTGGTTGGCAATCGCGGGAACACCAAAGCCCAGAAGTCCTGTGCCGGGCCCGCCCGCAGACGCCTGGCGGTAGGTCAGGGCGCCGGCCGCCTGATCGCGCGTAACATAGTCTGCGCTCAGCAGAAGGTCGGCCTCGTCAGACAAGGAAAAATTGACCTTGCCGCGAACGCCCTGCTCATTCCTCTCGTTTACTCTTTTCTGCGTCGCGTTCGGGTTCACATTCTTGATGTACCCATCGCGCGTGTTTGAATAGGCTGACAGGCGCGCTGTGACCCCATTGGCAATCGGGCCAGAGATCGCGCCATAGGCATTGACCTCGTCATAGGAGCCATAGCCAAGGTTCATTTCGGCGGTGAGCTCTTCGGTCGGTTTTTTGGTGACGATGGAGATGACCCCTGCCGAAGCGTTCTTGCCGAACAGTGTGCCTTGTGGCCCACGCAACACTTCGATCCTTTCAACGTCTGCAAAATCGAAGATGCCGGCGCCCTCGCGGCCCATGATGACACCATCCACGGCAATCGCGACGCTGCCTTCGATGCCGATATTGAACAGGCCGGTGCCTATGCCACGGATCGTTGTCGCAGACTGGCGGGCGTTGACCCCCGCGCTGAAGGTCACGCCGGGTGCAACATACTGGAGTTGGTCGAATCCATCGATTTGTCTTGCCTGCAAGGCGGCGCCGCCAATGGCGGTCACGGAAATGGGGACATCCTGAATGTTCTGCTCCACGCGCTGGGCCGTAACGGTGACCGTATTCAGGCGACGGCTCTCGTCTGCGCTGGTTTCTTCCTGGGCGTGAGCGATCGGTGCGAAGGCCGCAATGGCAATAGAAAGCGCGGACGCTGTTATGAGTGTGCGATGTTTATGTTGCATGATGAATCCTCCCAAAAAGCTTATTAGCTTTCCGGTTGGAAAATTTCGACAAATGGAAAGTTTGTCAATGGGGTCTTGCTGGATGCTTCAATCAGGAGAACTCATCCTGCGCGAGCAGAGGTCCATGCGGGCAGGGCGGGCCAGTGTTTCCGGCTCTTGGGTTTATCCCGGAGCAGTAGGGCAAGAACTGTGTCCGTATGCGCCTCAATGGCTTCGTCAGACAGGATATCCACGCCGTAGACCCCTTTGATTGACTGGGCCAGAACGAACGGCATCTGGCAGACTGCGGAGATGGAATAGAACAGGGAAACAAGCCAGACCTCGGGAAGGTCACCGTCTTTCATCAGGCGGCGGAGGAAGGGCGTCTGATTCTGGTGGCTCTTGCGGATATAGCCAATCATCCACTCGATACGGTCGCCGCCCTGCACTGATTCCATGATCATGATGCGCACATGCTCGGGATTGCGTGCACAATAGCGGATGTATGTGCGCAGGAACTCTCGAAGGTTTTCCTGGGGAGAGGCGCCTTTGACGCCCTTCAGGCCCTGCCGCATTTCCTCGTCCAGCCGTTGGAACATGTGGGTAACGACCTCTTTCCACAGCTCCTCCTTGCTGCCGAAGTGGTAGCGGATCAGCGTATGCGTCACCCCGGCAGTGGTCGCAATGTCCCGGATGTTTGCTGCTTCAAAGCCCTTTTCCGCGAACGCCTTCCGGGCGGCGTCGAGAATGCTTGCCCGGCTTTCCCCGGAGCGGGCCTGTTGAGGGATTCGCGCAGGCGTTACAGCTGGCTTGGGAAGCGTCTTTTTTCCTGCGGGCATCGGGAAATCCTTCTACAACAATACTCAAGGAGCCTTATCAGGGAAATCTTTAGCCGGGGCTATTGCGAAAAAACTTTCCATATGGAAAGCAACGTTGTCATAGCTGATAAAAAAAGCATGGGAGGCGAAAATGGTCACACGAACTCCGGATACCGAAGCGCGGATAGCGGCGCTGGTTGAAAAGATGACACTGGAAGAAAAGGTCTCGCTCATGGCGGGACGCGATTTCTGGACCCTGCCAGCTATAGAGCGCCTGGGAATCCCCAGTCTTCGCGTGTCGGATGGCCCCACGGGTCTGCGGTCGGTAAACTCGGAAGCGGCCACAGTCTTCCCCGTTGGCGTAGCACTGGCGGCCACCTGGAACGAAGCTCTCGTGGCGGATGTTGGCGCTGCCATCGGGCGCGAAGCCATTGCGCATAACGTGGATGTGCTGCTCGCTCCGGCGGTGAATATTCAGCGTACCCCGCTCGGCGGGCGCAACTTTGAAACCTATTCGGAAGATCCGCGCCTCGCCGCCGAGATTGCCACCGCTTATGTGGCGGGGGTTCAGTCAGAAGGCGTCGGCACATCCCTGAAGCATTACGCCGCCAACAATCAGGAACATGAGCGCATGACCGGCAGCTCGGATATGTCGGAGCGCACCCTGCGCGAGATATACCTCGCCGTGTACGAGCCTGTCATTCGCCGCGCCAATCCGTGGACGGTCATGGGCGCCTATAACAAGGTGAACGGGGTTTTCGCGTGCGAGAATGAGTTCCTGCTGGAACAGGTTCTGAAGGGTGAGTGGGGCTATGACGGCGTGGTCGTCTCGGATTGGGGCGCCACCAAAACCACAGCAGACGCTGCCAATAGCGGCCTCGATCTCGAAATGCCCGGCCCCGCCCGCCATTTTGGCGCCAAGCTCGTTGAGGCCGTTCGCAATGGCGAAGTTAGCCAGACCGTGGTCGACGATCATGCCCGCCGCCTGCTTCGCCTCATCATTCGCTGCGGTCTGCTGGACGGTAATCCGAAATCGGTCCGTGGCGAACTTTGCAGCGCGCGCCACCGTGCCTGCGCGCGGGATGCTGCCCGCCAGTCTATGGTGCTTCTGAAAAATGAGGGCAGGCTGCTGCCTGTCTCGAAAAATGTCAGGCGCGTCGCCGTGATTGGCCAGCCTGCCTACATGCCGGCCATTCAGGGTGGCGGCAGTTCGCAGGTCAGCCCGGACAGGATCGTCAGCCCGCTGGAAGGTTTGAAAGCGGCGCTTGGCGGGGATGTCGAGCTTGTCTTCGAGCGCGGCCTCGACCACGAACCGGCCCCGCCCCAGATTGACTGGCGCCTCCTGTCACCCGACGAAGCCTTTACCCAAAGCGGCCTCACGGCGCGCTACTATGCCAAGCCAGACTATGCCGGCCCGGTTGCTCATGAAGAGTTGGATTGGC
This sequence comes from Hyphomonas sp., assembly GCA_046293975.1. Lineage (GTDB taxonomy): Bacteria > Pseudomonadota > Alphaproteobacteria > Caulobacterales > Hyphomonadaceae > Hyphomonas. The sequence continues at coordinate 19,498 of JBKBIZ010000017.1, read as the reverse complement.
ATTTCTCCAAGCTCGGTTTCGGCGGCAAGGTGCAGACGGATGAGGATCTCTCCTTCTCTGTCGAATGGACCGGGTTTTTCCGGCCGGAGCAGGATGGTGACTATGATTTTGTCATCTCGCATTCGAATGAGCATGTAGAGCTTTCCATCGGCAACGAAATTCTCGTTGGCGAAGGCACGCCGTCAGAGCGGGAACTGCTGTTCATGATCCTGCCGCTCAACCGCCGTGAGGCGCGTATACGCATGCAGGCGGGGCGTACATATCCGATCCGTATCCGTTATTCACAGCCTACAGAGCGGGCCATTCGCGCTTTCAACATTTTCAACATCGCCATGCGGGCCCCTGCGCCAAGTCGCGCGGCCGCGATCAACGCCGCCAATGCCGCTGACATGGTCCTTCTCTTTGTCGGATCAGGCACCACAGACGAAACCGAAGGCAGGGACCGGCGCAGTATGAAGCTCTCGGCCGGGCAGGATGATTTTGTCCGCGAAGTCGTTGCCGCCAACCCCAACACGGCCGTCATCGTCAATACGGGCGCGCCGGTTGAAATGCCTTGGGCCAGAGATGTCCCCGCGATTTTACAGATGTGGCTGCCAGGCGGGGAGGGGGGCTCGGCTCTGGAAGACCTGCTCTCGGGCAAAGTATCTCCCTCAGGCAAGCTGCCGGTCACTTTCCCCCATCGGTATGAAGACAACCCGACCTATCCCTTCTATCCCGGCCACAAATCGGCCGAGTATGGCGAAGGCATCTTTGTCGGCTATCGCTATTATGACAAAGCCGGGCGTGATGTCCTGTTTCCGTTCGGGCACGGACTGACATATTCCAGCTTCGAGATCAGCGATCTCCACGTCTCCGTTGCCCCGTCGGGCCAGACTGCGGAAGTCAGCGTGAAGCTCACCAACACCGGCAGTGTTGAGGCGGCAGAAACGGTGCAGCTCTATCTGGAAGACGGCGCCACCAGAGAGGCCATGCCGCTGCGCCAGCTGCGCGCTTTCCGCAAGGCTTCCCTGAGGCCGGGTGAAACCACGCAGCTGACCTTTTCGCTCGCCCGCGAAGACTTTGCCTGGTTCGATATGCATGCGGGCGCGTGGGCGGTTTCGCCCGGCAAATATGTGGTGCATGCCGGCGTTTCTTCGCGCGATCTGCGCCAGGCCGTCGAGTTCGAGCTGCAAACATGACAAAGGCAATTTCTGGCGCACCCAAAAAGCCAGGCCAGGTGCCGTTAAAGGCCCGCATCGGCTTTGGCGTCGGCGATTTCGGTTTCCTGCTCGTCTGGCAAGGCACCGCGCTGTTCCTCATGTATTTCTATACGGACGTTCTGGGCATCTCGCCGGTCATGGCCGGAACGATCTATATGATCGCGATGATCTGGGACGCGGTGACAGACCCGGTCTTCGCCGCAATGGCAGATCGCACGCGTTCCCGTATGGGGATGTACCGTCCCTGGCTGCTGTATGGCGCGGTGCCGTTTGGCATTGCCTATCCTCTGGCCTTTTCCGGGCCGGGCAGCCTTCCCATTGATCCGGTGATCTGGGCGCTGGCCACTCATATCTTCCTGCGCACCGCCTACACGGTTGTCTCCATGCCGTTCAATTCGTTGCAGGCCCGCCTTACCAGCGATGGTGAAGAGCGCTCGGTTCTGGCTGGCTTCCGAATGGTCGGCGCTGCCACGGGCGGCCTGTCTGTTGTGTTCCTCACGCCCGTTCTCGTGCAGACCTTCGGCGAAGGCCGCGAAGCCCAGGCCTATTTCATCTCCGCCTGCATCAGCGGCGGTCTTGCAACGCTGGCCTTGCTCTACTGCTTTTACTCGATGCGGGAGCCTGACAGCAAACCAGTCCCCTCAAACAGCTTCCTCGGCGATCTCAAATCCATCTTCCCGATGTTCCTGGCAAACCCGCCGCTCATTCGCGTCTTTGCCATCATCGTCCTGGGCTCGGTCTGTCTTGGTATGTTCGGCAAGAACATGCTCTACCATTTCAAATATGATCTCCAGCGGCCAGAGCTGACTGTCATCGCGCTTGTGCTGCCGGCTATCCTCTTGGTGCTGACTGTCCCGCTCTGGGTGTTGGTCTCGAAGCACAGTTCCAAACGCTTCGCCCTGGGCACGGGAACGCTCGTTTCGCTGGCGGGCTATCTGCTTTTCTTCTTCAATTTTGAAAACTGGCTCTGGCTCACCTTTGGCTCGATACTCATCACCGGTGTCGGATCGTCCTCCCTGGCGGTGATGTTCTGGGCCATGTTGCCGGACACTGTGGAGTATGGCGAGGTTGCCACCGGTGTTCGCGCCGAAGCCAAGACCTTCGGCTTTGCCACCTTTGCCCAGAAGGCCGCCACGGGCATCAACGCCGTGTTACTGGGCGCGCTCCTCGGTTTTGTCGGCTTTGAGGCAAATGCCACACTGGCCGGTGATACCCTGCTCGGCATGAAAGCCATCATGGCGCTCATCCCGGCCGCCGGGGCCATTGCCATTCTCTTCATCCTGCGCGGATACGACCTTGACCACGCCCGCCACCGCGAGTTGGTGAGCCAGCTTGAAGCGCGCCGGTCTGCGTCGTCCGCAGGCTAGACGGACACCGCTTCCGGGCTCAGCCTGTCGCGCAGGTCGCGCTTGAGGAACTTGCCGCTGGCATTGCGCGGCAGGGGCTCGTCCAGGAACCAGATATAGCGGGGCACTTTATGCTTCGCCATGATCGCCGAGCAATGGGCGCGCAGTTCATCCACGCTCAGCGTCTCGCCCGTCTTCACCACGACAGCCACGCCCACTTCCTCGCCCAGCCGCTCATCGGGAACACCGAACACGCAGCATTCGGCAATCGCCGCATGTCTGTACACGGCCGATTCCACTTCGGCGCAGTAGATGTTCTCCCCGCCGCGCAGCACCATGTCTTTCTTCCGGTCCACGATGAAGATGAAACCGTCCTCATCAATGCGCGCAATGTCGCCCGTATGCAGCCAGCCATCGGTGATCGAGGCTGCCGTTGCGTCCGGCCGGTTGATATAGCCCTTGATGACGGATGATCCCTTCACCCACAATTCGCCGACCTGGCCCGGCGCAACCGTATTGCCGTCATCATCCACGCATTTGGCTTCAAAGTTGGGCATTGCCGGCCCGGCGCTGTCGGGCTTGTCCACGAAGAAGTCGCCGGACACCGATGTGATGATCCCGCAGGTCTCCGTCATGCCATAGCCCGTGCTCGGCCGCGCGGTGCTCACCTGCGCCTCGATCTTCTGCACCAGATCGGGCGGCACCTGCGCGCCCCCGCCCGCCAGCGCCAGCAGGCTGGACGTATCGGTCGTTGTAAAGTCGGGATGATTGATCAGCTCGCGCGCCATTACCGGCACGCCGCTCATGCCCGTCACCCGCTCGCGCGCGATGATGCGCAGCGCCTCGCCCGCGTCCCACCGGTACATCAGCACCAGCGTGCCACCGGCTGCGGTTGAGGCATAGGCGCCGCAATTGTTGGCCGTCACATGGAACAGCGGCGTGGTGATCAGCGTCACCGGAACCGGCGGCGTCGCAGGCGGCGCAACGCCGGTCGCGCGCTCCACGGCGAGTGCGCTGGAGGCGCTCGCATACATCATGTTGAACAGGTTCGCGACACAGCCCCGCTGGGTCAGCTGCGCGCCCTTGGGGTTTCCCGTCGTGCCGGACGTATAGAAGATGCACGCATCAGACTCCGGGTCGACCGCCACGTCCGGCATCGCCCCGCCATGCGCGATGACATCCGCCCAGGGCGTCACATTCTCCGGCTTGCCCTCGATGCGCACGCCCACCAGCTTGATACCCGCCGCCATCTCCGGGCGTTCCTTCACCCGCTCAAGGCGTTCGGCGTCCAGAAACATGAATTTGGGCGCGGAGTCCGACAGCGCATACGCCATCTCCTCGGTGGTCCACCAGGCATTCATGCCCACCACCGCAATACCGGTCGATACGCACGCCCAGTAGATCAGCATCCATTCAGGATAGTTGCGCATCGCAATAGCCACCCGGTCGCCCGGCTTCACGCCCTGGGCGGCCAGCCATGCCGCAACGGCATTCACCTGCTCATGGGCCTGCGCATAGGTCAGGCGTTCATCCTGATAGATCAGATAGGGCCGCTCAGCGAACTGAAGCGTTGAAAGCCACACATCGCGCACACTCGCCGGGGCATTCTTGTAGATGCGCAGGCGGTTTCCCAGCACGTCCGCTTCGACAATCTCGAAGGCGCCACCCGGGCCCGTCAGCTCATTGCGCGCCTTCAAAAGCTCGGCGTAGTGCATGTCTCTCCCCAATCCTGCTCTGATTGTTTTGAGAGATCATACACACTCCGATTATCGAAGGAACATTGACGCGACGGGAGGGGCTGCTGCGGGCGCCGTCGGTCCTAGAAGCGCAGCGTCCCGGAGGCCCCGATATAGTGCACGGCGCCTGCCTCGGAGAGCTCCACATCATAGGAGGCCCGGGCGGTGAAGATGCTGGAGCTGCTGTTGAACGAAAATCCGGCAATCAGCGCGTTGCCAAACTCTTCCTGAGACTGGATCAGGAAGCTTTCTTCCCCCTCCAGGAAGCGGGCCGTGACCTCATAGGGCGTTTCAAGCAGCTCATGCCGCACGCCGATCCTGGCTTCCGGGAAAACACGGTAAAGCCCGTTCTCAATGCTCCAGTCTGCGCCAATGGCGAGAATGGCGGAGGCTGAGGCGCGTTCCGTATCCGCCTCGCTGACCTCCAGCGCCAGCGAACTGTTCCGAAGCGCGGCTTCCCGGTAGCCATCCTGATGAAGACGGAAATAATCGACGGAAACTTCCGGCCGCGCATAGAATGACCCAGCTTCGAACTGCCGCCCGGCCGAAACGCTCGCGGCAAAGCTGTAACCGCCCCAATCCCCCTTGATGCTGTCGGAGATGTCCTGAGTATCCAGCACATCGGCGCTGTCGAGAAAGCTGTCTTCCTCACCCGAGATGATCGTCAGTTCCCGGGTATGCGTTCGTCGACATCCGCCCCATCGCAAACGCCGATCCGGAGACGCGGCGTGTCGACATTACCTTCGTCGTGGATGAAGGTCCGCGCGTCTACATTGAGCGCGTGAATATTGTTGGAAACACCCAGACGCTGGACCGCGTGATCCGCCGCGAGTTGCGTATTGTCGATGGGGATGCCTTCAACCGTGTGCTGATTGACCGCTCACGCAACCGCATACGCTCGCTCGGCTTCTTCAAGGACGTGACCGTTGTAGAAACCCCGGGTAGCGGTCCTGACAAGACGGAAGTGACCTATACCGTGAGTGAGCAGTCGACCGGGGAGCTGACCTTCGCGGCAGGTTTCTCTTCCAGCGATGGTTTCCTGTTTGATGTTGGCGTTTCCCAGAACAATTTGATGGGAACGGGCCGGTCAGCCGGGGCCGAAGTTTCTGTCAGCAATCGCCAGCAGATTGCCTCCCTGAGCTTCACCGAACCGCGCTTTGTGGACCGCACGATGTCAGCGGGGGTGATGGGCTGGCTTTCCCGTTACGATTATACCGATGTGTCCTCCTATGAATCCACGTCCGTTGGCGGAGGTCTCAACGCAGCGTTCCCGATTGCAGACCGTACACAGATGGGTTTGAGATACCGATTGCAGTATGACAGTGTCGATATCACCGACCAGAATATCGTCATCGACAATCAGGGCAACCTTGTCGCGGCTACCATCCGTGACGCCGACGGTACGGTCCGGCAACCTCAGCCCTCTGATATTACAGACTCCTCGCAACTTGTTGTAGATGTGTGCGATGTCCGTTACCGTTTCCGCAGTTCCAGCTGCACAAGTGAAACAGAAGGTATCTCGTCCATCATCGGTTATTCCCTGAACTGGAATGGAACCAACGATCCGATCGAGCCAACACGCGGGATGGACATGCAGTTCAGCCAGGATCTCGCCGGTCTGGGCGGCGATGTGCAGACGATCCGTACCGAAGCCAGCGCGACGGGTTATTACGGCATCCTGCCGGCTCTGCGCGCATCGCTGCGGCTGTCTGCCGGTCACGTCCAGCCCTGGGGCGACGACATGACCGTGCGCATCAACAACCGCTTCTTCCGCGGTGGTTCGTCCTTCCGCGGCTTTGACGTGGCCGGCATCGGCCCTCGCCAGGTTGTGCGCTATTATGATCCGGATACGGGCGAAGAAGTCGGCATGGAGCGGGGCTCCTCTCTGGGCGGAAACTTCTATTATCAGGGCACCTTCGAGCTGACCCTGCCAAACTTCGTGCCTGAAGAATACGGCATCAAGAGCGCCTTCTTCGTCGACGCCGGCGGCCTCGGCAGTCTCTATGATCAGGATGTCGTCGCGCCCATTGCCTATACGGACTCCTCAACCGGCTACAACGCCATTCAGTATACAGAAACGGAGGCCGCGTTCAGGGCCGCTACCGGCCTCAGCGTCATGTGGAATTCGCCGTTCGGTCCCCTGCGCTTTGATTTCTCGCAGGTGCTGAAATCAGAAGATTACGACCGCACCGAAAGCTTCCGCTTCTCGACCACCACGCGTTTCTGACCACGGCATTCCCCGGCGTCCGGTCTGGACGGCAGGCCGCCCGCGCGTTTGAATTCCCCTCACGGCACCAGCCGGCTAGGGAGACCAAAGTTATGACCAAGGCACATGAAGCGCTTATCCTCAATCATAAGGACGGCGTCCTGCGCATCACGATGAACCGTCCTGAGCAGCTCAACGCGCTCAACACCCAGCTGGTGACAGAGTTGCGTGAAGTCTTCCAAGCGCTCTATTTTGACCGTTCCGTCCGTGTCGTCATCCTTGAAGGTGCCGGCCGCGCATTCTGCGCCGGGCTCGATCTGAAAGAATCCACCGGCAATCGCGGCGAGCGCAAAGTGGAGCAGGGGCTCGACCGTCAGCGCTCCATCGCGGAAATCTACGTCGCCATGCGGCGCTGCCCGCAGCCGATCATCTCCATCGTGCAGGGCTCTGCGGCCGGCGGCGGCTTTGCCCTCGCCCTCGCCTCGGATATCCGCATCCTGAGCGAAGACGCGCGCATGAACGCCGCCTTCATTCGCATCGGCCTCACCGCCTGTGACATGGGCGTCTCCTACTTTCTGCCGCGCATGGTCGGCATGTCGATTGCCAGCGAATACATGCTCACCGGCCGCTTCATCAGCGCTCAGCGTGCGATGGAAATTGGCCTTGCCAACCGCGTCGTGCCGCAGGCGGACCTTCACAAGGAGGCCGATGCCTTCGCCGATGACATGCTGCACGCCACGCCGCTCGGCTTGCGCCTCACCAAGGACGGCCTGAACCAGGCCATTGATGCGGGCGGGCTGGAAGCGGTCATGGCCATCGAGGACCGCAACCAGATCCTTACGTCAACCGACGCCAACTTCGCCGAAGGCATCGCCGCCTTCTTCGAGAAGCGCCGCCCGAACTATTCCTGATCGCTCCGGCCTGACTGCCTCTGCGGCATGGGTTGACCTCTCCGGGGCGCGCTTTGAAAGTCGCGCCATAAAAGACATCGGGAGTGAGATGCTCGCCAGACCGGCGCGCATCTCTTGTGAAACTGGAGGCCCTTCGTGAACCTGGACTTCTCGGACGAGCAGAAACAATTGCGCGAGCAGGTGCGCCGTTTTCTGAATGAGAACTGCACATCGGAAACCGTCCGCTCCATTCTGGAGGGGCCGGAAAGTTATGACAAAAAGCTCTATCAGGGCCTTGCCGAACTCGGCGTGCTCGGCGCGGCGATCCCGGAAGAATATGGCGGCGTCGGCCTGACGCATCTGGAGCTCTGTGTTGTCGCCGAGGAACTCGGCCGCGTGCTCGCGCCCGTGCCGGTTTCGTCCTCGATTTATCTCACCGCTGAATTCCTGATGCTCGCAGGTTCCGAGAAGCAGAAGGAAACCTGGCTGCCCAAACTCGCTGCCGGTGAAGCCATCGGCGCCTTCGCCTTTGCTGAAGGGCAGGGGCGCATGTCGCCCGCCAAGATCAAGACGGCCGTTTCCGGCGGCAAGCTCAGCGGCGTCAAATCCCCCGTCGCGGACGGCGATGTCGCCGATGTTCTGATCGTTGCGGCAACGAACGATAAGGGCAAGGTCTCGCTCTATCTCGTCGAGGCCGCCGCCAAGGGCGTCTCCCGCGAGACGCTGGATTCCATTGATCCCACGCGCAGCCAGGCCCGCCTCACCTTTGATGGCGCGCCCGCTGAGCTTCTCGGCGCAGAAGGCGATGGCTGGCACATCGCCACCCAGGTTCTGGACCGCGCGGCTGTCCTGATGGCGTTCGAACAGGTCGGCGGGGCTGACCGCTCCCTTGAAATCGCCCGCGATTACGCCCTCGAACGCATGGCCTTCGGCCGCCCCATCGGCTCTTTCCAGGCGGTGAAGCATATCCTGGCAGACATGTATGTCTCCGCCACGCTCGCCCGCTCCAACTGCTATTACGGCGCCTGGGCGCTGAACTCCGGCGCTGCGGAATTCCCCGTCGCCGCCGCCACGGCCCGCGTGTCAGCCACCACCGCCTTCCAGCACTGCGCCAAGAACAACATTCAGGTGCATGGCGGCATGGGCTTCACCTGGGCCTTCGATTGCCACCTCTATTATCGCCGCTCCAACGCGCTGGCGGTCGCCCTGGGGTCGCTGTCGAGCTGGGAAAGCCAGCTGATCGAACGCATGAGCGCAGGCAACACCGAGCAGGCCGCGTAACGGGAGGAATGAGACATGGATTTCAAAGATACACCTGAAGAAGCCGCCTTCCGCGCCGAAGTCCGCGCCTGGATCGATACCAACGCGCCCAAGCATCTGGAAGAAGAACTCAAACGCGCGAGCTTCGGCTCCAATGGGGTCGTCAGTGAAGATCCCATCGCGGCCGGTAAAGCCTGGCAGAAGAAAAAGGCTGAGGCCGGCTGGGCCTGCCTCCACTGGCCAAAGGAATACGGCGGCGCTGCCCGCACGCCCATTGAGCGGGTGATCTGGGGCCAGGAAGAAGGTCCGTATGCGGCCCTTGGGGGCGTCTTCACTATCGGCCACGGCATGTGTGGCCCGACCGTCATGTCCTGGGCCAGCGAAGAGCATAAGCGCGAGTTGCTGCCCCCTCTGGCCAGCGGCGAAACGGTCTGGTGTCAGCTCTTTTCCGAACCTGCCAGCGGCTCAGACCTTGCCGGCTTGCGCACCCGCGCCGTCAAAGCCGATGATGGCTCGGGCGACTGGATCATCAACGGCCAGAAAATCTGGACCAGCGGCGCGCAATATTCCGACTGGGGCCTGCTGATTACGCGCACCAATCCCGATGTGCCCAAGCATAAGGGCCTCACCATGTTCTTCCTGAACATGAAGAGCCCCGGTGTGGAGGTGCGCCCGATCAAACAGGCGAATGGCCAGTCCAGCTTCAATGAAGTCTATTTCACGGACGTCCGCATCCCCGATTCCCAGCGCCTCGGCGATGTGGGGCAGGGCTGGGAAGTTTCGCTCACCACACTGATGAATGAGCGCCTTTCCATCGGCTCAGGCATGTCCACTGGCTTTCCCGAGCTCTTCCGCTTCTGCATGGACGCAGAGCTTGACGGGAAACCGGCTGTCGAGGATTCCGGCGTCCGCTCCAAGCTCGCCCAGTTCGCGGTCAAGCAGAGCGGTCTCAAATACACCGGTATGCGCGCCATATCCGCCCTGTCGAAAGGCGAAACGCCAGGCCCGGAAAACTCCATCGGCAAGCTCGTCGCTGGCGCTGCCATGCAGGAGCTCTCGATGTTCGCCCTGGATATCCAGGGGGAGTCCGGTGTTCTCTGGAACGAAGAGAGCCCTCAACAGGGCCGCTTCCAGGCGATGCTGATGCGCTCGCCCGCCACCCGTATCGAGGGCGGCTCGGATGAGATCCTGCGCAACATCATCGGCGAGCGCGTCCTCGGCCTTCCGGGCGATATCCGCGTCGACAAGGATGTTGCCTTCAAGGACATCCCGACCAGCGGCCGCAAGAAGAAGTAACGCCTGCCTGAAATGCCCGGTTGCCCCTCGGGGTGATCGGGCACTCAGCTTTTGCTGAAGTCGGCTTCCAGCATCTTCACGGCAATCTGCCGCGCGCGCTCCGGCGGCTTGCCGAGCAGCTCCCCCAGCGTCGGCCCGAACAGGCCAACACCAATTGCCAGGATCACGCTGATGAGGATCGAATCCTCCAGCTGCGCCTCGGACAGATCGGCCTGATTTATCTTCTGGCGGATGATCGTCTGCACCGCTTCACGCACGGTCCGCAGCCGGCGCGATTCGTCGGTCAGCTCCAGCCAGGCGGCCAGCCGGGCGGCGCTCCTGTTCTCGAACGCATCAAACAGGCGGGTCAGCGCAATGGCGCGTGCCTGTTTCGGGTCCGCAGGCAGGTCCATCTCCAGCAGACCGGTGACAAGCTGCCCGATCATCTTCTCCATCAGCGCCGTCTGTACGCCGTCGATGGTGCCGAAATGATGCAGAACCGTCGCGTTCGCCACGCCCGCCGCCTTGGCCACATCCGCCAGCCGCAGGGATTGCGGCCCCTGCTGCACAAGCAGGCTCTCGGCCGCAATCAGGATGTTTTCCCGGGCAGCTTCGGGGGAGCGGCGAATTCTCGTCATCTTCGTTTTCTCTATCGACATTTTTGTCAGTAGTGTCTATATGTGTACATATCAACGCCCTTTAAGGGCTCTGCTTCCTCCTTGTAAGCTGGAAATGCGAGATGGCCATGAAACACTCCCCTGAAGATGTAACGATCATTCCGCGTGACATTCGCTTTGATGTCTCCGCCGCCCAGCAGGGCCACTGGATGGACGGCGATCCTGTCGCCACCGCAGTGATGAACACCCTTTCGCTGACCTTCCCGGATGGCGAGCGCCTCTTCATTGATGCCGTGCGCGCCTACAAGGATGACGTCAGCGGCAAGGTCGCTCAGGACGTGAAGGATTTCATCGCCCAGGAGGCGATCCATTCGCGCGAACACCACATGCTCAACAAGGTCATCAACCGCGAGAAATACCCCGTCGAGCGGATCGAGGGGATGATCCGGGAGCGGATCGCCTTCTCGCGTGCCGGCGGCCCGATGCGTATGCTGATCGCCACCATCTGCCTGGAGCATTTCACCGCCATGCTGGCCGACATGCGCGCCCTCCACAAGGACATGTTCAGCAAGACCGATCCGGCGATCGAAAGCCTGTGGCGCTGGCATGCGATGGAAGAGACCGAGCACAAAGCCGTCACCTATGACGTCTTCATGGAAGTCACCAAAGACTGGTCACCCTGGAAGCGCTATTCCCGCCGCTGCCTTGCGATGGCCCTGATCAGCTTCCACTTCACCCGCAACATCGCGACCTATGCGGGCTGGATGCTGGAAGCAGATGGCTACAGCCCCAAAGAAGCGCAGAAGGCTGTCAAAGCCTTCCTCTGGAAAAAACCCGGCTTCTTTGCGCGCGGCTGGAAAATCTGGGTCACCTGGTTCAAGCCGGGCTTCCACCCCTGGGATCACGACAACCGTGAACTGATGGCAGACTGGAAAGCCGAATTCGATCTGGTCGCCGCCGAATAGGTGCCGCCCCGTCTGGCTCAGGCTATCCAGCGAACATCTTCGTCCGGGTGGCCGGCATGGTCGCCGGTTTCCTCCGGGGACGAAAGATATCTCAGCAGCTGTGCCTGTGTCATCGCGCGGGAGAAATGGAAGCCTTGCAGGTAAGGCGCGCCCATATCGCGGAGTATCTGTGCCTGCTTGGCGTTTGAAACGCCTTCGACCACACATTCGATGTCGAGACTTGTGCACAGGCTGATAATCGAGTGCATGATCCGGCGTGTGCCGCGCCTTGTCGTCACGCCCAGCGTGAAAGAGCGGTCGATCTTCAGCCGGTCAATCGGCATCTTCTGGAGGTAACCGAGCGAGGAATAGCCCGTCCCGAAATCATCCAGCGCGATGCGTACGCCCATCGAAGAAAACATCGCCAGACATTCCAGCGCCCGCTCGAAGTCCTGCATGATGGTCGTTTCGGTGATCTCAAACATCAACCGCTCAGGCGGAAAACCGGAGTCCAAGATAATCGCCTGCAACAACGCTGCGTTTTCAGGTGAGGCAAGATCGAGCGCCGACAGATTGAACGACAGCTGTATATCGTCCGGCCAGGTTCGCGCATCGGCCAGCGCCTTGCGCAGCAGGATACGCGTCAGCCGGCAAACGGCGCCATTCTGCTCGGCGGCGCGAATGAAAATGTCCGGCCGGATCGGCCCCAGGATCGGCGATGTCCAGCGTGCCAGCGCTTCCACGCCTGTCGCTTTCCCGTCGCTCGCGCGGATGATCGGCTGATAGACAATGCGGAACTCGTCATCCGCCGATTCCCGCAAACCTTGTTCGATGGCGGACTGATACCGGATCTGGCGTTCGTGCTGGCTTGTGAAGACCATCGGCCGACCGCGTTCCTGCTGCTTGGAATGATACAGCGCATAATCGGCGCGTTCGAACAAAGTTTCAGCCGTATTGCCTGCCTGCGGGAACGCTGCAAAGCCAATGGACGCGCCGATCCGCGCGACGCCTTCCTTTACATGGAATGGCTCTGCCAGTGCGTCGCAGATGCTCTGTCCCAGTTCCAGGATTTCTCTCTCTTCGCCCAGATCGGGTAGGATGATACCGAACTCGTCGCCGCCAAGGCGTCCGACAACGCCGTTCGGACCGGCCAGCGCGCGCACCCGCGCACCGCACTGGAATAGCAGCTGGTCGCCGGCGGCGTGTCCGAAAATATCGTTCACCCCCTTGAACCCATCCAGATCAATCACGCCAACCGTGAGCGGCGTATTATCAGCGCGTGCAATCGCAAGGCGCTCTTCCAGCTTGCGGAAAAAGCCGCGCCGGTTTGTTACTGATGTCAGAGGGTCCATATGCGCCAGGGCATCGGCTTCGGCCGATTTCTCGCGCAACTCATCTACAAGCACCTTGGCATCCTGTAGCAGCCCTTTGCGCAGATGCGATGCCACCAGAAGATCAAGTGATCCGTCTGCGGGCGAAAAATCACACATGCTCAGCTTAAGTGCGCCTTCGTCAGAATTCACATCAGGCACATGCCCGACCAGAAGGCAAATGCTGTCATCACCCCGCGCCACGATACCGCGCAGCCGGAAGTCAGTCTTCCCGGAACGGATCATCAGTGTCACTTCGCGCTGATCCGTCAGCCCATCGGCAGATGTTACGCGGCGCGGTGTTTCCACCGTGAACGTTTCAAAGAAAGGACGGCCCGTCAGGGGCTCGCCCACCAAGCGTATCAGGGACGGCCCAACAGAGACAATGTTCCCGGCCATGTCCATCTGGATATAGGCTGGAAACAGACGCTGGAAGTGTTCGTGGCTCAGGGTAAAAGACATTATTGAGCGGCTTTCGAGTGCGCTTTTTTTCCGGTGCAGTGAAGGGAAAAGATATCCCCTTCATGGGTGGTGGCGTGCGTAACATGGCCCGCTTCACCGAAGTGATCCATCAGGCCCTTGAGAAGTCCCTCGACAAAGGGAAACAGGCCAGTGCGGTCAGACGTGTAGAGAACATCCATGCGGCCATTCTCATTTCGCAGCAGTTCAAATGACGGCATACGGGAGGCTGGCATGGTGGAGTGAACGCTGGCATGCAGCCTGTTGAGATTCAGCAGGAACGAATCCAGTCGGTCGCCCCCAATACGAAACATCGTTCCGTAGGAGGAATTGGCCGTGTATCCGATCCAGTACCGGCCGAAGCTCTTCAGAAGATCAGTCGATTCAAAACCGGAAACCTTAGTGACAGCATCGATAAGGGCAAAGGTCACATCATCCGAATAGTTCTGTCCGCTGATAAAGAACTCGCCGTCCATATCGGCCTGTTGCAAGATGTTCAGCCACGCGGCTTCCCCCATGGTTTCGACAACCATGCTGCGTGCTGCCGTATGCACCATTCCATACATTCTGTTGGCCCTGGCCGAAATTCTACTTAGGGATTATCCGTACACAAAAATGGAGAACAGCTGCTTCCGGAATATCTGGAAACTGATGCGGGGGTGTTAAGGTTCCATTCACTATCCTGATGCGGCGCAAGGCCCGGCGTCAGTGTTGGGCAACTTCCAGAACCACCTTACCCGTGCCTTGCCCGAAGAGGGCAAACACCATCGCCTCGCCAAACTCCGCAAACGGATAAACCGCGCCGACTGGCGGCTTGATCTTGCCCTCGCTCGCCCAGCTGGCCAGCTGGTGAAGGTCGCCAATGGCGCGCCTGGTTTCGTATTGCAGATACTGGCGCACATCCACGCCCAGCAGCGCCGCGCCCTTCATCAGTGTCAGGTTTGAGGGCAGGGCAGGGATCGGCCCCCCCACAAAGCCAACGACCAGATGTCGCCCCCGCCAGGCAAGCGAGCGGAATGCGGGCTCAAACAGCGGCCCGCAGACCGGATCGAGGATCACATTCGGTCCTTTGCCGCCGGTCAATTCTTTCAGCCGCTCGCGCCAACCATCCGGGGACGTATCAATCGCCAGGTCTGCGCCATGCGCCAGCGCAAAGGCGCGCTTCTCCTCGGTAGAGGCCGCCGCGATAACTTTCGCCCCGAGCGCTTTGGCCACCTGCACCCCGGCCGAGCCAACCCCGCCCGCCGCGCCAAACACCAGCACCGTCTCGCCGGCGGCAACCGCGCCGCGATCCTTCAGGGCGTGCATCGCGGTAATGTAGTTCAGCGGCAGGCTCGCCCCTTCGGCAAAGCTTAGCGCTTCGGGAAGTTTCACCACCATCGGCGCCGCCGCCACCGCAAATTCGGCAAAGCCCTTCGCCGTCATCGTCATCACGCGGTCGCCCGGCGCCACACCGCTCACGCCCTCGCCAACAGCTTCCACGATCCCGGCGACTTCCTGGCCCGGCGTATGCGGCACGGGCGGCTTCACCTGATAACGCCCCAGCGCCACCAGCGAGTCGACATAGCCCACTCCGCAAGCCATCACACGGATCAGCACCTGACCCGGCCCGGCCTCCGGCGCCGCCACCTCTTTCAGGCTGTAGCTTTCAAGGGATTCAAGACTGTCTGCGACGGCGGCTTTCATAAGGGGATATCTCCATCGGGCCAATGAGACGCTGGTCTGTTCGGCGCCAGACAAAGCATGCCTGCGCCCGCATTGGCCAGACCCGACGGAAGGGAAAGTCGCTGCGTCAGGAAGGCCGCGTCGGATCGCTTGAGGTAGGCGAGGCAAGCTCAGGATTATAAGTCACGCTCGTCACCTGCCGCTCCAGCATCCGGCGCACGTCCGGCGGCCAGCTGCCCTGATGCAGGGAACGGATGATATTGCCGCTCACATCATCGGCATGGGTGCGCCGCTCATTGTGCAGCACATAGTCCAGCCACCTTGCAAAGCTGTACTGCTCGATCCAGACTTCGGCGTCGCCCAGATCGCGCACCAGCGACCAGGCTCGCGCCCCGTCGCGCAGGTGAATTCGCCGCCGCTCATTCATGGCCGCAAGAAAGCGCGGAATATCCGCTTCCAGAATGCGGTACTGCACCGAAACATGCACCGGCCCGCTGCGCGGTTCGACAGGCACCTGCATGTTGGGCTGACGCCAGCGTCCCGTCAGATCAAGGTTCATTTCCTCTACCTGCGGCAGGCGCAGGAAGAGACCGGCAAACAGGCTCACCGATTGCAAAGCGGCCATTGTCAGCAGAGCCTGCGTGACACCGAAGTTCTCAGCCAGCTGCCCTGTGATCCAGCTCCCCACTGCCATCGCCCCGAACACCGCCATCTGATAGAGTGACAATGCCCGCCCGACGACCCAGCGCGGCGCGGCCATCTGCACGGTCACATTCATCGTCGCCATCGACAGCAGCCAGCCCGATCCGCAGATCACCAGGCCCAGCACCGTGAAGGGCAGGGCGCGGCTGACGGCAACGATCACCACCCCGGCGATGAGCATCAGGATCGTCATCCGCAGGATGCTCTCGGCGGTGAAGTGCCGCCGCAGGCGCGCATTGGAGAGGGCGCCAATCACTGCGCCAATGCCGAACGCGCCTGAAAGAATCCCAAATGTTACAGCCCCGCCCCCCAGCAGATCCTGCGCCACCAGCGGCAGCAGCGATAGCGCCGCGCTCGCCGCCAGGCCGAACAGGGCCGCCCGGCCCATCACCTGCCGGATTGGCGGGGACATCGACGCATAGCGCACGCCCGCCCCGATGGCCGTGCGCAGGTCTTCCTTCAGTGCTGGCTTGAGGGGTTTGTCCGGCTTCCATGCCAGCAGCACATAGATGATGCCCAGATAGCTCAGCACATTGACCGCAAACGCCGCCGCCGCGCCCGCCGCCGCCACAATCGCCCCGCCCAGCGCTGGCCCCGCCGTGCGCGCGATATTGAAGCCAAGGCTGTTCATCGAGACCGCCGCCGCCAGCGTCTGGCGCGGCACGATATCCCCCACCGTCGCCTGCCAGGAAGGAGCGTTCAGCGCCGTCCCGCAACCCAGCAGGAAGGTGAAAGTCAACAATAGCCAGGGGCTCAGCCCGTTCATGAACGCAAACACGCAGAGGATCGCCGACACGAGGAACATGTAGACCTGCGACACCAGCATCACGGTGCGCCGGGGATAATTGTCGGCAATCGCGCCCGACAGCAGCGACAGGATCATGATCGGCAGCGTAACAGAGGCCTGCACCAGCGCGATCTGTGTCTCGCTCCCGCCCAGCTGCACCATCAGCCAGGCTGCCCCCACGCTCTGGATCAGCCCGCCAAACTGCGAGGCGATATTGGCCACCCAGATGCGCTTGAAGAGGGGTATGGAGAAGGGGCTGGGAGCTGGCGCGTCAGACATCAGGAGCAATCTAAATCAGATTTCCGATGGTGAAAGCGATTGCCCCTCAGCGCAAGGGGCTGGGCCCCAGCCGTCTCACGGCTTGGAATAAAACCCGCACAGCGTGTCGATGATCTCCTGCGCGATCCCGGCCCGGCAGCGATAATGGATCGTCTGCCCGTCCCGCCGGCTTGCCACGAGGCCAGCGGCCCGCAGCTTGGCAAGGTGCTGGGACACCACCGACTGACTCTGCCCTGTCAGCTCCGCCAGCTTGTTCACCGGCAACTCGCCCTCGCTCAGCGCGCACATGATCTTGAGCCGCGTCTCGCTCGCCATCGCTTTCATCACCTCGGCGGCCTCCTCCGCGCGGCTTGAAACGATGGTCAGCGCGGCGCCGCGTTTAGGTTTCCTGAGGCGCATTTTGGTGTCCTGAAGTGTCCGAAAGTGTCCCGGATTGTCCTGGATCTGTCACCGCCGGGCGCCAGTCTGGTCCCCGAATGGCGATATATATCGCCGGAATGACCAATACTGTCAGGGCCGTAGACGAAGCAAGCCCGAACAGAAGCGAAATCGCCAGCCCTTGAAAAATCGGGTCAGTCAAAATCACCGCCGCCCCGATCATCGCGGCCAGCGCCGTCAGAACGATCGGCTTGAAGCGGATCGCGCCGGCCTCCAGCAACACCTCCTTCAGCGGCTTCTCGGCGTCCGTCGTGTGCCGGATAAAGTCGACCAGAAGGATGGAGTTCCTCACGATAATCCCGGCCAGCGCAATGAAGCCGATCATCGAAGTCGCCGTAAATGCGGCCCCGAACAGCCAGTGGCCGATCATGATGCCGATCAGGGTCAGGGGGACAGGCGTGAGGATAATCAGCGGAACCCGGAAGGTGCCAAACTGGCCCACCACGAGGATATAGATCCCCAGAAGCGCTACAGCGAAGGCCATGCCCATGTCCCGGAAGGTCACATATGTCACCTCCCATTCCCCATCCCAGAGCAGCGTCGTGCCTGTCTCATCGGCCGGTTGCCCGTAAAGGCTCACCGCCGGCATTTCGAGACCCTCAGCGGCCCAGTCAAACGCCTTCACCCGGTCCTGGATCTCGAACATTCCATAGATCGGTGCCTCGTAGCGTCCGGCCAGTTCGCCCGTCACCATGTCCGCAAAATGCCCGTCCCGGCGGTAAATTGTCGGCGATCCGGTCTCTTCGCGCACATCCACCAGCGCCCCGAGTTCGATGGGCGTGGCATCCGTCCCGGCCAGCCGGCGCGGCACGGGAATGGCCGCCATCTCCTGCGTCCAGCTGCGCTCAGAACGGGGCAGGTAGACCCGGATATTCAGCGGATCACGGCCTTCCCCGCGCGGGCTCACGCCGGCGGTCTGCCCGCCGAATGCCATACCAATGGCGTCGAGAATGTCCTGCTCCAGCACGCCGGCATCGGCGGCAGCGGGCTCATCAATCCCGAAGGTCAGGCGCGGCGCGCGGTCGCCCATGGAGTTGTCCACATCCACGATGAAATCGGTCTCCTCGAAGAAGCGCTCGATGATCGCCGCTGTCTGGCGGCGCGCCTCGGGCGTTGGGCCATAGATCTCCGCAATCAGCGTCGACATCACCGGCGGGCCGGGCGGCACTTCCACCACTTTGACGCGCGCGCCCTCTGGCAGAGGCACAGCCAGCAGCCGCTCCCGCAGGTCGAGGGCAATGTCATGGCTCGCCCGCTTGCGGTCCTCCTTGGGCGACAGATTGACCTGAAGGTCGCCCAGTTCCGGGCTCGCGCGCAGGAAATAGTGGCGCACAAGGCCGTTGAAGTTGAACGGCGCCGCGCTGCCTGCATAGGCCTGGATCGTGGTGACTTCCTCAACCGGCCCGATGGCATCGGCCAGGGCAAAGAGGGCCCGCTCGGTGTCCTCCAGTGCGGCGCCTTCGGGCAGGTCCACGATCACCTGGATCTCGGACTTGTTGTCAAACGGCAGCAGCTTCACAGACACCGCCTTGGTCGCAAACAGTGTCAGCGAGAGAAGCGTGGCAACACCCACCAGCCCAAGGAAAATCCAGGCATTCCGCTTCGACGCCACAACCGGCGCGGCGACCTTGCGATAAAACCGGCTGAGGCGTGTCTCGCTATGTCCGCCGTCATGCGCGCCGTGCAGCGGCGCCTTGCCAGCAATCTTCATCATCAGCCAGGGCGCGATGCCGACGGCCACAAAGAAAGAGAACAGCATCGCCGCCGAGGCGTTCGCCGGGATCGGCGCCATATAAGGCCCCATCATTCCGGATACGAACATCATCGGCAACAGCGCTGCGATCACGGTCAGCGTCGCGATGATGGTTGGATTGCCGACTTCGGAGACAGCTTCGATTGCCGCCTGTATGCGCGTGCGCCCATCCTTCATCGCCCAGTGTCGGGCGATATTCTCGATGATGACGATGGCATCATCCACCAGGATGCCGATGGAAAAGATCAGCGCAAACAGGCTCACCCGGTTGATGGTGTAGCCCATCATCAGCGACGCAAAGAGCGTCAGCAGGATGGTCGTCGGGATGACCACCGCCGTCACCCCCGCCTCGCGCCAGCCGATGGCGAAGCCGATCAGGATGACGATGGAGACGGTCGCCAGGCCGAGGTGCATCAGCAGCTCATTGGCCTTCTCATTGGCCGTCTCGCCATAGTCGCGGGTGACCACGACCTCGAGGCCGTCGGGGATCAGCGTGCCTTTCAGCGCCTCGACCCGCTGCATGACGCCATGGGAGACGACCACGGCGTTGGCGCCCTGGCGCTTGGCCACGG
>JBKBIZ010000179.1:0-896 GCA_046293975.1 Hyphomonas sp. | reverse complement strand
CTTTCCGCAGACGACCTTGCGGTTCCGCAACGACCGCGCCGCCGCCGAAGTCGGGCTGGAGGGGTTGAGCGAGGCGGAATGGATCGCCGCCTTCGGCCGGTTCGAGCCCCTGCCCGGCCAGCCGGGGCCGATCGCCATGCGCTATCACGGCCATCAGTTCCGCCACTACAATCCCGACCTGGGCGACGGGCGCGGGTTCCTGGCGGCGCAGATGCGGGATGGCGCCGACCGTCTCATGGACCTGGGAACAAAAGGTTCGGGCCAGACGCCGTGGTCGCGGAGCGGCGACGGGCGGCTGACGTTGAAGGGCGGGATGCGCGAGGTGCTGGCGGCGGCGATACTGGAGGCCCAGGGCGTGCCGACCAGCCGCGCCTTCTCCCTGATCGAGACCGGCGAGGCGCTGGAGCGCGGCGACGAGCCGTCGCCGACCCGGTCGGCCGTGCTGGTGCGCCTGTCCCACTCCCATATCCGCTTCGGCACCTTCCAGCGCGCCGCCTATCTGGGCCGCGTGGATCAGATCGAGGCGCTGATCGAACACGTCCGCACCCTGTATCATCCGACGGTCGCCGCCGGGGACGCGCCCGGCCTGCTGCGCGCCGTTGTCGAGGCCTCGGCGAAACTGACCGCGCGCTGGATCGCGGCGGGCTTCGTCCACGGGGTGCTGAACACCGACAATCTGAACGTCACGGGCGAGAGTTTCGACTATGGCCCCTGGCGCTTCCTGCCCGAATACGACCCGGCCTTCACCGCCGCCTATTTCGACCAGACCGGCCTCTACGCCTTCGCCCGCCAGCCCGAGGCGGTGTTCTGGAACCTGACGCAACTGGCCGGCTGTCTGAAACTGGTCGCCGAGGCCGAACCCCTGACCGACGCCCTGAACAGTTTCGGCCCCGCCT
>JBKBIZ010000178.1:0-897 GCA_046293975.1 Hyphomonas sp. | reverse complement strand
CAGCCTCTGGGAGGGCGTTCCAGACCGTCTGGCGCGTAGGACACGCGCAGATCATCCAGCGGGAAGGCGTGGTCGGCACGAAGATCGCCGGCCTTGGTCGCCGAGGTCAGGTCGGGCGTGACGACGGAGCCGGAGTGATGGCAGTGACCATGCGAGCAAGCGCCGTGCATCGGTTGCCGGCCTTGATCGCGATTGTCATCGACGTCACCCGCCAGGATCTGGTGTGCGGACGGCAGTTCGACGCCGCACTCGGCGGCCTCGACGATCGGCGCCAGAGCGAACATGGCGACGAGCAGCGCGAAGAGCGCCGCCATCCACCGGGTTCTCGTCATCACGGACGCCATCATCGCCGCCTAGCAGATTTCACTGTCCATCGCCATCAGGCAGTCAAATTGACCGACCCTTGGGGGGCGACCGCAGACCCCCATTGTGTGCGCTTCTGTCACGGCGACGGTCTTACAGGTCGCTAGGTATTCGTTTTTACAGACGGAAGAAATCAAGTCACTGATAATAAAAGGATCTTCTCCAGACTACGAATCTGGGGGTCGGGCGTTCGAATCGCTCCGGGTGCGCCATCCTTTTCCAAATATATCGCGAAATTTGATCGCCACACCGCAGCGGCGGGTTCGCTTTGCGGTTCGCGCAATAGAAAACCCGCGCCGGCGAAGGCGAGGGTTGGAAGCGTGCGTTCAGGTTTGATCAGCCCCGGGCGGGGCGTAGGCCGTCGGCGGAGGCTTGTTGCAGGGCCGGGCGCTTCTGGCCGCCAGAGGCGATGATGCGGTCGATGCGGGCTTTTTCGGCGCGGAAGGCGGCGAGGTCGGCGCCCGACAGTTCGGTGCCTTCCTGGGTGCGGACGCCGGCGGGATTGATCCGTCGGCCGTTGCGCCACAGTTCATA
>JBKBIZ010000177.1:0-909 GCA_046293975.1 Hyphomonas sp. | reverse complement strand
ACGAACTCATCATAAAGACTGGCGTCGACGATGATGCGGTTGGTGCTCATGCAGATCTGACCGCCGTGCAGGAAACGGGCGAACACGGCTGCGCGAACAGCCTGGTCGAGGTCCGCATCGTCCAGCACCACGAAGGGCGCGTTGCCGCCCAGTTCCAGGCCGACATGTTTCAGGCGAACGCCCGTAGCGGCAAGTTCCGCAATACGTTGACCGACGCGTGTGGAGCCCGTGAACGAGATGAGTTTGGGGATGGGATTCAGCGTGAACCCATCACCGATGTCGCTCGTATCCCCGACGACGACATTTAGCAGGCCCGGCGCCAGGCCCGCTTCCTCGTAAATTTTGGCGATCAGCAAGCCGCCCGTGATCGGCGTGTCTTCCGCCGGCTTAAGAACCACGGCGTTGCCCAGGGCCAGCGCCGGGGCCACCGAGCGGTGGGACAGGTGGAAGGGGAAGTTCCAGGGGCTGATGACCCCGATGACGCCCAGGGGCTCACGGAAGACAAAGCTCTGTTTGCCGGGCACGTCGATCGGCATGATCCGGCCCTGAACCCGCGACGGCAGGTTGATCGCCTCAAGCACGCCGCCGCGGACCGATCCCCATTCGATATTCGCCTTGAGCAGGGTGCTGCCGGTCTCGCGCACGATCCAGTCGATGATCTCGTCCTTGCGCGCATCGATGATCTTCAGCGCCCGGTGAAACAGTTCGCTGCGTTCGCTGTACAGCGCCTTGCCCCAGACTTTCTGCGCCCGTTGGGCGGCGGCATAGGCGTCTTCGAGATCTTGCATATCCGCCAGCGCGATCTCGGCCACCACCTCGCCGTTGTAGGGATTGTCGTCAGCCCTGACCTTGCCGGATCGCCCTTTGCGCCAGACGCCGTCGATAAACTGCCCGTCGAACGCCGTGTAG
>JBKBIZ010000176.1:348-947 GCA_046293975.1 Hyphomonas sp. | reverse complement strand
CGCTTCGGCCGAGGGTAGGCCGTGCTTGCCCTGTTTCAGCTCGGGCGTGGTGATCATGTACGCGCTTTGCGCCACCGCCTTGTGGAACAGGCCGCGCGCCTGTGGGCTCGCCATCAGATACAGGACGCTGAGTGCCCCGGCGGATTCACCTGCGATGGTGACGTTGCCGGCATCGCCGCCGAACGCCGCGATGTTGCGCTGGACCCATTTGAGCGCCGCGATCTGGTCGAGCAGGCCGTAATTGCCCGACACGCCGTCCGGCGATTCCGCGCTCAGTTCGGGATGCGCCAGATAGCCGAGGATGCCGAGCCGGTAGTTGATCGACACGACGATCATGTTGCCGCGCTGTGCCAGTCGCGCGCCGTCATACATGGTCTCGTGGCTGTAGCCCGCGACCAGCGCGCCGCCGTGAATCCACACGAATACGGGCAGATCCCTGCCTCCCGGAGGCGCCCAGATGTTGAGCGTCAGGCAATCCTCGCTGACCGTCTCGAGCGGGTTAGTGTAGATGCCGGCGTTGCGGTTGCGCGGCTGGACGCAGGCGGGGCCGAACGCGGTCGCCTTGCGCACCCCCTGCCAGTCCGCCGCCGCGACCGGCG
>JBKBIZ010000176.1:0-340 GCA_046293975.1 Hyphomonas sp. | reverse complement strand
CGGCTTCCAGCGCAGCGGACCGACCGGGGCCTGTGCATAGGGGATGCCGCGAAAGATGCGGACGCCGCCCTGCTGCACGCCCTCGACCGTGCCGGCCGGGGCGGTAACCTGCGGCGCCTGGGCGGACGCGGGGCTGCCCAATGCCAGCGCGAGGAGCGCGATCAGCCACTTCATGCCGCCGCCCCTTCCCGCTTCAGGCGTCGCGCGAGCGCAACGAACAGGCCGATCGCGATCAGGTAGAAGGGGGTGAGCGTGTAGAGCGCGCTTTGCAGGCTCTGCGTATCGCCCTGCGCCTTGAACCAGTCGCTGGCGAACCCGACCCAGGTCGGGCCGAGGCCAA
>JBKBIZ010000175.1:0-948 GCA_046293975.1 Hyphomonas sp. | reverse complement strand
GAGACGACCGTCGCCGATCAGCGCGCCCACAACATCCACGTCGGCGGCGGGATCTCGGAAGACGACTTCGTGGCCATGCGCGAAACCCGCGACGCCACCTTGGGCGCGCCCCAGTTGATCCTGCCGTCGCTCCAGGTCAACATCCGCGCCGGCGACCTTCCGCCGCCCGACGCCGGCGGGCAGCGCTATCTGCGCCTGCCGCTGAACGCGATCTGACGCCCCTAGGCCGACCGCTGCTTCAGCGGCGCCGTGCCGTCCGCCAGACTCTCGGCCAGATAGACCTCCGCCTCCTGGGCCGGAAGCGCGGGGGCGTAGCCGAAGCCCTGGCCGTAGTGGCATTGGGCTTCCAGCAGCAGGGCGGCCAGTTCGGCGTTCTCGACCCCTTCGGCGACGACCTCCAGTTCCAGATCGCGGCCCAGGTTGACCACCGACTTGACGATCTTGGCCGAGCCCTCGTCCTTGTTCATCGTCAGCACGAAATAGCGGTCGATCTTCAGCGTATCGAACGGCAGGCGCGCCAGATAGGACAGGGACGAGAAGCCGGTGCCGAAATCGTCCAGCGCCAGCGAGGCCCCGACATCCTTCAGCGACTGCAGCACCTCGGCGGCGTGCGCGGTGTCGCGCATGATGTCGCCCTCGGTCACTTCCAGCTTCAGCGCCCCCTTGGGCAGGCCGCTTTCCTTGATGATCCGGGCCACGTCCTCGCACAGGTGCGGGCGTTCGATCTCGCCGACCGACAGGTTGACGCTGCAGAACATCTTGCCCGCCGAGGGGTGCCGCTTCAGCCATTCGGCCAGCTGACGCGAGGCCTGGCTCATCATCAGCAGGCCGAGGTCGTTCATCAGGCCCATTTCGTCGGCCAGGCCGAGGAATTCGTCGGGCGGGACCAGGCCGCGCTTGGGGTGGCGCCAGCGGGCCAGGGCCTCGAATCCGGCCACGGCGCCGGTC
>JBKBIZ010000174.1:558-950 GCA_046293975.1 Hyphomonas sp. | reverse complement strand
CGGATGGCGTTGATGTCTTGCGTCGGATCGCCGGGTGCCAGGAAGAAATCGGCCAGCTTGCCGCGCGCGATACTGCCCAGCGACTGGTCCCGGCCCAGATACTGTTCGGCCTTCAGCGTGCCCAGGCTCAGGGCCTCGGCCGGGGTCAGGCCCGCCTTGACGTAGAGCTCCAGTTCGCGATGCACGGTGAAGCCGGTGCCCGCGTCCGTGCCCGGCAGCAGTTGCACGCCGCTGTCATGCAGCAGTTTCACGGTGTCGAGCAGCTTCTGGAACGCCGCCTTGTAGGTCTGGTCCACCGCCGGGCTGTCGATGTCGACGAAGGACCGACGACGGTATCGCTGATAACCGATCGGCATGTGGTCCACATAGCCGACGGCCGACGGCGGGATGTC
>JBKBIZ010000174.1:0-550 GCA_046293975.1 Hyphomonas sp. | reverse complement strand
GCGACGCCCTTCTCCCGCATCAGTGCGAGGGTGCGTTGGACCGGCAGGCTGTCCAGATCCAGATCCGCCGCCCGCGCCATGGCGGTCAGGCGCAGGGTCGTGCGTGAATCCTCGCCCGGCTTAAGCAGCCAGCCCAGCATCAGCTGGTTGATATGGGCGATCTCGTTATAGCCCGCCTCCATGGCCTTGTCCGGCGTGACGAAGGCGGGGACGTGGCCCGTCACCCCCATGCCCAGGCGATGCGCCTCCTGCGCGACCGGCGCGACCCAGTCGGGGTGCAGGGAATTATAGATCTTGACCTGGCGATAGCCGCGCTGGCCGTACCACCGGACATCCTCCAGCGCCTCGTCCAGCGTATCCGCCAGCAGGCCGGTGCGCACCGAATAGGGGCTGCGCCCCTCCAGCATGCCGTCGCGGACGATGCGCGGTCCGGGGGCCACGCCCTGGTCGATGTCTCGGGTCAGGTTCAGCAGAAAGGCGTTGCCGTTGCCCATGTCCCGCACCGAGGTCACGCCCGCGCCCAGATAGAACAGACCGGTCTGCAAGGTGC
>JBKBIZ010000173.1:0-979 GCA_046293975.1 Hyphomonas sp. | reverse complement strand
CGTGACGGTCCTGCCCTCCGCATCCACGGCCACATAGTCGAACAAGGCCATCAGGCCGCGACTCCCTGTGACGACATCGCGGGCTCAAGATGAGCGGCGTCCTGCTGCGTTTCCTGCCGGGCGACCCGCACGGCTTCCTCGACGGAGGTGACGCCGGCGACGACAAGTTCCCGGGCGCTTTGGCTCAGGGTGCGCCCTCCCCGCTCCGGCGCCGCAAAGGCGATGGCGGCGATCGCTTCTTCTCCGGCCTCGGAGGCGATCAAACGGCGGACGCGATCATCCACGCGGATCAGTTCGTAGAGGCCCGTCCGTCCGACATAGCCCGTTTGATTGCATCGCGCGCAGCCGTGCGGACGCCAGACCGTCTGACCGATCGCAAGTCCCGCCAGTTTCGCGGTGGCGACATCCGCCGGCTCCGGGCGTCGGCACTCTTCGCATAGCCGTCGCACCAGCCGCTGGGCGACGATCAATCGCAGGGTCGAGGCCAACAGGAAGGGCTCCACGCCCATGTCGCGCAGGCGGGTGATGGCGCCCGCCGCATCGTTGGTGTGGACCGTGGTCAGGACCAGATGGCCCGTGAGGGCGGCCTGAACGGCGATGCTGGCGGTTTCGGCGTCGCGGATTTCACCCACCATGACGACATCGGGATCCTGGCGCAGGATGGCGCGAAGCCCGGCGGCGAAGGTCATTCCCACCTTGGTGTTGACCTGGGTCTGGCCGACGCCGTCGATCGCATATTCGACCGGATCCTCGACGGTCAGAATGTTGCGGGTCGTGTCGTTGAGCAGGGTGAGGCCAGCATAGAGACTGGTCGTCTTGCCCGAGCCGGTAGGTCCGGTCACCAGTATGATGCCGTTGGGCTCCGCCAGCGCCGCGCGGAAAGCCTCAAGCACCAGCGGGTCCATGCCCAGCCGGTTCAGATCCAGGTCGGCCTGCGCCTTGTCGAGGATCCGCAGCACCACCCTCTCGCCGCCACGCG
>JBKBIZ010000172.1:0-989 GCA_046293975.1 Hyphomonas sp. | reverse complement strand
ATCTCGTGGGCCGCAAGCTGCCGGCCAACGGCGGCCGGGCGATCATGAGCTGGTTCGCCGACATCGACGCCTTCGTGGCCGAGAACGGCGGCGAGGGGCCGATCAAACCCTTCGTCGAAGGCCTGGCCGACACCAAGGCCAAGCTGCAGGATGGCACCATGTGGCTGATGCAGAACGGCATGCAGAACCCGGACAACGCCGGGGCGGCGAGCACCGACTATCTGCACATCTTCGGCCTGACGGCGCTGGCCTATATGTGGGCGCAGATGGCCAAGGTGGCTCAAGGACAGGTCGAGGCCGGCTCGACCGACCCCTACTACGCCACCAAGCTTCAGACCGGCCGCTACTTCGTCGAGCGCATCCTGCCCGACGCCGGCGCGCACCTGGCCAAGCTGAAGACCGGCGCCGAGGTGCTGATGCAGATGCCGGCCGAGGCGTTCTGAGGAGCCACCCTCTCCCAGAGGGAGAGGGCTTGAGCGCCCGAGCGCGTAGCGGTCGGACTTGCGCGAAAGGGTGAGGGGTTACGCTGTGCGATCTTGGTCCACACCGTAACCCCTCATCCGGCCCTGCGGGCCACCTTCTCCCTCAGAGAGAAGGAAAGAAGGAAGTTCAGGGAGATTGCGATGGTTTCGATCCGGTGGCCGTTCGGCCAGGCGGGGCGCGGGCGTGCGCCTGAGGCGAAAGAGAGCCGGGCGGGCGGGGTGATCGCCCTGTCGGGCGTGGGGCGGCCGCGGTGGACGCCCAACGACTACGCCAGCCTGGCGCGCGAGGGGTATCAGAAGAATGCGGTGGCCTATCGCTGCATCCGCATGATCGCCGAGGCGGCGGCGGCTGCGCCGTTCGCGGTGTTCGTGGACGGGGTGCGCGACGAGGCGCATCCGCTGGCGAAACTGATCCGCCGGCCCAATCCCGAACAGTCGGGAGCAGAGCTCATGGAAGCGGTCTATGGGGCGCTGCAGGTGTCGGGCAACGCCTATGTCGAGGCGACC
>JBKBIZ010000171.1:0-1019 GCA_046293975.1 Hyphomonas sp. | reverse complement strand
AAGCGCGGACTGTTACGCCAAACCCGCGACAGAAACAATTATTGCGAACACCTGATGATCCACCCTATATCAGCGCCAACAGAGACCGGCAGACTTGAAAGGGCCCCCTCATGAGCACATTCGACGATCGCGAACGCGCAGAGGAAGCCCGCTACGCTCTTGATCAGGAAACACAGTTCAAGATCAACGCGCGCCGCAACAAGCTTCTGGGGCTCTGGGCTGCTGATCTTCTGGGCCTCAAGGGCGCCGATGCCGACGCTTATGCCAAGTCTGTCGTGATTGCAGACCTGGAAGAGGCCGGTGACGATGACGTGGTGCGCAAGGTGCGCGGCGACCTGGAAAAGTCCAACCTGACCCGCACGGACGTCCAGATCCGTGAAGAAATGGCGCGCCTCCTGCCCGTCGCTCGCGAGCAAATCATCAACGATATCAAGGGCTGAGAACGACCGGCGGCTCGTAGGTATCTGCGCAGCTCGGCCCCGTTCCGCCCATCGGCACAAACGAAACGCAGCTGAAATGCGCGCCGGTACCTGACTTGTAGGTCGGCGGCCCGGTCCATTGCTGGATGCGTTCGTCGCCCGCCCATGTGCTCAGATGGATCTTCCCGGCAGCAACCGGCAGGTCATTGACGCCTGCAGGCGTCGCATAGATCGGCTCCCCGTCAACAAACCAGGTGATGCCTTCAGGGGTCCACTCGAACGCGTAGAGCCGGTCTGCGTCGGCGGCGTCGAAGGGCAGATCGAAGATCTCGTAAGCGCCGGTTTTGCCTTTGCGGAAATAGTTGAAGTGTACCTTGGTCGTATCGGTGCCGACGAATTCGATGTCGATCTCGTCATGCGGGTCGCCAAAATAGCCGCCAGTATAGGTGAAAAAGGCCGATACGAGGCCCGAGCCGCGTGCCGGGCGCATGACAACCTCATAGCGGCCATAGCTGTAATGACCGGCAGTCTGCATTTCAGCGGCCGTGCAGGGCGCGCCGTCATCGGGCCGCTTGTGGACGGCGAGCAGGGCGCCGTTTG
>JBKBIZ010000170.1:0-1019 GCA_046293975.1 Hyphomonas sp. | reverse complement strand
CTGGTGAATCTCGCTGGGGAAGTAGATCACCCCGCCCTTCATCACCATGCGGATCTCGCGGATGGCGCCGATGTCCTGCGTCGGGTCGCCCGGCACGAGGAAGAAGTCCGCCAGCTTGCCACGCTCTATACTGCCCAGCGACTGGTCACGTCCCAGGTACTGCTCGGCCTTCAGCGTGCCCAGGCTCAGCGCCTCGGCGGGCGTCAGCCCCGCCTTGACGTAGAGCTCCAGTTCGCGATGAACCGTGAAGCCCGTGCCGGCGTCGGTGCCCGGCAGCAGTTGCACGCCGCTGTCGTGAAGCAGTTTCAGGGTGTCGAGCAGCTTCTGAAAAGCCGCCTTGTAGGTCTGATCGGCCGCCGGGCTCTCGATGTCGACGAAGGACCGGCGCCGATAGCGTTGGTAGCCGATCGGCATATGATCGACATAGCCGACGGCCGAGGGCGGAACTTCGCCCGCGCGGCTGAGCATCAGCACCTCCAGCGCCACGGCCGTCGTATCCAGGGCGACGCCCTTCTCCTGCATCAGGGCGATGGTTCGCCGAACCGGCAGGCTGGACAGATCCAGGTCCGCCGCCCGGGCCATGCCCGTCAGGCGCAGGGTGGTGCGGGAATCCTCGCCGGGCTGCAGCAGCCAGCCCAGCATCAGCTGATTGATATGGGCGATCTCGCCATAGCCCGCCTCGATGGCCTGGTCCGGCGTGACGAAGGCCGGGACGTGGCCCGTCACCCCCATGCCGAGGCGATGCGCCTCCTGAGCGACTGGCGCGACCCAGTCCGGATGAAGCGAGTTGTAGATCTTGATCTGGCGATAGCCGCGCTGGCCGTACCAGCGCACGTCCTCCAGCGCCTCGTCCAGCGTGTCGGCCAGCAGGCCGGTCCGCACCGAATAGGGACTGCGGCCTTCCAGCATGCCGTCGCGCACGATGCGCGGTCCCGGCGCGACGCCCTGGTCGATGTCGCGCGTGAGGTTCAGCAGGAAGCTGTTGCCGTTCCCCATGTCCCGGATCGAGGTCACGCCTG
>JBKBIZ010000016.1:0-49484 GCA_046293975.1 Hyphomonas sp. | reverse complement strand
TTTGAGTTCCAGCCACTGGCAGAGATCCTGGCGCACTTTGTAGAAGCGCTGGCCAATGCGCAGACGGCGGAATTCGGAATCGACGATCACATCCATGCCGTAGAGCATGTCGCCTTCGGGGTCGTGACGGGCTGCAAAGCCGCCGCCCGTGATCTCGTTCCAGCTATGCTGAGACAGCGCCGTGCCGGAGTCGATCACGAAAGTAACGCAGTGGCCGACGATCCGGCCCTCAAACTCGGCAACAAACTGCCCGTCGGGGAATTTGTTGATCTGTCCGGCGATCTGATCGACCGTGTAGCCATCGGCAACGCCGTAGACCTTGTCATAAAGCGGGCGGATGCCCGCAATGTCTTTTGGCTTGGCATTGCGGATGACGAGTTTGGTGCGTGTGGCAGTCATGGTTTCTCCGATGAGCGTCCTGGCACCTTATCTAGTGCGGCAATCTTAAAATTGCGCGTAATCCACCCAGTGGGCTGGACGCAAGGCGTACGTCCCCGCCATGCATCCGCGCGGTATCGCGCGCCAGCGTCAGGCCAAGCCCGGACCCCGAAGCGTTCTGGTTGCGGGCTTCGTCCAGCCGGGAGAAGGGGCGGAAGGCCTCTTCATGGCGTTCCGGCGCAATGCCGGGGCCATCATCATCAACGATGATCTCTGCCCAGTGCGGCCCGTTTACAAGCGTGACGCGGGCATGGCTGGCATATTTCAGGGCGTTTGACAGAAGGTTGGTAACGGCCCGCTTCAGCGCGAGCGGGCGGCCTTGCACAAGGAGGTTTTGCGGCCCGCTGACCGGGATATGCGGACCAAAGCTCGCGGCAACGTGATGCACGGTGGCGCCCAGATCAAACTCGGCCGGTTCGTCGCCTTCCTCGCCGCGGGCAAAGGCGAGGTATTCGTCCAGCATCATGGCCATGTCATTGAGATCTGACTGGGCCCCTTTGAGATCCTCGGACGCCGGCATGAGCGCGAGGGTCAGTTTCAGGCGTGTCAGCGGTGTGCGCAGGTCATGGCTGACACCTGCCAGCATGGCGGTGCGCTGATCGGCGAAGGCGGTCAGGCGGTTCTTCATGTCGATAATGGCGCGGGCCGCTTCGCGCACTTCGGTGGCGCCCGACGGACGGAAGCCCTCCAGGTCGCGTCCCCGCCCGAATGCGCGCGCTGCCTTGGACAGGCGTATAATCGAGCGGACCTGCTGGTTGAGGAAACCGATGGCGACGGCAACCATCAACAGGGAGAAGAAGATGACCCAGACGATAATGAAGTGGGCATTGATGACGAGGGCGCGCTTGCGGTCGATGATGATTTCGGCGGTATCATCCTCGATCGGGAAGCGGATGTGGAGCTTTGTCCCGAGGGGCGCCTGCCCGGAGAAGACCTTACTTCCAAGACGCGTCGTAAGCTCACTGTTGAGCGTATCGTTATAGGAAAAGCTCTGCCGCAGCGCGCTGACGGGGACGGCGTCTGCGGGCAGGCTACAGGCGAACTCGGTTTCCAGAAGATACTCTATGCGCCGGTGATCTGCCGGGCCATAGTTCGGATTGAGGCAGGCGTCCCGAATGAGGGCGGCGTCGCGGGCGATGCCCTGGCCCAGCTTCCGGTTCATTTCGGCGATATGGCTTGAGTAATAATACCAGGTCATCAGACTAAGGATGAGCAGAACCGGCGCCAGGATCAGGAGCAGGCTGCGGGCATAGAGGCCGCGAGGGGTGACGTCTCTCAGACGGGGCATGGCGCCTCAGTCCGGCATCAGGCGGTAGCCGATGCCCCGCACAGTCTGGATATGGATCGGCTCCTTGGGATTGGGCTCGATCTTGCGGCGCAGCCGGGTGACCTGAACGTCGACAGAGCGTTCCATGCCGGCCGACGTCATCTCCGCGAGGTCTTCGCGGCTGATGGCTTCGCCCGGCATCCGCGCCAAAATCGTCAGAAGCTGCACTTCGGCGTCCGTCAGGCGAATGCGCTCGTCGCCCGCTTTCAGTTCCCCGCGCGCGACATTGAAAACAAGCCCCGACATCTCGATCTCTTCCGGGGGCGGGGCGGGCTTCTGCGAGCGGCGCAGGATTGCTTCACAGCGCAGGGCGAGTTCTTCGGGTTCAAAGGGCTTGGCGAGGTAGTCGTCTGCGCCCAGCCGCAGGCCCTCTATCCGGTCGCGCGCTTCCCCGCGCGCCGTCAGCAGCATGACCGGTGTTGCCCGGGCCGGGCCCGCGCGGATGCGATCCAGCAGTTCAAGTCCGGTTTCGCCGGGCATCATGATGTCGAGGACCGCCAGATCGAAGGTCATGTTGTCCATCAGGCGGCGCGCGCCGGCCGCATCGGGCGCGCTGGTGACGCGGTATCCCTTCAGGGTGAGGAAGCGCTTCGTCAGGTCGCGGATACGGTCGTCATCATCCACGATCAGGATATGGGCGGGTTCTTTGAGGCTCATGACATCGCGCTCACTTGACCAGTGCCTCGAGCATGAAGCGCGCGCCAGCGACCGCTTCGGGGCCACAGACACGGAAGGCCACGCGCAGGCGCTCGCGCAACTCGATGGCAATCGGGGTCGTCAGGGTCGTTCCCGCTTCTGACAAGGAGAGCTTCCGGCGGCGGCCATCAGAGCCTTCGCGCGCTCGCTCGATCAGGCCGCGGGTGTCCAGCTGGCCTATTATGCGGGCGAATGTGGGCACCGTCATGCCGAGCTGATCCCTCAATTTACTGACAGTCAGGCCCGGCCGGTAGCGGATTGCCATGAGAATTTGCAGCTCTGACTTGCTCAGGCCGGCCTTCTTGCGGGCCGCTTCACTGGCGCGCACGAGCTCATCTGCCCCTGAAATCAGGAGTCCTGCACCTCTGTCGAGTTCCTGATCGGTCAGGAACAGGCGGGGATCGAATGGGCGGTTCAGGTTGACGGATTGGGCCATAAGTCGGAAATGAACGCGAACCGCAACAAAAGTGCAAGCGAGGAGCGTACGCAATGTCTGCCATCCCCTATGATGACCGTGACGGATACATCTGGATGGACGGCTCGTTTGTACCCTGGCGCGACACCAAAGTTCACGTGCTGACCCATGCGCTGCACTATGCTTCGTCGGTGTTTGAGGGCGAGCGGGCCTATAGCGGCAAGATCTTCCGCTCGCTGGACCATTCCAAACGCCTGCATAATTCGGCGGGGATCATGGGCTTTGACATCCCTTTCAGCGTGGAAGAGATCGAGAAAGCCAAGAAGGAAGCCCTGGAAAAATCAGGCCTCGAGAGCGCCTACGTGCGCGCCGTTGCCTGGCGCGGATCTGAGATGATGGGCGTTTCGGCCCAGAACAACACGATCCACCTGGCCATCGCCGTCTGGCATTGGGGCGACTATTTTGCCGACAAGATGAAGGGTATCCGTCTGACCCACGCCAAATGGCGCCGCCCGGCCCCCGATACCGCGCCCTGCCATGCCAAGGCGGCGGGCCTCTACATGATCTGCACCCTCTCCAAACATGCTGCCGAGAAGGCCGGCTATCAGGACGCGCTGATGCTGGACTATCGCGGCCAGGTGGCCGAGGCGACCGGCGCGAACATCTTCTTCGTGCGCGACGGCGTGCTGCATACGCCGACGCCGGACTGTTTCCTCAACGGCCTAACGCGCCAGACCACGATTGCGCTAGCCAAGGCGCGTCAGATTGAAGTGGTCGAGCGGGCGATCTTCCCGGACGAGCTCTCGAGCTTCAGCGAGTGCTTCATCACCGGCTCGGCCGCCGAGCTGACCCCGGTGGCCGAGATCGGCGAGCATCGCTATAAGCCGGGCCAGATATCCGAAGCGCTGGTCAACGACTATTCCAACCTGTGTAATGGAAAGCTGGAACTGGCGCTTTAGGGCGTCAGCGATAGCCGGCGGCTTGCAGTTCGAAGAGTTCGGCGTAGCGGCCGCCTTCGGACAGGAGGTCTTCATGGGTGCCAATGGCTTCGACGCAGCCATTGGCGAGGACCAGGATGCGGTCTGCCATCCGCACCGATGAAAAGCGGTGGGAAATGAGGATGGCGGTCTTGCCTTCGCTGAGTTCCTTGAAACGCAGGAATACTTCGTATTCGGAGCGGGCGTCGAGGGCGGCTGTAGGTTCGTCCAGGATCAGCACTTCGGCGCCGCGCATATAGGCGCGGGCAATGGCGACCTTCTGCCATTCACCGCCCGACAGTTCGACGCCGTTGCGGAACCGTTTACCGATCATCTGATCATAGCCTGCTGGCAGGCCGGTGATGACGTGTGCGGCGAGACTGCGCGCGGCTGCCTCTTCGATCCGTGCACGGTTGTTCCGCTCACTGATGCGGCCGACCGCGATGTTGTCACTGGCGCTCAGATTGAAGCGGACAAAGTCCTGGAAGATTACGCCCATCGCGCCGCGCAATTCGTCGATGTCAAACTCGCGCAGGTCTCGCCCGTCGAGAAGGATGCGGCCTTCGTCGGGATCGTAGAGGCGGGCCAGCAGTTTCACGAGGGTTGTTTTGCCCGCGCCATTCTCGCCGACAAGGGCGAGCGTTTCGCCCGCCCGCAACTCGAAACTGAGATGGCGCACGGCCCACTTCTCTGCGCCGGGATAGCGGAAGCCGACATCCTCGAAGACGAAACCTGATTTGATCGGAACGGGCAGGGGAACCGGATTTTCCGGTGATGCGATTTCAGGCGTGACCTTGAAGAAGCCGAAGAGGTCATCGAGGTAAAGCGCCTGGGCGGCGGTGGTGGAGAAGCTGGTCAGCAGGCCCTCAAGGAGGGTACGTAAGCGGCGGAAGGAGGCGGAGAGGAAGGTCAGGTCGCCGATGGTGAGATGACCGGTCAGTGTGCGGCCGATGATCCAGACATAGGCGAGGTAGTAGCCGACGGTGCCAATCGTGGTGAAGACGCCGCCCCAGAGGGCGCGCTGCTCGGCAATGCGCCGGTTGGCCTTGAAGAAGCTTTCCGACAGGAAGCGGTAACGGTCGATCAGGAAGCGGCTGAGGCCGAAGATCTTGACCTCCTTGGCGGTATCGACGCTCGCCGCCGTTTGGCGGATATAGTCGAGTTCGCGCCGGGCGGGTGTGCGCTGATAATCGAGGGAATAGCTTTGCGCGTTGAAATAGGTCTCGCCCAGGAAGGCCGGGATCAGGGCGAGGATCAGGAGGACGATCAGCCAGGGATTATAGACCACCAGTCCGCCGGCAAATGTCAGGACTGTGATGATATCCTGCATCTGGTTGAGAAGCTGGCCCGTCAGCGTCATGCGCCCGGAAGTCTGGCGGCGCGCCCGGTCGAGCTGATCCTGGAATTCGGCGTCTTCGAAATCTTCCAGATCAAGCGTTGCGGCATGTTCCATCAGTTTGATGGAGGAGGAGACCGACAGGCGCTCGGAGAGGAGAGAGTCGGTCAGGCCGATAAGCCGCCCCGTGACATCAGAGAGGATGGCGAGGCCAAATTCGGCGGCGAGAAATATGAGAAGCGCGTCGGCATAGCCTTCCTGCCACCAACTCCAGATCGTGTCGGGGCCATTCTCCATGCCGATGAGCCGGACAACCTCGTCGATGATGAGCTTGCCAAACCATAGGGCGGCAATCGGCAGGACGGCGCGGATGAGGCGCAGCACTATTGCGATCAGGGTAAGTGTCGGGCTCGCCTGCCAGACCAATTTCAGGAAGGGCCAGACATTGCGCAGGGCGGCAAAGCGTCCGCGGAACGATTTTGGGAGGCGGACTTCGTTTGTCTTAGGTGTCTCTGTCATGCCCGGGCGAGCATGTCACAGACCACGCTGGGGAAGAAGGGTTTCAGGTCAGGATATCGCTTGCCGGGAGTTTGGCTTCGCGCCGGGCGATGAAGTGGGTCTCGAAGGCAACGACGAGGCAGGCGGCGATGATGATGCCGGCCCCGGCCCAGACGCGCCAGCCTGGGATCTCCTGGAAGAAGACATAGCCGAGAATCGCAGACCAGATGAGGCCAGTATATTCAAAGGGCGCAAGCGTCTGCGCCTTTGCCTTGGCATAGGCCATCGTCATCAGCCACCAGATGCCGATCCCGAAGACTGCTGCGCCGGTCAGCATCGTCCATGCGCCTTCTGCCGGGAGCGGGCGGGTGAAGATCAGCAGGAACGGCAACAGGAAGAGTGCCGGGAAGATGTTCATGAAGGTGACGAGGGTGAGGCTGTCTTCTTCCCTCGTCCGCAGGCGGAGGAGGACAATGTTGAGGGCATATAATACCGCTGAGGCAAGCACGGCGACCGTGCCATAGAGCCGGTTACCCTCTGCCGGGGCGCCGGTAGTTTCTGCTGTGGCGGCAAGGGCTGCGCCGCAAAAGCCGATAAGGGAGGCCCCGATGGTCACCGGGCTCATCTTCTCGCCCAGGATGACACGGGCGATGGGCGCGATCATCAGGGCCGCCGTAAAACCCATCACGACGGCTTCGGCAAGGGCGATCTGGGTCAGCGAGTAGAAGAAGCAGAAAGCCGAGATGACCTGCGCGAGTGATCTCAGCGCATGGAAGCGGATGGCTGGCAGGGTGGGGAATGGACGCCGCGCCTGCACGAAGAGGGCGAGCATGATGGCTGAGCCCAGGAGGTAGCGCCATGTCGTGGCGGTCAGCACGCTGGTGGGGCCCTGCATGACGGATTTCATCAACGCATCGATGCCGCAGCCAAAAACGACGCCAATGCAGACCAGGAGGATGGGATGGGGCGCGCGCATGTCGTCAGGCGGCAGCGTGAAGCCCGAGCCCGCTGACCCAGGCAGCATACCCAGCCAGCTTGACGGCGCCTTTGACCAGCAGTTCGCCGCCCGCAACCAGCAGGACCAGGCCGAGCAAAAGCGAGAGAAACAGCATGGAAGGTGTCCGCCTGAATTTGTCCGCGCAACATCTGGCCTATCCGGCTTCCGCGGGGAAGGAGGGGGCAGGAAATATTCTGCTGCTTCGGCTTGCCTCATTTCTTGGAATACGGCGAAGGCGAAGCGGGCTATGGTTGAACCGGCTTTTCAATTTCTGAGTTTGGGAGGGGAGCGATGTCACCCGATGCCCTGGCAATACTCAACGGCGTGTCGACCCCGATCCAGGTGCTCGACCGCAACTTCTGTTTTGTGTTCGTAAACCCGGCCTATCTGAGTTTCTTAGGCAAGATCTGGGAGGAGATTGCCGGCCGCAATGTCTTTGATGTCTATCCGGAAGATCCCGACCGCATGGCCGAAGTGCGCGGCCGGTATGAGTGCGTGCTGCGCGGCGAAGTTATGGCCTCCAGCATTCAGGCCTATCGTGTGACGCCGCTGGGGGAGCCCCGGGCCGAAAGGTTCTGGAAGGTGGATCAGGCCCCGCTTCTGGGGCCCGATGGCCAGGTCCAATACATCGTCGAGACAATCCAGGATGTGACCGTCGAAGTTCTCTTGCGGCGCCAGAAGGATGTTATCAATTCCGAGCTGGAACACCGCCTTCGCAATACGCTGGCCATGGTTGGCTCTCTCGCCATCCTCACAGGTCAAAGCACGGAAAGCCCGCAGGCCTTCGTTGAAACGTTCACTGACAGGCTCGATGCGATGAGCCGGAACCTTCTGATGATTTCAGACAATCACTGGCAGGGTTTGACCTATCGGCAGATCCTTGAGGCAGAGCTGGCGCAGGTTGTGGCTTTGGACAGCCCCCGGCTGGTGATGCGCGGGCCCGATGTTCTGTTTACGGTTCGCTCAACCAAATGGACGGCGCTGCTGGCCCACGAGATGGTGAAAAATGCGCTCCGGTATGGCTGTTTCTCCGTGCCGGATGGAAAGCTCACCCTGTTCTGGGCCGTGGAGAACGGCAACTTTGTGACTGAATGGATCGAAGAGGGGTGTCAGCCGGACGCGGATCTTTCCCGCAGCGGCTTTGGTTCGCAGATGCTTGATCTGATGCCGAACACGAAAATGTCCCGCGAAATGCGGCCGGAAGGGCTTTATCTGCGTACGGAGTCGCCCGCGACATTTCTTCAGGATGGTCCTGAGATATCCAATCTTGAACTGGTGGACGAGTCAGCCCTGGCGCATGGACTGGATGAATAGGGCCTGGGTCACTACGGCTTTCACCTGTGCAGGTTTGAAGGGTTTG
The DNA here is from genome assembly GCA_046293975.1 of Hyphomonas sp. Classification (GTDB taxonomy): domain Bacteria; phylum Pseudomonadota; class Alphaproteobacteria; order Caulobacterales; family Hyphomonadaceae; genus Hyphomonas. The sequence continues at coordinate 41,440 of JBKBIZ010000016.1, read as the reverse complement.
GGGATCAGGAAAGCGGGCTCGCCGGGTGAACCTGTCAGCATGCGTTCCGGGAAGGCCGTGATGAAAACGACGGGTACGGAAAAGTGTGTCCAGATTTCCTTGATCGCATCGGTTCCCTGAGACCCATCCGATAGCTGAATATCGGCCAGGATCAGATCTGGCCGGGTTTCCAGCACAGCGCCCACGGCCTGGTCCCGTGTGACCGCGATTCCGGCAATGCTGTGTCCCATAGATTTCACAAGTTGAGACAGGCTTGCCGCGATCAGAGGTTCGTCTTCGATGATGAAGATGCGGGCCTTGAGCATGCCTGTGAGCTCGATTTCGGCGGCATCCAGTAGCTCATCGACTTTTGCGGAACTGACGCCGAGGATTGTGCTGGCATCAAGCGTGCTGAAGCCTTCCATTGCGGTGAGCAGCAGGGCGCGCCGGGATTGGGGGGAAATGGCCTGCAGGCCTTTGCTCCTGGAGGAGCCATCGCTGGGCAGGCGCGTGATTGTGCCATCCAGGCGTTTGAACATGTCTGGCGTGTCGAGGGCGTCGGGCAAGTCGTTGAATAATTCTTCAAGCATGGCTTCGACCGCTCTGTCACCCTGCGCGGCGCTGCCCAGAACGGCGCGGGCATACCGGCGCAGATAGGGAAGCTGCTGTTCAAGCGCCTCGGATAGTTTCATTCGCTGTTTCCCCCATCGGCTGATTGGTTGCCGCTTTGGAAGTGAGCTTAGTCCATGATCTGAGATTGAAAAGAGCCGGAAATGACATGGGTCGCGCCAATTTCTTTGGTCGCGCCCTTGACGCCGGCTCAACACAGGCGGATTTGAAGGGCGAGTTTGATCTGGATTTGAAGTCCACAGATGCGCTTTGCATGCGCCAGCATGCCGGGGAGGCGGGATGATGCAGGGACAGGACAAGAGGAACCCCGTCTGGGATATCCGGGGCTGGAGCCGCGACGCCGTGATCTCAGCGGCCCTGCAAGCGGCGCACGCCCTTCCGGAGGAGGAGCCTTTTCCAGAAGCCTTGCGGGGGCTGATCCAGGAGATCAGGCGGCTTGAAGGGGAATCCTGAGCCCTGATTTCTGCCAAGCTGAGGCGGTCTGCGCAAACAGGGCTCAAGCGGCCTGTTGCCCTCAGTCAATTGTGAAACCGGTCCCGGCGTTGAAGGTCGGCGCGACGTCACCGGTCGGCAGGCTCATCTTTTGGTGTCCCTATACTTGATTTCCCTTGTATGAGTGGTGCCTAAGACCTGCTTGACCAACTTAGAGTGCCTGATTCCGCCGATGAGCATTCCTCTACAATTCAGGGTATGGCCCACTTCATGAAACGCCTGATCCTGATGCGCCACGCCAAGACCGAGCCCTGGAACGAGGGGATCGACGATTTCAGCCGCGCGCTGACGGCTCAGGGGCATGCCGATGCCACCCGCATGGCGCAGGAAATTGTTGCGCTGGGGTGGAGCCCTGAGCGCATTCTGGTTTCAAGTGCGCGCCGGGCCAGAGAGACCTGTTCGCAAGTGGCCAAGGTCGTGACGGGTGAAAAGGTGCGCCCGATGGAGGCGCTTTACCTTACGGGCGTACGGGGGCTTTCCGAAGCGGTTGCCCAGAATGACGGCGCCAAGGTTCTGATGCTGATCGGCCATAATCCGGGCTTGCATGATTTTGCGTTGGGCATCCTGCGCGAAGGCGGATCGCAGGATCATACGGCAGCTCTTCGGCTGAATGAGAAATTTCCCACCAGCTGTGCCGCACTGTTCGAAATGGAAAATGAGGGCGCTTTCGTGCCGGCCAATTTCCGCCTTGTTCAGGTTTTGCGGGCCAAGGATTTCCGTCAGCCAAGTGCGGGCTAAGCGCCCTTGCCGATAAAAAAACCGCCTCTGCCCGGTTTGGGCGAGAGGCGGGAGGAGCCACGGTTCCGTGGAGGGTCAGGGTTGAGAGGCTGGAGGTCAGGAACCGTGAACCTGATGTTGCCTAGCGGCTTTCAGCATGCACTTCCGTCAGAAGTGGGTTGCCAATGGAATTGACCGCGCGGTCCATAGTCTTGCGAACGCAGTAGGCTTGGGCATACCCGCCGACAAACCGCATTTCCGCATGTTCAGCAGTGCAACGGTCTGCGACCTGGTTGCGGATATATTGATACTCGGCTTCGGCGCCAGAGCGGCTGGAGAGGTTCTTGCCAGAGTAACTCACCTCCATCTTGAAGGTGTCACTGGCTGCAAATGCGGGGGCGGAGAGGGTGGCAGCTGCGAGCGCCGCTGCGATGATGAAGCGTTTCATGGGCGTTTCCTAAAAGTTGCAATTTCTGGGAGGGGGGTGTGCAGCCGGGCCCAGGGGGAGAGGCCGGCTGCACGTTTGCCGCTTAGTTACGGGCTTCGCGGCGATTTTGGCGGCGGCGGCGAGCGACCAGGAGGTTCAAGCGACCCTCCGAACCTTCGTCATTCGCCGGCAGGGACCGGATGGTGGCGTCGCCGGGGACGAGGCCGTAGGCCAGGACACCCTCAAACACCATGGGGCCGTTGTCGCTGAGACGGGGGCGGGGGGACATGACTTGATACTCCTTTTTGCTGGTCAGTTTGTCCGTTGCGTTGGCGGCGATCTGTTTCCGCTGCCGACACCAATTAGATAGACTATGAATTATTGTTTTTCAATATGGAATTATCGAAAAAAAATAAATACAAATAAAATCAAGGAGATAAAATCATCGAAAAACGATAATTATCAGATTTTGGGATATTTCAAGAAGATTATCGCAATTCGATAAGCACCCAAGGGGCGACTCAACGCTTCCGGCGGCAGCGGTCGGAGCAGTATTTCACCTCGTCCCAGACCCGCTCCCACTTCTTGCGCCAGGAGAACGGCCGCCCGCAGGCGGCGCAGATTTTCGAGGGCAGGTTTGTTTTGCCGGGGGAGGGTTTAGGAGGCATGGGCGCGAGACGCCGGAGCCAAGCCGAGATCAAAGCTCAGCTGAGCGGGCTCTGAAACCTTCGGCGCAATGCTCTTGCGGGCAGGTTGCTGGCCCCGAAATGGAATGCCGGACCGCTTGCTGCCGTGACGTGCCTGGATCTTATCAGCGTGCTCGCCATGACCTGCGCGTTTCCTCACGGCAGATATCCGGCTGCGGGCCTCTTCGGCCGCCGCCATGTGGTCCACGATCCGCATGGGATAGGTCTGGCCCAGAACAATCCCGGCCCGGGCACGAACTGCTGCGGGCGCTTCCCAGGGCGCATGCAGCCATTCAGCCGGCAGGCTGGCGAGTTCGGGCACCCAGCGGCGGATGAAGACGCCGTCGGGGTCATGGTCGCGCGACTGTTTGACGGGATTGTAGATGCGGGGCGTGTTGATGCCGGTGGTGGCAGATTGCATCTGTGCCTGCGGATAATGAATGCCCGGCTCAAAATCCGTGAACAGGGCGGCCAGACGCTCTGCGGGTTGTTTCCAGTCGAGCCAGAGATGGTGGGACGCAAAGCCCATTGTCATGGCGCGCATGCGGAAGTTCAGCCAGCCGGTATCCTTCAGCGAGCGCATGCAGGCGTCGAGGAAAGGAAAGCCGGAGCGCCCTTCGATCCAGGCCGCGAGACGCGGATCGCCTGCTTCCGGCTCCGGGCGCAGACCATCATAACCGGGATGGAGATTGCGGGATTCGATCGACGTCTGATCCTCGAGCTTCTGGATGAAGTGGCAATGCCAGTGAAGCCGGGAGATAAAGCTGCCGATCGAGGCGGCAAACGCGGTGTCCCCCTCACGGCTATGCCCGTCCAGCGCCTTACGGGCCGCTTGCCAAGCTTCCCGGATCGAGACTGTACCGAAAGCAAGATGAGGCGACAGGCGCGAGCACGCATCTGCCGCGGTCAGCGGGCTCGACATGTCCCGCTGATAAGAGCGGCCCCGGTGTTCGAGGAAGCTGCGCAGGCACTCCACGCCGGCCATTCGCCCGCCTTCCTGGCGCTGGGGACAGTCGTCCGGGCCCAGGCTAAAATCCTGCGGCAGCGGCCAGTCTTCGCTTTCTGCGCCGGCCGGCTTAAGGGCCTCCGGTGCCACAAGTCTGGGGCGGCGCATGAAAGCTTCCCACTGGTTTACCCATCCGTCGCGCGACTTCTGGGCGCGCTGAACGCCGTTCTGGGGCTGCTCGCGGACAGAAATACCGGCATTGCGCGCCCAACGGCGAACAGCCCGGTCGCGATCAAACGTCCATTGCAGGCCGGTTTCTTCATGCACATGGATCGCTTCGATCCCGTGCTTCCGGTGGATGGCCGCGAGGACATCTATGGCGTTGCCCGTGCGCACAACCAGGGCCGTGCCCCGCGCCATCAGGGCGGCGTCCAGCTCCGCAAGGGACTCCCGGACAAAATCGAACTGCCGGCGGGAATGCTCAGGAAGCGCCCAATAAGAAGGTTCGAAGATGTAAAGCGGGAGGATGGGCGCGCCGCTTGCTGCGGCCGCCGCAAGGGCTGCGTGATCGTGAACACGCAGATCGCGTTTGAACCAGATGACATGCACACCAGACATAGAACAAATATAGAACAAACGCTGATTTATGCAAGATACTTACTCACAGGGCTGAACTCGTATCGCGGGCGCCGTCCAGAAATCATAATCCGATCAACTCGTTGCGAGAGCGAAACGAGTGTGATTTAAGGTTTAGGAGTTGGAGGCGTATTCCCGGGGGGGGGAAAGACATGGGGGCAGACGGCGAGACAGTCAGGCAGTTGTTCCTGCCTTTATCGGGAGGCGGTGTTCGTGAGCCGCCGCCGGACCTTGCGGGCGCCCATGCTGCGGCCAATGGGCTGGCGCTTGATCAACCCGAAGTCTCCGCCATCAGGACGCTGACGAAACCCCAAGCCTATACCATCGCCGCCACTACCGTTCTCTTGGTGGCCTTTGCTGTGATGGCCCCGCGAAACTTTTTTGCCTTGGCGGGCGTTGCCACATTCCTGACCTTTGCTGTCGCGCTGGGCTTTCGGTGTGCCGTCTATCTGCGCGGGGCCTCAGTCGCTCATGATAACCGGTGCCCGGATGAAGAACCTGTAAGCGGGGAGGGGATCAGTTGGCCGGTCTATACCCTTCTCATCGCGCTCAAGGACGAGGCCGATAGCGCGGCGCAGCTATCTGCGGCGATCTGTAGTCTGGAGTATCCGCGCGACAGGCTAGACATAAAGCTGCTGATCGAAACGGGCGACGAAGCCACGCGCGATGCGCTGCGGCTACAGAGATGGCCTGCGGGTACACAGCTTCTCATCGTTCCGCCCGGAATGCCGCGGACCAAACCACGCGCCCTGAATTACGGGCTGCGCTGGGCGCGGGGCGAGTTTGTAGTCGTCTATGATGCCGAAGACCGTCCGCAGGCAGACCAACTCAAGATGGCCGTCCGGGCGTTCCGGGCAGGGGGAAGTGACCTTGCCTGCGTCCAGGCACCGCTGGTGGGAGAAGGCGACCGGGGTTGGATCGCGGGCCAGTGGGCGCTGGAATATGCCGTGCAGTTCGGACGCCTTCTGCCGGGGCTGGCCTCTCTGGGGCTTCCCATCGCGCTGGGCGGGACCAGCAATCATTTCCGCCGCGCCCATCTGGAGGCGGCCGGCGGATGGGACGCGTGGAATGTAACCGAGGACGCGGATCTGGGTTTACGTCTTGCGCGCAGAGGCTTGCGGGTCGGGGTCATCGCGCCGCCAACGCTGGAGGCACCGCCGGAGAAGCTCGCCGTGTGGCTGGCCCAGCGCTCGCGCTGGCTGAAAGGCTTCTTGCAGACCTGGCTGGTGGTCATGCGCCGGCCTGGCAAAGCGGTCAGGGAGATGGGGCTGGGGAATTTTCTGGCGCTTCAGTTGACGCTGGGCGTGGCCATTCTGTCTGCTCTGGTCCACGGGCCTTGGGCCCTGTGGCTAGCCGGCATGTTACTGTTGCCGGGCAGTGTCGTGGCGCCGGTCTTCCTTTGGTTTGTCGGGTTTTCCTATGCTGCCGGTATTCTCATGGCCTTGGCGGCACCCGGCAAAAAAAATATGCGTCGCGTCCTGTTGGCGCTTAGCATGCCAGTTTACTGGCCGCTTCAGTCGGTTGCTATGGCGCGCGCCCTCTACAGTCTGGCGCGCAGGCCCCATTTCTGGGCCAAGACGCCTCATGGGGAAGCACCTCGTATGAAACCCTCCAGAGCTCTCGCACCTGTCAGGCGAGTATATTCGTCTGAGGCTTGAGATGTTTCGATAACGTAACGTTCAGCTTGTGTTCGCAGATGAAACCAGGAACGATTGGAGGCCGTCACACTCTGACGCCGCGTGAACGCTTGGCGAGAGGCGATGGCGGGCTTAGGGTGACGTAGAGATAGACGTCCAAAGGGAGCATCGCGATGGCTTACGATAATGCCGAGCAACTTGAAGAGTTCCGGCTCGAAACGCGCAAATGGCTGGAGGCCAACTGTCCCGCCTCCATGCGCACACCGATGAAGGATGATGAAGTCGTCTGGGGCGGGCGCCATGCAACCTTCAAAAACCCCGATTCCAAGCTCTGGCTCGACCGGATGGGCGAGAAGGGCTGGACTGCGCCGGAATGGCCAAAAGAATATGGCGGCGGCGGTCTCTCCCGCTCAGAAGCGCGTGTGCTCGAACAGGAGATGCGACGTATCAAGGCGCGCCCGCCGCTCTTCTCTTTCGGCCTCTGGATGTTTGGCCCAGCCCTGCTGGAGTTCGGCAATCACGAACAGAAGCTGCGCTTCATTCCCGAAATCGTCAAAGGCAAGACCCGCTGGTGCCAGGGCTATTCCGAGCCCGGCGCTGGATCAGACCTCGCAGGTCTTCAGACCCGCTGTGAAGACAAGGGCGATCACTATCTGATCAACGGCCAGAAAGTGTGGACCTCCTACGCCGACAAGGCCGACTGGATCTTCTGTCTGGTGCGCACCGACACCAGCACAAAGCATGAAGGCATCAGCTTCATCCTCTTCGACATGAAGAGCCCCGGCGTTGAGGCGCGCCCCATCCAGCTGATTTCCGGCGAAAGCCCCTTCTGCGAAACCTTCTTTACCGAGGTTAAAGTTCCCAAGGATCAACTCGTAGGCCGGGTGAATGGTGGCTGGGATATTGCAAAGCGGCTTCTCCAGTTTGAGCGCTCGTCGATTTCGGCCGGCGGCTTTGGCGGGACGGGTGGCTCGGGCATTCTCGGCCCGGATGATTACGCCAAGCATCATGTTGGCACCGATGAGACGGGCCGCGTTGCCGATGGCGACCTGCGGGGCCGGATTGCCGACCACAAGATGTACACCAAGGCCTTCGCCCTCACCGTTCAGCGCCAGACAGAACAGGCCAAGGCCGGCCAGGCGGTCGGTCATACCGCGTCGATCCTGAAATATGCCGCCGCCAAGATGAACCAGGACCGGCATGAGCTTCTGATTGAAGCGCTCGGCACCGAGGGGCTCGGCTGGGAAGGGGAGGGCTTTGACAAGGGCGCCCTGAGGGCAACGCGCCAATGGCTGCGCTCCAAGGGCAACTCCATCGAAGGCGGCACGTCTGAGATCAACCTCAACGTCATCGCCAAGCGCGTGCTCGGCCTGAAAGAGCATCAATAGGTTCGCGTTTCGCGAGGCCTTGTCAAACGTTTCCACGACTTAGAATTTAAGGTGTCAGAGTAATGAGCTTTGTACTGACTGAAGACCAGGAAATGCTGCGCGAAACTGCGATGGCGTTTGCGCGCGAGGAACTTTCCATCACCCATCTGCGCGCCCTGCGCGATGCCGGGGCCAATGGCAAGGACGCCAAGACCCGGCAGAAGCTGGCGGAACTCGGCTTTTTCGGGGTGATCATTCCCGATGAGCCCGGCGCAGAAACCTTTGGCCTGGCGGGCCTGGGGCAGATCCTTGAAGCCCAGGGGCGCACGCTTGCGGCGACGCCGCTGCTCCAGACCGCGCTGATTGCGGCTTCAACTCTGCAACTCGGCGGAAGCCCTGCCCAGCAAGCGGAATGGCTGCCGAAGATCGCCGGCGGTGAGACAACCTTCGCGCTCGCGCTTGACGAAACGGCGCATTTCTCGCCCTACAGCGTTGCCACGGAAGCCGAGCGTAATGGGCAAGGCTACACGATCAACGGCCTCAAGAAATACGTGCCGGATGCGCATCATGCAGACATGTTGATCGTTGTGGCGCGCACATTCGGAGAAAGCGGAGACCGCCATGGCCTGAGCCTCTTCCTCGTCCCGCGCGACGCGAAAGGCGTAACGATCAGTGAGCTGAAGACTGTGGACAGCCACGGAGCGGCTCATGTGACGCTTGAGAATGTGAATGTCGCAGATGCCGCCCTCATCGGGCCCGCCGACGAAGGCGCAGATATTCTTGATCCTGTTCTGGATCGCGCAGCCATCGGCCTTGCCGCCGAGATGCTGGGGTCGGCCCAGGCTGCGTTCGACATGACGCTGGACTATCTCAACAACCGCAAACAGTTCGGCCAGCTCATCGGATCTTTCCAGTCCATGCAGCACCGTGCGGCAAAGATGTTCATTGATCTGGAAATGACGCGCTCCTGTGTCGCCTTGGCGCTCACAGCAGCCGACGCCAGCAAGGCGGACATCGCCGAGCTCGCAAGTCTCGCCAAGGCGCGGGCTGGGGAACTCATCCATCTGGTGTCGAACGAATGCGTTCAGATGCATGGCGGCATTGGCATGACGGACGCGGCGGAGCCTGGTTTCTACATGAAGCGCGCGCGCGTTCAGGAAGCGCTCTACGGTTCGGCAAGCTGGCACCGGGACCGGTATGCTCGCCTGAACGGCTTCTGAGGCCGCGCCGAAAGCTGACAAGCATCTCCGCTTTGGGTTTCTTTTTCGAACGTTATGTGGAACCATGAGTTCCGCATAACAACGAGAAGGAGACACCCCATGGCGATATCCCGCCGCGAAGCCAAACCGCTCTGCACGACGGCCGAGTTTGCGCTTGCCAGTGAGAGCTTTCCGCCAGATGTCGGTACGCTCAGTGAAAAAGAACTCCGTCAACGGATTACGCGCGCGCGTAAGCTGCGCGATAAATATGCCGACCTTGCAAGCAAGCAGGCGCGCGAGATCAGAGGCAAGGCCGAGCCAACGCGCCAGAAAAAACCCACCGGCAATGCAGCTACGGTCATGAAGCGTGATTTCTTCACCGAAACGCTGGACCGGTTTGAGGCCAAACTCGGGATTGTCGAGCGCCGGAACCAACGCGAGAAAGCTGCTGCGGAGAAGGAAAAGGCGCAGGCTGCATTGCAAGCCGCGCTCGAGCGCAAGCAGGGCGCGAGTACGCCTGCTTCTCGCAAGGCTGGAAAGGGAATGAAGGCGGCGCCGTCAAAGAAGGCGCAGGCGTTCCCGAATCTGCGCACCATGAAAGGTGCCGCGCGGGCGAATAATGCACGCAGCCAGGCAAAGCGCGACTCCAAGCGCTAAGCGTCAAATCCAAAAAAGCCGCCGCTCCGATATTCGGGGCGGCGGCTTTGTTTTGGCAGGAGGCTGGCTCAGGCTTTCTTGAGCGATGCGGCCTTTTTCAGCTCTTTGGCGATAAGGTAGTAAAGCACCGGGCGGTGTTTGGCGCGCACGCTGCGGCCATACTTCTCGATCGCGGCCTTGAGGGCGGCGTCTGCCTTTGCTTCATCGGTTACGCCAAGGCGCTTACCGATGAAATTCATCTTTACACGGGCAAGTTCTTCCTTGTCGGAAGCGGCGACTGTTGCCGCGTCAGACTTGTAGATGGCGGGGCCGCAAGCTTTGACGCAGGCATCGAGCAGCGCGAGATCCGGGCGGGCCTCGCCGACTTTTTCCTTCAAGTCTGAGATGTATTTCTCAACGAGCACTTCTTTGGCGCTGGGCGCCTTAGTGGTGGCTTTTGCCATTTTTGATTTCCTTCCTTGGTCCGCTCCAGCACATAAGGCGAAGCGGGCGGGTACTTCCGGGACTGCGAAGGAGGCCGATGCCTCAACGGGCAGGTAGACCCCGCTTCGCCGGAAGGATCAAGCAGAAATGCACAGTCTGTGCATTTCTGTCTCAATAATCAGCCCACGGAAATTACTTGTTCAACGCGTAGATCATGCAGACGCTGGAGGAGATCTGCTGTTTTTTATCATCCGTTGGCAGATTGAGCGCGTCTATGTCCGCTTGGGAGATGGTGACTTGTCGCCCATCAATCATACCGCTGGCGACGGGCGCTGGCGGCGGCGGGGGAGGGGCAGGCACCGCCATGGCGGAAGGGGATGAGCGGTAATAATCATTGTCGCTGCCAGCCATCGAGGACCATTGGCCAAGGCAGGGGCCGCCGCCTTCCTGCACGACCATCAGCTTGCCCAGCGTTGCCCCGCTTGCGGTGGCCGTCGCCCTAGCGCGCGCGGCGCCGTCTTTCACGGCTGCTTCGTACGAAGCAAGATTCATTTCGGTGGTGCGCTCCAGATAGGTTGAGAGGCCGCTGGAGTTTTCCGGGCCGAGCGCCAGGGCGCCAGCGCGGGCCGCGCCGGCCTTGGCAACCTCGTCAACAATCACGCTCAGCGTGACGCGCGCTTCATAGGCTCTGATCTTGTCCGAGCGCTGGTTGTCGATACGGTTACCGTCCTTGTCCCTGTATTGCTCATAGAGCGCAGTGACATTGACGGAGGATTGGATGACGGCGCCTGCGCCTGCCGTCTTCTTGATTGTCTCATAGGCAAGGCGGCCGCGCTCGACAGCGAGCTGCATGGCTTTCTTGGAATCCTTGTCCGTCTCCAGATAGGTCACTGAGAAAGAGGCGCGGTTAGGGGCAACTTCCATATTCGCGCGTCCGAGCACTTCGATGACCGGGCTGCGCGTCCAGTAAGGCGTGACGAAGGCTTCGTTCTGGAAGTCCGGCACGCTCTGGGCGCTCGCCATCAGGGCAGAACCAGCGGCGGTGATTGCAAAGAAGGAGCAAGCGAGGGCTCGTATTCCGGAAAGGCGTGTCATGAATGTCCCCATAAGGTAAATGTCGAAACGGCCCGCAGAACAGATCTGTGGGCCGTCTAAACTATCCAACGCTTAATGTGGCAGCGCAATGACCAGATTAGCTCGATTTTTCGTTCGCCTCTGACTGGAGCAGGGTGTAGCGCTCGATACCGATCCGTTCGATCAGGGAGAACTGGGTCTCCAGAAAATCGACATGCTCTTCCTCATTGTGGAGGATCTTTCCGAACAGGTCGCGGCTGACATAGTCGCGCACTTCCTCACAATACTGCATCGCATCGCGCAGCAGCGGAATGGCGATATTTTCCAGCTTCAGATCGCATTCCAGGATTTCCAGAACGGACTCGCCAATGTGCAGCTTGCCCAGATCCTGGAGGTTTGGAAGGCCCCCGAGGAAGAGGACACGCTCAATCAGCCAGTCGGCGTGATGCATTTCCTCGATCGATTCGTCGTGTTCTTTCTTCGCCAGCTTCGAGACGCCCCAGTCGCGCAGCATGCGCGAATGCAGGAAATACTGGTTGATGGCGGTCAGCTCGTTTTTCAGGGCCTGGTTCAGGAAGTCGATGACCTTCTTGTCGCCTTTCATGGGGAGCTCCGCTTTCTGGCTTGTTTAGGTGAATCTACTTAGCGCTATAGGCGAGCGACTTGCCGGGATCAACCAAAAAACCCAATAAAATCAATTGTATATGAAAGTGCGACACAGTTGCAGCGCACGCAGGGTGGCGCGCCGTCCCAGCCGGTTTACATCAGTACTTTGAGTTTAAAGGAAGAAACGCTCCAAACAGCGTTGATCTATTCGGCGGCCATCATCGGAAACGGCGAACGCTGGCAGTCCATTTTCTCCGAGATCATCTCACCGATGGTGGTCGAGCACTTGCCGCAATTGATCTTGCAGCCATGATGGGCCTGCACAGCCTTGGGGCTGCGCGCGCCGGCATCGACGGCCTCGCGGACCGACCGGCAGTTGATACGGTTGCAGACGCAAATGATCATGCGAACCATTTGCAACACTTGCGAATGAGTGTCAATCAGGCTTTTCGCAAAATCTAAAACTTCAGGAAATAGCCGGAAGGCTCAATCTTGGCGTGGCGGCTCCCAGGCAAAAACATCTTCGATTCCAAGGTTAAAAACCCGGGATATCCGGAAGGCGCTTTCCAGGGATGGGGAGTATTTTCCCAGCTCTATGGCAATAACGGTCTGCCGGGTAACGCCAATGGTCTCGGCCAGCGCGGCCTGGCTCATCCCGCCCTGAGATTCGCGCAGCTCCCGGATACGATTGGTGATGGGCGGGGCTTTCGCCATCGCTCAGGCCCCCCGGCGATAGAAAATGATCTGGAACACATATTCAGAGATCTGCGACAGCATCAGGCTGAGGAAGATCAGGTGGAACAGCATGTTCCCGTCCATATGGACCGAATAATGCCAAAGCGCTCCGAGCGCGGGCACGGCCAGCACATAGCCAGACCAGTTGCCGGCCTTGTCCGCGATGATTTTCTCCCGCTCATCGGCCGGGGCATCAGCCTCTTTGGCCGCAGAAACGGCAAGAACGGACATCACGATCACCGAAGCGATCACGATCAGAATGACATAGGCGATGACAAGGCCGATCAGGGGCGGCGCTGTTTGGCCGAGGGCATTGGAGATGCGCAACACCTTGTCGAAATAGAAGAAGCCTGCGGCGGCCAGTATGATTGCCATCGCCCAGGCCGTTTTTTCCCGAAACGAAATGTTCTGGAAGGAAGCTAAGAAGGACATCATCAGACCCGTTATGTTAAAGATTTCATACACACCCAAATGATTGAAGGGTGTCATAATGTCAAACATATTTTACAACGCGAAGCCCTTCGCTTGACGCCCTCCGGCGCGGCCTCTAGGTCCGGCGCATTATCAATCACCCGTGACTGACGCCCCATGACCGATCTCCGTACCCTCGCCCAATCTGCCAAAGCCTGGCCTTTCGAGCTCGCGCGCGCGCTGGAAAAGCGCGTCGAGGAGCAGGTGAAGGCTGGCGAGCGGACGCCCGATGCGCCGGTGATCTTCGAGACGGGCTACGGCCCCTCGGGCCTGCCGCATATCGGCACTTTCGGTGAAGTGGTCCGCACGACGATGGTGCGCCACGCCTTTGAAGTGCTGACCGCTGGCAACTACACCACGCGTCTCATCTGCGTCTCCGACGATATGGATGGCATGCGGAAGGTACCCGAAACGGTGCCTGACCCCAGATCGCTGGAGCAATTTCTCCAGAAGCCGCTGACCACCGTGCCCGACCCATTCGGCACGCATGCCTCTTATGGCGCGCACATGAATGCCCGCCTCTGCGCCTTTCTCGACAAGTTCGGCTTCCAGTACGAGTTTCTCTCGGCAACCGATTGTTACCGGTCTGGCCGGTTTGACGCGATGCTGTTGCGCGCGGCGGAGAAATATCAGGCGATCATGGATGTGATGCTGCCGAGCCTAGGCGAGGAGCGGCGCGCGACCTATTCGCCCTTCCTGCCGATCAGTCCGAGCACCGGCCGGGTGCTCTATGTGCCGATGAAGAAGGTGGATGCGGCCCGCGGCGAAGTGACGTTCACGGATGAAGACGGCACGGATGTGACGCTTCCCGTAACGGGCGGAGCGGTCAAGATGCAGTGGAAGCCGGACTTTGGCATGCGCTGGGCCGCCCTTGGCGTCGACTTTGAAATGTTCGGCAAGGACCATCAGGCCAACGCCCCGATCTATTCGAAAATCTGCCGCATCCTCGGTGCTCGCCCGCCGGAACAATATGTCTATGAGCTGTTCCTGGACGAGAAGGGCGAGAAAATCTCCAAGACCAAGGGCAATGGCATCTCGGTGGAGCAGTGGCTGACCTATGCGCCGGACGAAAGCCTCGCGCTCTTCCAGTTCCAGAAGCCGCGCGTCGCCAAGAAGCTCTATTTCGACGTGATCCCGAAAGCGGTCGACGAATACCTGACCTTCCTGGAGAAGTTCCCGCAGGAAGAGGCCGCCGCCCAGCTTGAAAATCCGGTCTGGCATATTCACTCGGGCCGCCCGCCCCAATGGTCGAGCCCCGTCAGCTTCGCGCTGTTGATGAACCTCGTCGCGGTGGCCAACCCCACCGATACGTCCCAGCTCTGGGCCTATATCATGCGCTATGCCCCGCAGGCCTCTCCGGAAACCCATCCGCTGCTTGATGAGCTCGCCGGCTATGCCATGCGCTATTACCGCGACTTCGTGCTGCCCGCCAAAACCTTCCGGGCGCCGACGGATCAGGAGCGCGCCGCGATGGCCGACCTCTCGTCCCGGTTCAAGGCCTTCACTGAGGAGCCGACAGGCGAGAACCTTCAGACGCTGACCTTCAGCGTCGGCAAGGATCATGGCTTCGAGAACCTGCGCGAATGGTTCAAGGCGCTCTATGAGGTGCTGCTGGGCCAGGAGCAGGGGCCCCGTTTCGGCAGCTTTGCCGCGCTCTATGGCGTGGCCGAAACGGCGGCGTTGATCGACGACGCCCTGGCGCGTGGCTGAGTGGTAAGCTGAAAGTAATACAAATCCGGGTTATAGGTGGGCCTTCCCAAGGAGGCCTGCCGCCCATGCGCTCATTCATTCTCGCCACGCTTGCCCTGACGCTGCCGCTGTCAGGTTGTCTTGCCTCCAAGATAGTGACCGTGCCGGTCAGCCTCGCGGGCGACGCGCTGGAGGCAACCGGCAAGGGCGTTCTCTATGTCGGCGGCACGGCCGTGCGGGTGACAGGCGACGCGCTTGATGGGCCCGATGAGATGGTCCGCCTCAAGATGACCTACAAAAAAGGCAAGGGCACGCGCACGGAGACGCGCGAAGTGAAAGCCAAATATGTCGAGCGCGAAATCAAGAAGATGAGCAAGAAGGGCAAAGTAGTCGACGTTTCAGTTGAGCCGCTGGACTGATCTGCGCCCGGAAAGCGACCCGCTTATCCGGCAGCCGAGATCAGCGAGACTTTCGCCTTGGGCAGTTTGCCTTCCGGCCAACCGGTCCAGAGGTCGGCCTCGTGGACTTTGGCCTTTTCGGCAGCGGCTTCCTTCACATGGCCGAAGCCACGGATTTCGTCTGGCACCTTGGCGATCTCGACAGCGAGGGAATGGTTCGCTGCCGTCAGCTCTGAGGCAATGCGGCTCATATTGGCGAGATAGGTATCGCGCAGGTCGCGCTCCATCTTGCGCTCTTCGGTATAGCCGAAAAGATCGAGCTTCGTGCCGCGCAGGCCTTTGAGTTTTGCCAGGACGCGGAAGCCGGTCCACATCCAGGCGCCGAAGTGCTTTTTCTCCTGATGCCCGTTCGCATCTTTCTTTGAGATGATCGGCGGGGCGAGCCAGAAGCGAAGTTTACCGCCCTTGAACTGACTGGCCAGCTGCTCGGCGAACTTTCCGTTCGTGTAGAGACGGGCCACTTCATACTCGTCCTTGTAGGCCATCAGCTTGTAGGCATAGGTTGCGACCGCGCGCGTCACATTCTCGCCGAGGCCGGCAGTCTCTTCTGCGGCGCGGATCTGTGCCACGGCGGCGCGATAGCGTTCGGCGTAAGCAGCGTCCTGATAGGCGGCAAGACGCTCGGCGCGATCTGCGATCAGTTCGTCCAGCGTCTTGGGTTTAACCTCTCCGCGCGGATCATGCTGGGTGGCCAGGCGCCCCGGCGCAGCGGCCGCGATACGGCCAATGTTGAATGCCGCCATATTGTCCTCAACCTTCGTGCCGTTGAGGCGGATGGAGCGATAGAGCCCCCGAAGCGTGACGGGCACTTTGCCCTTCTGCCAGGAATAGCCCACCATGATCATGTTGGTGTAGATCGCATCATGCAGATAGCCCACAGCCAGGGCCTCGGCATCCACGGCGTTGAACTCTGCTGTCTGGCGTTTCACGCGGGACGAGAGCAGTTCGCTTTCGAAGCGTTTGGACCGGTTACGGATGAATTCTGAGGTCGGCGTCACGTCCGAGTTGGCGTAGGCGGCGGTGCGCTGCGGGTCCATGAGCGTGAGGGCGTCTCCGCCTGCCGCCACCACAAGGTCGCATCCGATGATAAGGTCCGCGCTCGCGGGGGGAACCCGGCCTGTCGAAATCATTTCCGGCTCCCGCGCAAAGCGCAGATGGCTGAGCACCGGGCCGCCTTTCTGGGCGAGGCCGGTCATGTCCAGCGTGCAGGCGGCGTTGCCGTCCACATGTGCGGCCATCGCCAGCACAGCGGCAACCGTGGTGACACCCGTGCCGCCAACGCCCGTGAACAGAACGTTCCAGGGCTGGGCAAGGCTGGGCGTTTCGGGAAGGGGCAGGCCGTCCGCATCGAAGATCTGGCGCGGCTGGTCTTCCCATGCGGCCTCGCCATCCTGAATGGTCACGAAGCTCGGGCAGAAACCCTTCACGCAGGAAAGGTCGGTATTGCATGTGGACTGATTGATCCGGCGCTTGCGGCCGAGTTCGGTTTCCACCGGTTCTACGGAGAGACAGTTGGATTTGATCGAACAGTCGCCGCAGCCTTCGCAGACTTCGGTGTTGATGATCGTGCGCACGCGGTCGGGCGCGATCATCCCGCGTTTGGATCGGCGGCGTTTCTCTGTTGCGCACATCTGGTCATAGATGATGACGGTGACGCCTTGCGTCTGGCGCAGTTCCTTCTGCACCTCTTCAAGATCGTCGCGGTGATAAATTTTCACGCTGCGCGGCAGGCCGGTGACGGCTGCGTAGCGGGTTGGGTCTTCCGTCACGATACGGATGGTCTTGACGCCCTCGGCTTCCACCTGCTGGGCAATCTGGGCAGGGGTCTGCCCCGATTCCACATGCTGGCCGCCAGTCATGGCAACGGCGTCATTATAGAGGATCTTGTAGGTCATGTTTGCGCCGGAGGTGACTGCGGCGCGGATGGCGAGGGAGCCGGAATGGGAATAGGTGCCGTCGCCCAGATTGACGAACACATGAGGTTCTTCGGTGGCCCAGTGCTGGCCGACCCAGGCAATGCCTTCGCCGCCCATCTGGCTCGTCATGTCGGTTTTCCGGTCCGGCATGAAGTTCGCCATATAATGGCAGCCGATCCCTGCCAGCGCGCGGGAGCCGTCAGGCACATTGGTGGAGGTGTTGTGCGGGCACCCCGAGCAGAAGTGAGGCGACCGGATGGTCGGAGATGCATTGGTGCGCGCGGCTTCACCGGCGCTGCCCACGCGGTCGAAATAAGCTTCTGCGCGGCTTGTATCCCAGCCTGAAGGAAGGGTGCGCATCAGCGCATGAGCGATTTCCGGAATGCTGAGCGAGGCGATGTCTGACAGCAGCGGACGGCCTTCGCCGTCGAATTTTCCTTCGATGACCGGGCGGCGGCTTTCGGGGAGATCATAGAGCGCGGCTTTGAGCTGGCTTTCGATCAGGGGGCGCTTGTGCTCGATGACGACGACACGCTCAAGACCGGCGCAGAATTCGCGGATGCCTTGTGGTTCCAGTGGCCAGGGCATGGCCACCTTGTAGATGCTGAGGCCGAGACGGCCGGCTTCCTCGGGCGTGAGGCCGATGGCGGCGAGGGCTTCGAACACATCGCGGGCCGCCTGTCCGGTGACGATTACGCCAATGCGCGGGTTCGGGGAGGGCAGGATGATATGATCCAGCCGGTTGGCGCGGACATAGGCTTGCGCGGCAGGCAGCTTGATCTGGCGCAGGCGGGCTTCCTTGCTGAGCGGAATGTCGCCCCGGCGCATGTGGACGCCGCTTTCGGGCAGCTGGAAGCTGGGCCGTTGGACGGCGAGGCGTTTCAGCGTCACATCGACGACAGAGCCGGAGTCCATCGTGTCGGCGAGGGCAACCAGTCCGACCCAGGCGCCGGAGAAGCGGCTCATTTCCCAGCCATGAATGCCATAATCCAGGACGTCCTGGATCGAGGCGGGGTTCAGGACGGGGATTTCGGCGTCTGCCATCGCGTATTCGGACTGCGAAGGCAGGGTGGAGGATTTGCAGTTGTGATCATCGCCGACGATGGCGAGAACGCCGCCAAGTGCTGATGTACCAGCAGCATTGGCGTGTTTGAAGACGTCGCCGGTGCGGTCAACGCCGGGGGCTTTGCCATACCAGATGCCGAAGAGGCCATCGAATTTGGCGCCGGGAAACAGGCCGAGTTGCTGGGAGCCCCAGACGGCGGTGGCGCCGAGGTCTTCGTTCAGGCCTTCCCAGAATTTAATGTCATGGGAATCAAGGAGTTTCTGGACGGCGCGCAGCTGCTGATCGTATCCGCCGAGGGGAGAGCCGCGATAGCCGGAGATGAAGCCGCCGGTATTGTGGCCGGCGACGCGGTCGAGGCGCTTGCGATCAAGGGGTAGGCGGACAAGGGCCTGGATACCCGTCATATAGGCCTTGCCCTCGACAAGTTCGTATTTGTCGTCCAGCGTAACTTCACGATGCTTCATGGCAGACTCGCTCTCCGGGTGCCTGCGGCATATTATTGGGAAAATTGAACGAAATTGCTTGCCTTTCTTGCAAGAATTTTGCTATTTCCGGGCATAATATTCTGTATGTTGAGGGGTTTCCGGTAAATTGTCCCAAGAGCTTGATACCATTGATGCCCGCATCCTGGACCTGATTCAGCATGATGCGAGCCTGTCAGTTGCCGAAATTGCAGAACGGGTGGGACTTTCTTCTTCGCCCTGCTGGCGGCGTATCAAGCGTATGGAAGAGGCCGGTTTCATTCTCGGCCGGGTCACGCTGATCAACAATCACGCGCTGGGGCTGAACTTCGAGGTGATTGCGAGCGTCAAACTGGCCCTGCCGAGCCGGGAAAATCTTGAAGCTTTTGAAGCACTTGTGCAGAACTGGCCGGAAGTGGTCGAATGTATGACTGTGACCGGTGCCGTAGACTATTCAATGCATATCGTAACAACGGACATGCATGCCTATGACAACTTCCTTCGAGACAAACTCCTTGGTTCCAAACTGGTTTCTGACGTTCAGTCGCGGATTGTCATCCGCGTTGCGAAGCGAACCACGGCCCTGCCGCTCGGCCTCGTGCGCCAGACGACCAAGTCCAGCGATTAGGCGTTTTGGCGCGGCAAAGGGTGTCATAGCGGCTCTTTTTGCGGTCATTTCCGGGTCAGGTCTGGTCATGGCTGAGACAAATCAGGACAAATCTGGACAACTCAGGACACTTTTGGAGAGTGCCCGGGCCGAGCATGGCCTTGTCGGACTTGGCGCGGTGATCGCCACGCCAGAGGACGGGATCCTCGCCCTGGCGGTGACTGGCACGCGGTCGAGCAAGACGAACGACCCTGTCCGTCCGGATGATGTTTGGCATATTGGGTCCAATACCAAGATGCTGACCGCTGTAGCCTGGGCGCGTTTAGTGGAGGCAGGGTCTGCGCGCTGGGGGATGACGCTGGCGGAGATCTTCGGGGGCGAGGAGCTGGCTGCCGGCTGGCAGGATGTGACGATCGAGGAGCTGCTCAGCCACCGCTCCGGCGCCGCGCCCAATCCGGGCGTGCTGTGGATGGCCGGCGCCGGGCGCAACGGCGACCCGGTTGACCAGCAGCGGGCAGCCCTTGTCTCGAATACTCTGAAGAAGAAGCCGGGCGGAACACGCGGAGAATTCAGCTATTCCAATCTGGGCTTCATCATTGCCGGGCGCGCGATGGAGAAGGTTGCCGGCTCAGGCGAGACCTATGAGCAGCTGATGGTCCGTCTTGTCATTGCCAAGGCCCCGGAAGGGGCGGGCGAGGGGTTTGGCTTTGGCCCACCGCCGGGCATTCAGGGCCATAGAAAGGCCCTTTTCGGCGGCCTGCGGCCCGCCGGGTTTGGTCCGTCTGCAGACAATGCCCCGGCTTTTGCCTCAGCGGGCACCGCGCATATCAGCCTCCGAGGGCACGCCCTCCTGTTGCTGCCTTTCCTGGGCGGGCCCGGCGCGCTGCCCGAGGCGATGCGGGTGAAGCTGACGACGCCCTATCCGGATGCAGGCTCAGACTATGCGCTTGGTCTGGGTGTTCAGAAAGGGAAGGACGGCAAACCGGTCTACCTGCATGCAGGATCGAACACGATGTGGTTGTCTCAGGTGGTCATGGTGCCGGAAGATGAAGCGGTCATCATCATCAATACCAACCAGACAGGCGAAGCGGCCGACGCGGCCGTCCGTGAGCTGACGGGTAAGCTTCTGGAATGGGCGGAGGAAGATTTCCGCTAGAGGGCCTGGACCTGGGTGACGTGTCCGTCTGAGCGGAGCAGCCTTTGGTCTTCGCCTTCGGGCCAGACGCGCATGTAAGTAATGAAGTCGCTCGGGTCGATGCCGACCTGATCGGGGCCCTGGAAGAAAGCGCCGGGCTCGAAACACACCCAGGCAAGGGGGCGATCCCAGGTGGCTTCGGCGCCGGCACTCTCGATCAGCTTGATCAAGGCGTTTCGTGTTTCGGCGGGAGGATATTGCAGGAAGACCGAATGGTAGATCACGGTCGCGCCCCCTTCAGGGCGCGCGGCCAGTTTTGCATTCAGCCAGTCGACGGCGTCTGCCTTGTCCACCCGCACGCGCGTGCGCCGGGCAAGGGCGATGGCCGCGTCCAGCCGGGCGAGGCGTTCGGGCTGGTCTGGCCAGATATAGGATTTGAGCCGCCGCGCCGCCGAGGCCTTGGAAAGGTTTACCGGCAACTGGTCGCAGGCCGCGCGCGTGGCAACATTGAACGACATGTCGATATGATCCGGAGGCGGACCATTCCAGTCTGTGGTAATGGTGACATCGCTATTGCCGGTCAGCTCCCAGCGGGGGGTCTGGTAGTTGAACCTGTCCCAGTTCTGGTTGAGGCCGGCGCTGGCGCCAAGCTCAAGCAGGTGCATGGGCCCTGGAAACTGGCTGGCCACTTTCAGGAAGCCCGGCAGTAGCGCGATAGCCCGGCGGGTTTCGTTCGTCTGCGGAGGTGATTTTATAAAGACCTTTGCGGCCCGCTCATGGCGTGCCAGCCAGTCATGGGCCACGGGCCAGACGGTTTCCATCGTCCAATCGGGATTGGCCGCAGGGTAAACGGCGGTCAGTTCCGGCGCTTTGTTGCCGAGCGCTGAGTAATGAAGGTATCCGGCGATGCGCAGGGCCAGAGCGTCGCGGCGCGGGTTGCCCGTCCAGCCCTTGATCAGACGGCCAACCGGGCCATGCTGCTGAACATCCTCCACCATCGCCAGGCAGAGGGCTTCCATGAACGGCGATCCCAGAGCCCGGCAGAAGCCAGCCTGCTCGCGAAAATGCGCAAGAATCTCGTCTCTTGATGATGCCGCCACGCGGTTGTGCCCCTTAGCTCACGCACTACCGATAGAGGGATGCAGGGCAGCTTGAAAGCCGGAATTTAATGCCACGCAGCTGATTTCTGGTGTTAACCTTAATCCTGCCCGGTGCAGCGGCAGAGGGGGCCCATACCCGCTGAACGACCATGCGCGGGCGCGGCGCCCGTGAACAAGCCAGGCGGCAGCGTCTGCGCCGTACATGGCGCCATCGGGAAGGGTGGCCGGGTCTACGGTTTCCCGGTTTTCCCTGCCGCTCAGTACGCGCTGTATTTCCCCTGCGGAAAGTTTATCGGCCTCGGTGATCGACGCGCCCGGCGCCATCCGGCCTGCGCGGATGAGCGCTTCCCGGAAAGCCACGGCCTCTTCGCGGCGGCATTCGAAACAGGGGCGATGGCCGCCTGCCAGAGCGGTCGCCTCATCGAGAAAGAAGAGTTCGGTATAGTGAGCGGGCCGCATCAGAGGGCGGCGCCGGCCTTTGAATTCCAGCCGGCAGATGATCCAGCGCTGGCTGGCCCATTGACGGTCCTTCAGTGTGCGGTCTTCCCGGTGGAAGCAGCCGCCCCGATTTCCCATGAAGCCACCCCGTTCGGGCACTGCATGCAGCAGCCCGAACGGATCAGCGCGGTTCCGGAGCGCCATGGCGCGCCGGTCAGACGCGCTCGACTGCCATGGCGATGCCTTCGCCGCCGCCGATGCAGAGGGAGGCAACGCCCTTCTTCAGGCCGCGATCTTCCATGGCCGCCAGAAGCGTGATGAGCACGCGGGCACCCGACGCGCCGATGGGGTGGCCCATGGCGCAGGCGCCGCCATTTACGTTCAGCTTGTCATGGCTGATGCCGAGCTCTTTCATCGCGATCATCGGAACGACCGCGAAGGCTTCGTTGACTTCCCAGAGGTCGACATCCTCCGCTTTCCAGCCAGCTTTCTTGAGGGCTTTCTGGATGGCCGGAACGGGCGCTGTGGTGAAGTAAGCCGGTTCATGGGCGTGGCTGGAGGCCGAGACGATCTTGGCGATCGGCGTGAGGCCGCGTTTCTTGGCTTCGGACTCGCGCATCAGCACGAGGGCGGCGGCGCCGTCAGAGATGGCTGAGGCGTTGGCGGCAGTGACTGTGCCGTCCTTGTTGAAGGCGGGGCGCAGCGTCGGGATCTTGTCGGGCATCGCTTCGCGGGGAAGCTGGTCGGTATCAAGCACCGTTTCGCCCTTGCGGGTTTTCACCGTGAGGGGAGCGATCTCGCGCTTGAACTTGCCGTTCTTGGTAGCGTCCTGCGCGCGGCGCAGGGTTTCGAGGGCGTAAGCGTCCTGCTGCTCGCGCGTGAACTGGTATTCGCGGGCGATCATGTCGGCGAAATTGCCCATCGGGCCGCCTTCATAGGCGTCTTCGAGGCCATCGGTGGCCATATGATCGCGGGCGTTGGCGGCGCCGTATTTGTGGCCCTGGCGGAGGGTGAGAAGGTGGGGGGCGTTGGTCATGGATTCCATACCGCCCGCAACGATGACGGTGGCTTCGCCCGCGAGCAGCGCGTTGCGGCCCATGACCACGGCTTCCATGCCCGAGCCACACATCTTGTTGATGGTGGTGGCTTCGGTTTTCTTGTCGAGGCCAGCCTTGATGGCGGCCTGACGGGCGGGCGCCTGGCCCTGGCCGGCGGGCAGGCAGTTGCCCATGATGATTTCGTCGACTTCATCGGCGCCGAGTTTGGCTTCGGCGGTGGCAGCTTTCACGGCGTGGGCGCCCAGCTCATTGGCGGAGAAGCTGGTGAGTTCTCCCAGCAGACCACCCATTGGGGTGCGGGCCATACCTACGATGACGACCGGATCTTTCTCTGACATGGGGCGATTTCCTTCCTGATTTGCGTTCTTGTGCGGCGCGGGAGAATAGGCGCCGGACATGCCGCTTCGTCAAGGCCGGGAGGGGTAGTGTCCCCGGTGTCAGATGCCGAGCGCGGCTTCGATATCGGCGGCGAGGCGGGCGTCATCGGGCTTGACGGAGGAGGCGTAGGCCTTGAGCGGGGTGCCGTCGGCGCTGACGAGGATCTTGTGGAAGTTCCATTTGGGCAGGGCGGGCTCGCCGAGCGCCGTGATGGCGGTCTTGTAGAAAGGGTGCTGGCCATCGCCGGTGACAGCGTATTTCTTCGTCAGCGGGAAGGTGACGCCGTAATTGATTTCGCAGAAGGACTTCACGTCTTCTTCGGTGCCCGGTTCCTGTCCGCCAAAGTCATTGGAGGGAACGCCGATGACGATAAGGCCGTCGGCCTTGTTGGCGTCGTAGAGTTTCTGGAGGCCGGCATATTGGGGCGTGTATCCGCAGCGTGAGGCGGTGTTTACCACCAGAATGGCCTTCGCGCCGAGGGCGGTGAGGTCGAGCGGCTGGCCGTCGATGCTGGTGAACTGGGTGGCGGACATGGCGAGGGTGGCCTCCTCGGCCGGGGGAGATGCGGTTGCAGCAGGGTCTGTGGGCTGGCCGGCGGTTGCCTCGGCGCAGGCGGCGACGAGAGCGGTTGCGGCAAGGGCGAGCATCGCAAGGCGCATCGGCGCGTCTCCTGTGGTTATTCCACAGAGAGTTATAAGCCCGGTTGAGGGCGCGTCATCCCCGACAAATATGAAATGCTTGTGAGGTTGGGGCTGGCCCGGGCGCTCAGATCAGCTTGAGGCCGACCTCGGAGTCCTTTTGCCAGACGACCTGCGCGCGGCCGGAGATGCCGACAGCGCGCGCATTCACGGTCAGAATGCGGGGCATGGTTTCATTGGTAGGGAAGCGGATGCGCAGGCCCGTATCGGTATAGTCGAGCACGATGCCTTTCCGGCTGTAGCCCGACTCGAGGGTGACGGTGGCTTCGCGGTATACCTGCGCGCGGAGAGGGCGGGCAAAGTCTTCGCCGGTCTGAGACGTGGTCGCACGAACAATCCGGGACGGGTCTACCGTCTCGGTTTTCCGGTTACCAAAGATCCGCGTCAGAAGTGTCATACCCAAATACAAGCAAGAATCATGCCGGACTAGTCCAGGCTGCTCGCATTTTAGGAATTCCGAGGTTAAGGGGCGGTTGACCGGAAAGGATAAATTTCTCCGGTCAACCGCAGTAAATGCAACAGATCCCGACTTTTACCAGATCCGGACGCGGTCTTCCGGCGGAAGGTAGAGCGCATCGTCTTCGGTTATACCGAAGGCGGAATACCATTCGTCGAGATTACGGACGACGCCATTGATCCTGTATTGCGGCGGGGAGTGCGGACCCGTCTGGAGTTGCTGACGCAGGGCCTCCTCCCGGTAAATCGACCGCCACACCTGGGCCCAGCCGAGGAAGAAGCGCTGGTCACCGCTCAGGCCATCAATAACCGGAGCTTGTTCGGAGGCGCTGACGATCCCGTCGCCATCTGTGTCCAGGCTGAGCTGGTAGGCGCGGTAGGACATGGAGAGCCCTCCCAGATCGCCAATGTTTTCGCCCAGGCCCAGCCGGCCGTTGACGCAGGTCTGGCCGTCATCAAGCGGACAATAGGTGTCATACTGAGCTACCAGCGCGTCGCCGAGTTGGCGGAAGGCGGCCTGGTCTTCTTCAGTCCACCAGTTGCTGAAGGCGCCGCTTGCGTCAAACTTGGCGCCCTGGTCGTCAAAACCGTGACCCATTTCGTGGCCGATGACCCCGCCAATGGCGCCATAGTTCACGGCCGGGTCGGCGGAGAGATTGAAAAAGGGCGGTTGCAGGATCGCTGCCGGGAAAACGATCTCGTTGAAGCTCGGATTGTAATAGGCGTTGACCGTCTGAGGGGTCATGAACCACTTGGTCTTGTCGACCGTTGTTCCGATATCGGAGAGATTGTCTTCCTGTGCCCACTTTGCGGCGGCCATAGCGTTGTCGAGTGCGTTTGACCCGACAATGAGCGTTTCGTAGGTCTCGAAGGTTTCCGGATAGCCGATCTTGGGATTGAAGCTGTTGAGCTTTTCTTCGGCTTTGATCTTTGTCGTATCGCTCATCCAGGTGAGATCTTCGAGGTTTGCGGCCATAGCCTTTCGCAGATTGGCGACAAGCGCGTCCATCGCGGCCTTGTTCTCTGGCGGGAAGTAGCGCTCGACGAACACCTTTCCGATGGCCTCACCCATAACGCCCTCAGTGGCCGAAACCGCGAGTTTCCAGCGCTCGCGCTGTTCTGGCTGGCCGCGCAGCGTCGTGCCATAAAAATCAAAGACTTCCCGGTCCACATCTTCGGGGAGTACACCGGAATAGTCGATCAGGAAGTGGGCCTTCAGATAAGCCTTCCAGGTGTCCAGTGAGGTTTCTTTGGCGAGCTTGAACATGGCCGGGAAGCCCCCGCCGAGCTTGGCGGCGTCTTCATCGGAAATTCCCGCAGACGCCAGTTCTTCCGCTGTCGGAGGAACTTGCGCGACGAGGAAATGGGTCTGATCGCCGACGCCTATCGTGTCGAGGGCAACGGCTGCCGGAAAGTCGCCCGCGAGCGCATAGAATTCTTCGCGCGACAGCTTGTTGTAGGTAATCTCGGGATTGCGGGAGAGGGTGCGGTCCCAGTGCGCCTTTGCCATCTCTGTCTCAAAGGCCATCACATCTGCTGCCGCTGCCGCTGGATCGGCATAGCCCGCCTTGCCGAGCAGGTTGGTCAGCAGCTCGACATATTTTTCGCGCTGTTCGACGGATTTGGCATCTTCCTTGAAGTAGTAGTCCCGGTCGGGCAGACCGAGGCCGCTGAGGCTCATCTGGAAGATGTAGGTATCAGGATCCTTGTCATCGACGAACACGAAGCCGCTGATGGGCGAAGCGTAGCCCACACTGGCCGTCAGACGGGTCACATCTTCAATGCTGGCAATCGCATCGATCTGGTCGAAGTAAGGTTTTGCCGGATCAAGCCCCGCGGCATTGATCGCATCCATGTCCAGATAGGCGCTGTAATAAGCGCCGATCTTGCCTTCTACAGTTTCGATGGCGGGCTCTTGCCGGGCGATGTCTTCAATTATCAGGCGGACGCGTTGCTCTGATTTTTCCCTAAGCAGGTCAAAGTTGCCATAGCGCGAGCGGTCGGAAGGGACTTCGATCGTATCGATCCAGGTGCCGTTTACATAGGTATTGAAATCGTCACCGGGACGAACGCTGGTATTGAATGTGGTGAGGTCAACACCCCAGTCGCCCCAGGTATCGGGCGCAGACAGGAGAAGACCTTCCGGGGTCGGATATTTTTTTGGTCCGGTTTCAGCCGCCGCAGCAAGCTCTGTCACAGGCAGGGGTGCAGGCGCGGACGCGCAGGCTGTGGTAAGCGCGATCACTGCCGCGCCAAGGAGCAAACGTTTCATTTTCGGTCCTCCGATTGTTTGCAGAAAATTGGGGATGGCCGGGCGAGCCCGGCCATAGGATGAGTGATCATGCAGGATGCACGCTCACAAGGCTACTCCGCCGGTTGGGCTGACCCGGGAGCCCCGCCCTGGCTTGTGCCCATCAGGGCTTCTTCATCAAGGGTGACATGGCCGGTATAGCCCTCGCCGATCTGACGGTACGGTTTGCCGCCCCAGGTCCAGCGGAAGATACGGCCGACTTCCACGCCGACAGCATAGAGCGCAGGCACCATGAGGAGCGAGACGAACAGCGCGAAGGCGACAGCATACCCCAGCGAGACGATCATTGGCTGGAGAAATTGTGCCTGCACGGAGCGTTCCGCCATCAGGGGAAGAATGCCCACGAAGGTGGTTACCGATGTCAGCAATACCGGACGGAAACGCGAGACACCTGCGTCCACCAGGGCCTGAACGGCGCCTGCGCCCTCATCGCGTCTGCGGTTCACATAGTCGATCAGCACGAGGTTGTCGTTGATGACGACGCCGGCGGCAGCCGCGATGCCGAAGAAGGCGAACATGGCCATCGGCACGCCGCTGATCGCCAGACCGAAGATGGCGCCGCAATAGGCAAAGGGCAGGGCCATCATCAGCAGCAATGGCTGAGAGTAGGACCGGAAGGCAACGGCCAGCAGCATGTACATGGCGCCGATGCCAATCAACAGCAGGCGGCCGATTTCAGCAAAGAAGCGTTGCTCCTGCTCAAATCCACCTGCTTCGCCGCGGATCACGTCCGGGAATTGCTGCCGGAAGGAGGGCCAGAAGTCCTGCTCCATTGCGCCCATGATGCGGCCGCGCCCCCCTTCGCCGAAAATCTCGGCAGAGACGGTCGCAGAACGCATCCGGTTGCGGCGGACGATCCGGTTGATGCCGGGGGCAAATTCGAACTCGGCCACCTGGGTGATCGGAATCTCCCGGCCATCGGGTGTTCGGACGCGCAGAGTTTCAAGACTGTCGAGATCTGCACGCGCCGATTCAGGGAAGCGGACCATGACCCGGACATCCTCACCATCCCGCGGATTGCGCTGGGCCTCGATGCCGTAATAGGCCTGCGCCACCTGGCTGGAGACATCATTCAGGGAGATGCCGAGTGTTTCGGCGCCGGGTTTCAGCGTCACTCGGATTTCCTCTGCCGATGAGGAGAGGTTGTCGGAGATGTCATAGGCTTCCGAATAGGTTGCCAGATGGTTTTTCAGGAAGTCTGCCGCTTCACGCAGCCGTTCGAGATCGGTCGGATGGCTGAGCGCGAACTGAACGCCTGTGTCTGCATCATTGAAAGTGAAGGCAAATTCGATGGCTTCGGCGTCCTGGATTGCGCCTGTCTTTTCGCGCAGCCTCTCAGCAATGTCCTTTGAACGAATGGTCTCCGGGCGCTCTTCAGGCGGAACAAGGCCGATGAATGCCTGGACCTGACGGCCGCTGGCAATCACGGAGGCATCCCGGATGAGGCCTTGCTCCACATCCGGATGTTCCTTGGACAGCTCCTGCTTGGCGAGTTCGACGCCGTTCTGAAGCTGGTCGCGCACCTGAAGCAGACGCTCATAAGGCGTGCCGTCGGGCATCTCGATGGATACCTGGATAAGGTCTGCCTCGATCTCCGGCATGAATTTGAAAGGCACGATGCCGGTCGACTGGAGCGTGGTGGCAATCGCAAACAGGGAGAAGAAGAAGGCGACCGTTGCGTAACGGAACCGGATCGCCAGTTCGAGTACCGGCTTGTACATATGGTTTGCGAACCACAGCATGCTGTCAGCAATACGCCGCTGCATTGCCATGAAACGGCCGGTGCGTCCGCCAAACTCCTGCTTTTTCATGTGAGACAGGTGGTTGGGCAGGATCAGCATGGACTCGATGATCGAGAAGGTGAGGGCGGCGACAACCACGAAGCTGATCTGTTGGGTGAACATCCGCGTTGGGCCCGTGATGAAGGCCCAGGGCAGGAAAGCGATGATGGTCGTCAGCACACCGAAGATAACCGGTTTCATCACCATCTGTGTGCCGGCGATTGCCGCATCCAGGCCGCTACGCCGTCCGCTCTCGACTTCCCTGTGTATGTTTTCGCCTACGATAATGGCGTCGTCGACGATAACCCCGATGACCAGGAGAACGGCAAATGTGGAGAGGATGTTCCAGGAGACACCGAAGAACGGCATCAGCATCACGGCGCCTGCAAAAGCCGTCATGATACCGACTGTAACCCAGAACGCCACAACGGGGCGGAGGAACAGCACCAGCACAAGCATCACCAGAAGGGCGCCCTGAAGGGCTGAGTTGGTGATCAGATCCATCCGGGCGTTGAAGGTTTTCGAATCGTCCCAGAGGATGTCGATCTTGATGCCCTCGGGCAGGATGCCGTTGGCCGGGTCGTTTGCGCGTGCGATATAGTCCCGGAAGCCTGCGGCATATTTCGGGATGTCCATCTTGTCGGGCTCGGGCGTCATCACGAACACCGTGTTGCGCCCGTTGAAGGTCGTGCTCAGCTTGTCGCTGACGAGGCCGTCTATGACGGTCGCCACATCGCTGACACGGACTGTGCCGGCGCCGCTGGTCTGACGGATGATGATGTCACCGAACTCTTCGGCGGAGTCAGCTATGTTGCGGGACATCAGGGAGACGTCCCCGACAGGAGATTCGATACGGCCACCCGAAGAGTTGAGCGAGGTGGAGCGCACGGCGGCGGCCACATCGTTCAGCGACAGGCCGAAGCGGCGAAGGGCTTCTTCGGACACTTCAATGCTGACTTGTTCGGCCATCGTGCCCTGAAGGACGGCGAGTTCGCCGCCGGGCTGGCGGGCAATGTCGTCGCGAACCCGTTTGCCGATCTGGCGAAGGGTTTTCTGGTCAACATCGCCGTGGACGGCCATGCCCATGAACCAGTTGCGCTGTTCCCAGCGTGTCACCTGCGGGCGATAGGCCGCCTGCGGAAGGTTGTTGATCTGGTCGACGCGGATCTTGATCTCGTCGAGGAAGACATCCATGTCGATGTCATCCCGGCCCCGGATATTGACAACGCCCATGCCCTCGCTGGCGACCGAAGTGATCCGGTCAAGCCCGTTGATACTGGCGACAGACTCCTCAATGCGCGCGACGATCTGTTCTTCGATGTCGCGCGGAGAGGCGCCGTTCCAGGCGACCGAGACCGAGGCCCCCGACACCTTCACGACCGGGAACATTTCACGTTCCATTGAGCTGTATCCGAAGACGCCGCCGGCAAAGGCGATGATCATCAGGAGGTTGGCGGCTACCGCGTTGCGGGTGAACCAGGCTACCAGGCCGTTCATTGAGCGCTCCCCTCGCCGCCTTCCTTCGCACCGGCATCAGCGACTGCTTCAGCCTCTGAAGGGGCCTTTTTCTGATCGCCATGAACTTTTACCGTGCCGTCCGGCAGGCGCTCCATCACGGTGATACTCATGCCGTCGAAAGCGGCCTGAATGGGGCTTGTGATGGCAAGCTCGCCGGGTTCGACCCCTGAGCGGAGATAGGCGCCTGTCCGATCGGAAAAAGCAACGTCCACAGAGCGGATAGAGAGCTTGCCGTTTTTGGCGTTGCCAACAAACAGACGGTCATCGCCGCGCAGTGCCGCACGAGGGGCAATCAGGACACTGTCGATTGTCGTGCCCTGGATGCGGGCATTGACAAACAGGCCCGGCGCCATCGGCGCGCCATCATCGGCTCCGGTTCCGAAGGGGTCTTTGAGTTCGGCGAAAACGTTGATCTGCCGGGTCTGCGAGTTGATGGCAGCCCCCGTGCGCACGATCTCACCGGTCCAGGTGCGCGGCTTGCCACCCACGACAGCAGAGAACTCGACCTTCGGTCCGGGCTGGTCTGCGGAAGCGGAAAAGGCGATTGGCAGGCCGAGCTGGCCAAGATCAGCATCCTTGAGGGGCAGGGCCACTTCCACCACATCTGTGGCGAAGATGGCTCCGAGCGCCTGGCCAGGGGAGGCAAACTGGCCGATGTCAGCCGAGCGTTCGCGCACACGGCCATCGAAAGGCGCAATAATCGCGGTGCGCCCGAGGCCAAGCTCTGCTTCGGCCAGCTGTGCTTTGGCCGCTTCGAGGGATGCGCGAGCTTCGGCAAGCTGGGGCTCACGCCGGGCAAGGGGGGAGGCGTCGGCAAGACCAAGGTCTTTGAGATCCTGTTGGGCCAGTTCTGCCTCGGCAATCTCACGCGCGAGGCCCTGCTCTGCGCTGGCAACAATCGAGCGCGCTCGCACGACCGTCAGTTCATAATCGGCGGGCTCTACACGGACGAGTACCTGGCCGCGCTTGATGAAGCCACCATCGACAAAGTCGGGTGACACATAGGTAACGCGGCCGGAAATCTGGGGCGCAACCACGATTTCGCGTTTCGGGCGCACCTCGCCTTGTGCTTCCACAGTGATCGTCAGGGAGCCCGAGGTCACCTGTTCAGCGAAGACGTTGAGGCCCGGGCGTGGTTCATCATTCTTTTCCGGCACGGGCTTCATGGCCGAGATGGCAATGACCCCCCCGACGCCGAGTAACAGAAGGATGGCGATTGGTGCGATGATGGCGATCAGGCGTCCCATTGCGTCTATCTCCTGCCGCTTTCGGCGGCGTCAGTGTCAAACAGGTCATCCTCGGTGGCGAGTTCCATCACCGGAACACCGCCGCCAAGGGCGAGATGGTAGTTGATGCGATTGCGGGCCCGGTCTGCCCGCGCGGTTACCAGCTGGCTTTCTGCCGTCAGCCGGCGCGTCTGCGAGTCGATAAGGTTGAAGATATTGACCGTGCCGCTTGAGTACTGACGCTCGGCAATTTCCTCGGCAAAGCGGGCCTCTTCGAGCGCGCGCCCCTGCGCGTCTTCCTGGTGGGCAATCAGAATATCCGCTGTCAGAGCGTTTTCGACCTCTCGCCATGCGTCCAATGCCGCGCTGGCATAGTTGGCAACGGCCACCTCTGCCTGGGCAATAGCGGCAAGGCGCTGGGCATCGAGCCGCCCACCGGTGAAGATGGGCTGCACAAGGTTGCCGATCAGGCGCGCAGCAATCAGGGAGGGATCCAGCGCGTCTGAAATGTCTGTCTGGTTCGTTCCGGCAGAGCCTGTCAGGCTCAGGCTGGGCAGAAGGGCGAGGCGTGCTGCCTCAGCGCGCAGGCCTGCTCCAACGACACGGGCTTCCAGCGCGGCAATGTCCGGACGGCGAGACAGGAGAAGGGCGGGATTTCCCACAACATCCATCGGAGGCAGCTCGGGGATCAGCGCGGGGGCTGTCAGCTCTGCGGAAGGATACCGTCCGAGCAGGACTTCCAGGCGGCGGGTGGCTTCAGTGGAGAACTGCCTGCGCGCAGCGATGGACGCCTCGGCCTGGGCGAGCGCGCTGCGGGCTGTCCGCAGCTCCAGCGGGCCATAGATCCCGGCGCGCACACGCGGCTCGGTCAGGTCCACTACCCGCTGGCGGGCCTCATAAGTGAGAACGGCAATACGTTCCTGGGCGAGCGCTTCATTGAGGCTGATCCAGGCAGACGCTGTCTGCGCCGCAATCGAGAGTTCCGAAGCGGCAAGGTCGGCAGCCGTGGCGGCATAATCGGCATCCGCCTGAGCGATGCCGTTGGAGATGCGCCCCCAGAGATCGAATTCCCAACTGGCATCGAGCCCCAGGCCATAGACTTCGCCATTGATGCGGTCGTCTCCGCCGCCGGGAAGGAGCATGCCAGTTGACGTGCCGCCAAACGTTGCCGACGCTGACAATGAGGGCCAGCGCTGGCCGCGCGCGCTGCGCGAGAGCGCCGCAGAAGCGCGCAGGCTGGCGGCGCGGGACTCAAGCGTTGGATTGGCCCTGATGGCTTCAGCAACCAGACTATTCATGACGGGATCATTGAACTGGTCCAGCCAGTTGCCTTGCGCCGCCACACCGGCAACGCCGCGTGCAGCCCACTCCGAGGGGGCGTCTGGCGCGGTTGCAAACAGGGCGTCCCTGTCGGCTGCCAGACGCTCGATAGCGTTGGGAGAGGTGGCACATGCCGCGAGCATGGCCGTGCCCATCAGAAGGAAAGAAGTTTTCATGCGGTTTCCGGCGCTCCGGGCTGCCTTGGGGGTTGCGATACGCCTGTCTTTGTCGAGCGTCAATGAGGAATTATCGATTTTCAATAACTTTTGTCTCTGTTTGAGGCCGTAATTCTGCTTACAGACTTGCTGACTGGTATTGGCATGGCGCCGGGAGCGCGCTAGCCCGCTAAAGAGATGGCCGGGAAGGCGTTCCGGCACAGGCGGTTTTCTTTATGAGCGATGGATCTGAAACAGAGGGTTTACAGCCTGCCCGGCAAGCGATGACACGCCGGGCTCGGGACTTTGCCGTGCTGGTCCTGGCGACCGGGACGGTAATGCTGATCCTGGCGCTTACCGGCTCGCTTGGGCTGATTGAGGCGCTGACGGCGATGTTTGTCATCGGGTCGATTTCGGCGGCTTACTATGTCGGTTCAGCGGCCATGCAGGTACCGCCCGGCCCGGTGAAGGCGGTGGAAGCTTCCGGGCGCGACGGCATTGCCATCGCAGAACTTCTGGCAGCGCTGCCATTGCCGGCTTTCGAGGTAAGCCAGGACCAGCAGCGCATCACAGCCTTCAACGAACCGGCGGCTGCCTTCCTGAGGCTTGGTCAGCGCCGTTCGGCCCCGCCCCGTGCCAGCGTCATCATCCGTGCGCCGGCTCTGCTCAAGGCGATCGAGACCTGTTTCAACACCGGGAGCGTTGGCTCGGCCGAGATCGAGATGGAAATCGGGCCGGAAGAGCAGTGGCGCGCCCATATCCGGCCCATACCGGGCAGCGGCAATCTGCTTGTTCTGCTGGAAGATCTGACGCCGGTTAAGCGTGCGGCGCGCGCCCGCGCAGACTTCCTGGCCAATGCCAGCCATGAGCTGCGCACGCCGCTGACGGCCATTTCGGGCTTTATCGAGACAATGCGGGGGCCGGCGCGGGAAGACAAAGACTCCTGGGACCGCTTCCTGGGCATCATGGCGGGCGAAAGCGAACGGATGAGCCGTCTGATCGCGGATCTTCTGTCTTTGTCGCGGATCGAGAGCGCCGAACATGTGCAGCCGACGGCCCGCGAGCATTTCACCGATATCGTCATGAATTCGGTCGATGCGCTGCAACCCCTGGCCAGCGAGAAGGGGGTGGAACTCGTCTTCGATGAGCCCGGCGCCCTACCGGCGGTCACGGCTAACCGGGATGAGCTGATCCAGGTCGTCGAGAACCTTGTTTCAAACGCGATCAAATATTCTAAAGGCGGGAACACAGTTACGATCCGCTGCGGGGTGGCGCCGGACGGGTTCGCGGCCCGGACAGAAGCGGCGCAGGCTTGGGATGACAGCGAGCGGATGACGCTGCTGCAATCGACAAACCGTGTTGCCATCAATGATCCAACGGTCTGGATGCGGGTCGAGGATCAAGGCCCCGGCATCGAGCGGGAACACCTGCCGCGCCTCGGCGAGCGGTTTTACAGGGCCGATCAGAGCCGGGGCGGCAAGATCACCGGCACCGGCCTTGGCCTTGCCATCGTCAAGCACATCATGGCCCACCATCGCGGCGGCCTGGCGGTTGAAACCGTGATGGGGCAGGGCACGGCTTTTGGGGTCTGGCTGCCCGCTGCCCGCGAAACCTAGATCACAAAACGGTAAAGCCCCCGGGGCGGGGGGCACCGGGGGCTTCCTTCCGTCTGGCGAGATGGAATGCTGGCGTTAGCCTGCAATGCGCCGGACGTAGTCGTACTCGGTCTTGCGACCTTCACGCTTTCTTGCCGGCTGGAATGCAACGGCTGCGTGTTCAGTGCAATAGGGACCGCAGTCTGCTTTGCGTCCGCAGAACGCAAACTTGGGGTCCGCAGGGTCTCCGATGGGCCATTTGCACATTGAATCCCGCAAGGTGAGGATCGTGGCTGCGGTGCCGTCTGCCATCGTCAGGGGGGGCAGCGGGGTGAGCGCGGTGCTCCGTTCCGGGGCCGCCGGTACATCGGTCAGGCCGGGGAGTACGGTCGCGGCGGGTGGCGCAGATGCTGCGGGCGTGGCCGCTGCCGCAGCACCTTCGACCATGAAACGGGGCTTCGGACGCGCCAGGCGGGGCGGACGTTTCACAGGGCGGGATGGGGTCGCGCGGCCCGACAGGCCAAGGCGGTGAACCTTGCCGATCACGGCATTCCGGGTGACGCCCCCCAATTGTTTGGCGATCTGAGAAGCGGAGTGGCCCTCGGCCCACAGCTTCTTGAGTACGGATACTCGTTCATCGGTCCATGACATGGCTTGCAGATCTCCCGCGTAAGGTTGGGCTGCGCACAGAGCCCAGACCCACTAGATGTTGTGACGGTTGGTAGGCGCCGCCCTTCTGAACACCTAGATATCGTATCAGGAGCGAAATGAAACACAACATGCGCCCCACGCATTCCACAGGGTTTCTAGATGTTGTGTTAAGGATTCCACAGGGCGGGCGGATAGAAAAGTCCGGGGCGCCCCCTCGCGCAACGCACTTGCTTCGCCTATCTGCGTTGCATGGATACGATTCCCGGCAGTGCGCAATCTCGCCTTCGCCAATATGGCGCTTTCAACGGCCTTGGGCTGTGGACACTCTACAAAAGGGAGGTCGCGCGCTTCCTGAAGGTGTGGATGCAGACGGTGTTTGCGCCAGTTGTGACCACCTTGCTGTTCATGACGGTGTTCAAGCTCGCCTTCGGCGACCGGGGGCGGCTGACCGGCGATTTTGAGGGCATGAACTACAACGATTTCCTGGCGCCGGGCCTGATCATGATGGCGATCCTTCAGAACGCCTTCGCCAACACCAGTTCAAGCCTCCTGCAAGCGAAGTTCAATGCCACGCATGTCGACTTCCTGATGCCTCCGCTTTCGCCGCTGGAGCTGACGATTGCGTTCCTGGGCGGGGCGGTGACGCGGGGACTGGTGGTGGCGGCGATTTCGGCCGTTGCGATCCAGCTTTCGGGCCTGGCCAACCTGCATGTGGCGCATATCTGGCCGATCCTGTGGTTTACGCTGACGTCTGCCATCATTCTGGGGGCGCTGGGCGCGTATGGCGGCATCTGGGCCGACAAATTCGACCATCTGGCGGCGGTGACCAATTTCGTGATCGTGCCGCTGACTTTCCTGTCGGGCACCTTCTACGACATCAAGGTGATGGTCGAGCCATTCCAGTCCATCGCCCATTTCAACCCGATCTTCTACATGATCGACGGGTATCGCTATGGCCATCTGGGCGTGGCAAACGGGTCGATCCTGGTGGGGGTGATCTTCACCGGCGTTCTGGCGCTTGCCTCCATGATCTGGGTCTGGCTGCTGTTCCGCAACGGGTACAAGCTGAAAGCCTGATGCAGGCGGCCCACTAGAGGGCCGCCTTTATCGCATCTTTCCGGTAGCTGCGCGTGGCCATCAGCAGGCAGACGATGCTGGCGGCGTTGAACAGGAGGATCAGCTCCAGTGCTCGGGCGAGGGGCTGTTCAGCGCCGCGCCGCGCGAAATGGTCTGACAGCTCCCCCGCAATCCAGGGCCCGCAGCCGATGCCGATCAGCGTCAGGCAGAACAGCATGAACGCCGACGCGAAGGAGCGCATGCGCAGCTTCACCAGCTCCTGCGAGGCGGTATAGGCGATGCTGGCATAGATGAGGCCGATGAAACTCGGAATGATGTTCCAGGCATAGGCCAGCTCAACGGTTGGCGCGCGCAGGAACATCCAGGCGAAGGGCAGGGCAATGGCGGCGCAGATGGCGATGATCAGCGGGCGCCAGCGCAGGTCTTTCTTCGAGAGGGTATCGCAGACCCGGCCGAGCACGATGGCGCCGATGCTGCCCACCCCGCCGATCAGCATGCCCAAAGGCAGTGAGACTTGCCCGGGCGAAAGGCCATAGGTCCGTTGCAGATGGCTGGAGGTGAAGACGAGGAAGGCGTTTGCGGAGATACAGATCAGCAGGCAACCCGCCAGCAGCCAGAGGTAAGAGGGCTGGCTGAAGATGAATTTCAGGGTTTCGCCAAGCGAGGGCGCGGGGCTGTCATCCTGACGCTGGTCGGCAAGGCCTCGGACGGGTTCCCGGATGCCGAAGCGAACGACGAGCGCAAGGATCAGCCCTGGAATGCCCGCCACGAAGAAGGCGACGCGCCAGCCGTAAAGTTCGTATACGTATCCGCCAAGCGCAAAGCCCGCCATGATGCCAAGGCCGATACCGGCGGTGTATATGCCCAGCGCCGTGGCGCGCTCCTGCGGAGGGTAAAGATCGGCAATCATCGAGGTAGCCGGCGGTGTGCCGCCCGCTTCACCAACGCCGACGCCCATCCGGGCGAGCAGAAGGTGCCAGTAATTCTGAGCCAGGCCGGACAGCGCCGTCATCGCCGACCAGAGGCCCAGCGCAATAGCAATGATGTTGCGGCGGTTGCCCCGGTCGGCCCACATCGCCACCGGGATACCGAGCGTCGCGTAGAAGGCCGCAAAGGCTATGCCCGACAGCCAGCCCAGCTGGCTGTCGCGCAGGCCGAACTCGTTCTTGATCGGCTCCAGAAGGATCACGAGGATCTGCCGGTCGACATGGTTGAAGGTGTAGGTCAGCGTCAGGACGGCCAGTATCCAGGCGCGGCCTGAAATCTTCGGCGCGGCCGGGGCAAGGGCGGGGCTGGTCATGCCTTGGTCTCCAGGCGGGCGAGGAAGTCGGAAATCGCGGAAATGGCCTCGGGCTCATCGAGAATGGGCGCATGGCCGAGCCGGGGCACAGTCGCGAGCTGCGCGTCCGGGTGCCGCCGCGCCATCTTCTCGGCGGTGTCGGCCGACAGGATATCAGACGTCTCCCCACGGACGATCAGCAGGGGGGCTTTGCGTGCGGCGCCAAACAGCCGCCACAGGATGAAATTGGTGATCGGACCCGGCTTCACCTTGCCAAGCGAGCGGGCAATATTGGGATCATAGGCCCGGACGACTTCGCCGGAGGGGAGCTCCTTATAGGTGCGCCGGGCAAAGTCCATCCAGCGCGCCTCAGGCATATCCGGGAAGACCGCGCCTTGCAGGGTCTTTACCGCTGCCGCTGCACTGTCCCAGTCTGTCACTGGGGCGACCTTGCCAGCATAGGACGCGATGCGCGCAAGGCCGGATTTTTCCACCACGGGGCCAACATCATTGAGCACGATGCCGGCGACACGTTTCGGTGCCGCGCGGATCATCAGCAGGGAGATCAGCCCGCCCATTGACGTTCCGATCAGGGCGGCACGCTTGACGCCGAGCGTGTCGAGCAGCGCAAACATATCCTTGGCATAGACCGGAGGCTTGTAATTCTCAGGCTGCGGATCATAGGCAGACCGGCCGCGCCCGCGCACGTCCACCGCGATATAGCGATGGTGGCGGGGCAGGGCGGCGATCATCGGTTCGAAATCCTGATGATTGCGCGTCAGCCCATGGATGCACAGGACGGTGAGCCGGGCGTCCTCAGGGCCATAGGCCTTCGCATAGAGGGTCAGGCCATCAGCCGATGTCCAGCTGATGTCGGTGCCATCTGGCAGCATGTGTTCGCCTCCCCGGACGGGGGCTTATGCCCCGTTTTCAACAGATGTTGAAAAATAGACGCAAACCCTTCAGAAAGGCAAGCGGAATGGGCCACTTTGACAAGCGGGCTGTCTGGTCCATACCCATAAGACGAATAATGCCCGAGGAGGACCGCCCCCTGAGCGCGCGAAACAAGACGCCGCCGCCGAAAGCCGACCGCCGGACCGCCATTCTGGATGCGGCCGAGGCGGAGTTCAGTGCGCATGGATTTGATGGCGTCACGCTGCGCACGATCGCCAAGCGGGCCGGCGTCGATCTTGCGCTGCCGAACTATTATTTCGGACCGAAGAAACAGCTGTTCGATGCAGTGTTCATTCGCCGGGCCCAGATTGTGAACTTCTGGCGCGAAGACGCGCTGAAAGCCGCCATCGAAGCGGCCAAGCCGCAGCCCCCGACTGTCGAAGCGATTATCCGCGCCTATCTTGAGCCGATGCTGACGGGCCCGCATCTGGAAGACCAGGGCTGGAAGAATTATTACGCCCTCGTTGCCTATGTGAACAACTCGCCTGGCTGGGGCGGGCAGCTGATGGCCGAGCATTTTGACCCGCTGATCCGTCAGTTTCTCGACGCGCTGCGCCTCTCCCTGCCCGGGATGAACGAGAAAGATCTCTATTGGGGATATCAGTGCTTTTCCGGCGCGCTGACGCTGACGCTCGCCCAGACAGGGCGCATTGATCATCTGTCAGGCGGGGTGTGCCTCTCTGACGATCTGGCGGACGCGTGTGAGCACATGGTGCATTTCATTGCGGGCGGTTTTGACGCCGCCTGCCGCGCGGCGCCCGCTGCCCTGACGGGGCCGCCGCCAAAGCAGCGCCGCCTTAAAGGCGCATCTGCCTGAGCCGGCTATTCTTGTCCGTATAAAGAAAAAGGGCGGCACCCGAAGGCGCCGCCCTGAAGTAAGGGCCGGAAATAACCGCGACTCATATCACCGTGAGATGCAGTCTGGGAGGGAACACTCCGAACCCTAGAATTCGTAATCCACACCAAAGCTGAACGTACGCGGATCACCGTAATACGCGTTGAGCACACCTTCGAGACCCAGCGTCGGGGCGCCTGTGACCGGATTGATGAAGTTGTATCCGGCGACCTTGTAGCGCTCGTCCGTCAGGTTCTTGCCTGTGAAGGTGAAACCCCAGCGGCTGTCATCGGGTTTCCAGCGCAGGCCTAGATCAATCAGCGTATAGGCTTCCTGGTCGAGTGGGCTACGGACCTCAAACTGGCTCGAATCATCGCGATAGGAGGCGAGCGTGTTCAGAGTGAGGCGGCCTTCCCGCTGGAGGATGTGGAAGGGCGTGTCATAGGTCAGGCGCAGGCTGCCCGTCCATTCCGGCGTGTTCTGGAAGACGCGCTGGTCTGCCACATCATTGCCGAAGGCATCGATGAACTCGTTGAATTCGGCGTTGATGTAGCCGAGTGAAACCGAGGCGCTGAACATATCGGACTCGTTGAACATCTCTTCGCCAAGAACGGCTGTTCCTTCAAACTCGATACCCCAAAGGTCTGCCGAGGCGGCGTTGGTGGTAACACCGGTGAACGTGTCATTCACCCCGTCGCCATCAGTATCAAGGCCCACCGATCCGGGGATCTGAACGTCCTTGTACTCCATGAAGAAGCCCGCGAGGCTGGTTTGCAGACGGCCACCGAAAGTGCTCGCTTTCCAGCCGATCTCGTAGCTGTCGACCTCTTCAGGATCGAACTGCATGAAGGCAAATATTTCTTCTGGAGAGACGGTGCCATCCAGATCAAGATCAGGCGCGGCTGATGTCTGGCCGCGGGGGTCAAACGAGCCGCCTTTGAAGCCCTGTGAATAGGTTGTGTACAGAGTGTGATTTTCGACGGGTTTGTATGTCAGCGACAGGCGCGGGCTGAAATCGTCGAACTTGGCGGAGCCTTCGAAGTTTGACGTCGTTGCGATCGGAATTCCTGGCCCGCCGAAGAAAGGTGAGAAGCCACCGATGAAAGTGCGGCGCAGAACAACAGAGGAGCGTTTGTCTTCGGTGTAACGCCCGCCAAGCGAGATGGCGAACTGATCTGTCAGGTCGTAGGTGAAATCAGCGAAGACCGACCAGGTTTCCGTGCTGACTTCGCCGAATGTCTGAGCATTCAGGCCCGGCAGGCTCAGGATCGCCCCTGTGGTGCCGAGTAGCACATCAAAAACGGTCGAGGAATTGGCATCCAGATAGTAGGCGCCAACAATGCCGTTCAGCCGATCACCCGAATAGAGGAACTGGAGTTCGTTTGACAGCTGATCATTGGTGTAGATGCCGGGAACATCGACGTCGGCTACCGGCAGGGCGTCGAAGTCGATCGGGCTGGTGCCTTCATCTTCGCGGTAAGCAAGGATGTTTTTCAGGGTGATCTTGTCGTTAACCTCATATTCGGCAACGAGTGACCCCCCATAGACTTCCACCCTCTGTTCCACCACATCAAGGCCGGCCCGGTTGTCATAGACATTGCCGAGCACGGGGAATGTGAAGGGTGGGAAAAGGTCCGGGATCAGACGATGTCCCTGACGGGCATTGGACTCGTCGTTCATATAGTCGCCGGCCAGACGCAGCTGGAAGGAGTCCGTCACATCCCATTCGGCGGAGAGGCGGGCGGAGAGGACGTCTTTGTTGTAGTTTTGCTCGCCGGTGATGAGGTTTTTGCCGTAGCCGTCGCGGGTGAAGACGCCGAGGCCGCCGCCGACGCGGAAGGTGTCAGCCAGCGGCATCGAGGCCGAGGCGATAACATCCTTCTGGCCATAGGTGCCGAGCACGCCGCGGGCCTTGAAGGTGGGATCATCCGAGAGACCCTTGGTGACGTATTTCACCGCGCCGCCGATCGTGTTGCGGCCATAAAGCGTGCCCTGCGGCCCGCGCAGAACTTCAATCCGTTCAACGTCATAGACCTCCAGCACCGAGCCCTGCGGCCGGTTGAGGTAGACGTCATCGACATAGATCCCCACGCCCGACTCAAAGCCCGACACGGGGTCTTGCTGGCCGACGCCGCGGATGAAGGCGGAGATGGTATTGTTGGTCCCGCGCGAGACTTCCAGGGTCACGTTGGGCGAGATTTTGGCGACCTCGTCCATGGTCTGGATGCCGAGATCGGCGAGCATGTCGCCGCTGAAGGCGGAGACGGAGAGGGGCACGTCGAGGAGGTTTTCCTCCCGGCGCTGAGCGGTCACGACGATGGCGCCGAAGCGGCGTTCGTCGGCGGCGGCGGCCTCTTCAGCCTCGCCCTGAGCATAGGCAGCCACCGGCGTCAGCGCCGTGGCGCACATCGCCAATGCCATGAATCGATTGAACTTTACGGCCATATTGTCCTCCCATACGCCCGTTATCGAGCTGTTTTTCAACGCTTGTTGATATTCAACAGGTGTTGAAATGACAGGGGCGGCGCGGGCTGTCAATGTGTTCCCGGTGCAACACATTCAGCCCCGCGCGCGGGCGGGCGGCGAAAACTCCAAC
>JBKBIZ010000169.1:0-1027 GCA_046293975.1 Hyphomonas sp. | reverse complement strand
CACATTGGCCACGCCGCCGCCTTCGCACATGGTTTGCAGGCCATAGCGTTTGCCGCGCGCCCTCAGGGCGTGGATCAGGGTCGACATCAGCTTGGTCCCCGACGCGCCGAGGGGATGACCGAGGGCGATCGCCCCGCCGTTGACGTTCAGCTTGTCCGGATCGGCGTCCAGCGCCTGGAGCCAGGCCAGGGGCACGGGGGCGAAGGCCTCGTTGACCTCATACAGGTCGATGTCCTGAATACGCAGCCCCGCGCGGTCCAGCGCTCGCTTCGTCGCGGGAATGGGCTCTTCCAGCATGATGACGGGGTCGCCGGCGGTGACCGTGAAGTTGTGGATGCGGGCGATCGGGGTCAGGCCGTAGCGCTTCAGCGCCGCTTCCGAGACGATCAGCGCGCCCGAGGCGCCGTCGCAGATCTGGCTGGCGTTCGCCGCCGTCACCACGCCGCCTTCGACCAGGGTCTTCACAGACCCTATGCTGTCCATCGTGGCGTCGTAGCGGATGCCTTCATCGGTCGTGTGCGACGCGAGGCCATCGGGCGTCTGGATCTTGATCGGCACGATCTCGGCGTCGAAGGCGCCGGCTAGCGTCGCCGTCGCCGCCAGCTGGTGGCTGCGCAGCGCGTAGGCGTCGAGCGTGTCGCGGTCGAACCCGTATTTGCTGGCGATCATCTCCGCACCCTCAAACTGGCTGAAGACGTCGCGTCCGTAACGGGCCTTTATCCGGGCGCTCAGCGGCCCTTCGCCGATCCCCTTCTCCTGATGGAAGGACATGTTGGTGAACATCGGCACCCGGCTCATGCTCTCGGCACCCGCGGCGATGATCACATCCTGGGTTCCGCTCAAGACCGCCTGGGCGGCGAACTGAACGGCTTGCTGAGATGAGCCGCACTGGCGGTCGATGGTCAGGGCCGGAACCGATTCCGGCAAGCGCGAGGCCAGAACCGCATTGCGGCCAAACGCGAACGACTGTTCGCCGACCTGGGTGACGCACCCCATGATGACGTCCTCGACGGCAGCCGGATCAATG
>JBKBIZ010000168.1:0-1134 GCA_046293975.1 Hyphomonas sp. | reverse complement strand
TACGGGGTCGCCTCGCCCGCGTCCAGCCACACGCTGCGGGTCGCCACGCCATCCAGGAAGTCGCGGTCGTGACTGGTGAGCAGCACGCCGCCCCGGAAGTCCCGCAGCCAGCCTTCCAGCCACTCGCGCATGCGGATGTCGAGGTGGTTGGTGGGTTCGTCCAGTACCAGCAGGTCCGGCTCCCTGGCCAGCGCCAGCGCCAGCGCCAGTCGGGTGCGTTCCCCGCCGGACAGGGTGGCTGCCTCGCGCCCCAGGAAGCGCGTGAGGTCCAGCATGCCCAGCACCCGCGCCGCCCGCGCCGGCCAGCGGAAGGCGTCCAGGTCGTCCAGGCGGGCGTGCAGCGCCGTCCAGCGGTCCAGGGTGTCCGGGTCGCCCAGGTCCGCCTCCAGCGCCAGCAGGTCGGCCTCCAGCTCCCGGTAGGGGTGCGCGGCGTCCAGCAGGGCGCGCACGCTCAGGCCCGGCGGGTGCGCGTGATGCTGCGCCAGCACCGCCACCCGCAGCCCCTCCTGCCGCCAGACCTCCCCGTCGTCCGGGGTGCGCTCGCCGGTCAGGACGCGCAGCAGCGTCGTCTTGCCCGCCCCGTTGCGGCCCAGCAGCGCCACGCGCTCACCGGCCGTCACGCTCAGGTCCACGCCGGCCAGCACGGCCCGCTCGCCGTACACGACGCTCAGGCCGGACGCGGTGATCAGGGTGGAAGGCACAGACACGCCCGCAAGGCTAGCAGAGGCCAGCGCCCCGCGACTCCGCCAGAACGCGCATTCCGGCCCCTGCCGCCACAGCCCCCCTGACCCCCGGTCACATGCGGCAACGCCGCGCGCCGCGCCCCGGTACGCTCGGGGCATGACCGACCGCTTCCTGGACACCGACACGCCCGCCGAGTCCCCGGCCGAGGCCGCCGCCATCCGGAACGGCTGGACCGTCACCACCCTGATCCTGGGTGCGCTGCTGCTGACCTCGCTGGCCGGCGTGCTCGCGGCCCTGTTCTCCGGGCAGGGCGGCGGCGGCCAGATCCGCCTGCTGCTGGAAGCGGCGCTGTGCTGGAACGTGTACCGGGGGCGCGGCTGGGCGCGCGCGCTGCTGGTGCTGCTGCTGATCGTGAACGCCGCGCTGCTCCTGAGCGCCGGGAATCCGTTC
>JBKBIZ010000167.1:0-1159 GCA_046293975.1 Hyphomonas sp. | reverse complement strand
TCCCGCCGGGGGCGGCGGCCCTCTTCACCGTCGATGTCGCCGGTCGCCCGACCTTCGAGGGCTTCCTGCAGCCGCGCGACCTCTCCGACTGAGCGACGTCGCCTTCAAACTGGTCGATCGCGCCGAGTGGGAGGCCGCCCGCGCCGCCGGCGCCTACGCCGGCTCCGCCGTCGATCTGGCGGACGGCTACATCCACATGTCCAGCGCGGCCCAGCTGGCCGAGACGGCGCGCCGCCACTACGCCGGTCGGACCGATCTGATGCTGCTCACCGTGGACCTGCGTCGCTTCGGGGACGTGCTGGTCTGGGAGCCGTCGCGCGGCGGCGATCTGTTCCCGCATCTGTATGCGCCCCTGCCCGTCGCCGCCGTCACCGCCGTGCGCGCCTTCTCGGTCGCCGAGGACGGGGCCATGCTGTTCGAGGATCCGGCATGAGCCTGCTGGCCGACTGGGGCGCCGCCGCCCTGCGCCGCCTCGATCCCGAGACCGCCCACCAGGTGGCGATCAAGGGTCTGGCCCTCGCCCCCCTGCCCGCGCCGGCGGCCGACGATCCGATCCTGCACACGACGCTGGCGGGTCTGGACCTGCCCAATCCGGTCGGCCTGGCGGCGGGTCTGGACAAGAACGGCGAGGCCCTGCGCGGCCTGTCGCGGCTGGGCTTCGGCTTTGTCGAATGCGGCTCGGTCACGCCCCGCCCCCAGCCCGGAAATCCCAAGCCCCGCCTGTTCCGCCTGACCCAAGACCGGGCGATCATCAACCGGATGGGCTTCAACAATGAAGGCCTGGAGGCCTTCGCCGCCCGCCTGGACCGCCGCCCGTCGGGCGTGGTGGTCGGCGCCAATCTGGGGGCCAACAAGGATACGGAAGACAAGGCGGCCGACTATGTCGCCGGCCTGCAACGGCTGGTCGGCCGCGCCTCCTATTTCACCGTCAA
The DNA here is from genome assembly GCA_046293975.1 of Hyphomonas sp. GTDB lineage: Bacteria > Pseudomonadota > Alphaproteobacteria > Caulobacterales > Hyphomonadaceae > Hyphomonas. The sequence continues at coordinate 227 of JBKBIZ010000167.1, read as the reverse complement.
CATCTCCTCGCCCAATACCCCGGGCCTGCGCGCCCTGCAGGGGCGGGAACAGCTGGACGACCTGCTGGGCCGGATCGAAGCCGCCCGCCCCACGGACGCCGCCGCCCGCGTGCCGGTCTTCCTGAAGATCGCGCCCGACCTGATCGCCGACGAGATCGGCATGATCGTCGAGGCCTCTCTGGCCCACCGGATCGACGGCCTGATCGTGTCCAACACCACGCTGGAAC
>JBKBIZ010000166.1:0-1166 GCA_046293975.1 Hyphomonas sp. | reverse complement strand
ATGGCCGAGATGTTGGGCATGGCCATCGACATGCCGCACGCGCCCAGGGCCATGACCATCGGAATGACCCAGCCCTGGACCAGAGGGATCGACAGGGCGCCCAGATCCAGCCGGGTTGCGGGGAACCAGGCCACTGGCGCCAGCACCTGCAAGACCAGCGAGACCCCGAACAGCAACATGCCGGTCGCCAGCACCCGCGCCTCGCCGAACCGCCGCGCCAGGCGCCCGGCGAAGAAGCCCTGGTTCAGCGTCGACACCAGGCCGACGATCATGAAGCTGAGGCCCACCTCGCGCGCGCCCCAGGCGTAGCGGCTCTCGGACCACAGGCCGAACACGGCCTCCATCGCCGAAAACCCGGCCATATAGATCAGGGTCACGATCAGCACCCGCGACACCACCGGATTGGTCCGCGCGTCCTTCAGCCCCGCCAGGAAGGGCGGACGCGCCGCCGTAGGATCGGCCTTGGCCCGACTCTCGCGCAGGAAGACGATCACCCCCACCGCCGCCAAGGCCGCCAGCGCCGCCGCCAGGAAGATCGGCAGCTGGTATCCAAGACGCCCCAGCTGCGGCTGGGTCAGCAGCCCGCCCAGCCCCGGCCCGACGATGAAGCCGAGGCCGAAGGCGGCGCCGATCAGCCCCATCCGGCCCGCCCGCTGCTCCGGCGGCGTCACGTCGGCGACATAGCCCTGGACCGTCGAGATATTGCCGGCGCCCAGGCCGGTGAACAGCCGCACCGCGATGGCCAGCCAGATGTTGGGCACGAAGGCCAGCATCAGATAGCCGACCGCATTGGCCGCCAGGGTCGCCAGCAGCACCGGCTTGCGCCCGATCCGATCCGACAGCCGCCCCCAGAAGGGTTCGGCGAAGAACTGGCCCAGCGAATAGGCCGAGAACATCAGCGTAATCTGCCACGCCTCGGCCTGCAGGCTCTGCGCGAAGAAGGGCAGCAGCGGCACCACCAGGCCGAAACCGACCAGGTTGATGAACACCACGGCGAACAGGACCGCTAGGGCGCCCCTGCCGGGGTCTCGGACGGGTGCAGGCAGTGGTGCGGTCGTCATTGCCTGCCCCCTAGCGTCGTTCGTTCAGTCTGAACAGCCGCAACGGCCCTCGCCCCTCCGTAAGGCCTAGTGAAAGTCACGCGACCCCGGCAAAATTCTCAGATT
>JBKBIZ010000165.1:635-1197 GCA_046293975.1 Hyphomonas sp. | reverse complement strand
GTCGCCCCAGGCACCCATGACGAAGGCGTCGTTGACCGAGATGCAGGCCACGCTGTCGACGCCCTTGGCGCCGAACTCATCGCGCGCGTCCTTGAAGCCGGGCAGGTGGCGCGCCGAGCAGGTGGGGGTGAAGGCACCGGGCACCGCGAACAGGGCCACGGTCTTGCCGCCGAAGATGTCGGCCGTGCTGACGGGCTTGGGCCCTTCGGCGGTCGCCTGGGCGAGGGTCGCGTTCGGGATGCGATCGCCGATCTGGATGGTCATGTCTGTCTCGCTGAGTTTGGGGCTGACGGGGTAGGAAACACCGTCTGCGACACATAGAGAGCGCCGCCGGGACCGCAAGCACCGGTGCGGCTTGCTTGCGCCGCTTTCACGACGGATGATGCGCGGATCATGAGCCAAGCCTCCACCCTGACCGGTCGTCTGCTGGTCGCCATGCCCGGCATCGACGACCCGCGGTTCGAACACGCCGTCATCCTGATCTGCGCCCACGGGCCGGATCACGCCATGGGGCTGCGGCTGGACCGACCGGCGCCGGGCGTGGATCTGAAGACGGTGCTGG
>JBKBIZ010000165.1:0-625 GCA_046293975.1 Hyphomonas sp. | reverse complement strand
CCGACGACTGGATGATCGGGGACGACAGCCTGCCGTTCGGCGACGGCCTGGCCATGACCGGCACGCGCGAGGCTTTGGCCGCCATGACCGATGCGGTCTCGGGGCCGAGCCGTTCCGCCCTGCTGCTGGGCTATGCCGGTTGGGGCGAGGGGCAGTTGGAAGAGGAGTTGGCCGAGAACGTGTGGCTGACCGCCGACGCCGACCTGGATCTGATTTTCGACGGCGACCACGAGTCCAAATGGACCCGCGCCCTGGCCCGTATGGGCGTCGATGCGGGCCGGCTTTCCAGCCAGGGCGGGCGGGCCTGACCGGCTTTCGGCCGCACCGTCTGAATCTCCGCCCGCATTAACGAAATCGCTAGGCTGATACGCCAGATTGGGGTCTGCCTCGGGATCAGCCAATCGGTCTGACCCGGGTCGGGAGGAATTATGATGCTGATTTCCAAGGGTGATCGTCGCGAACTGGTCGGCTTCCGCGTCGGCGAGCAGGCCTTCTGCATCGACATCACCTCGGTGCTGGAAATCCGGGGCTGGACGCCCACCACGCCCCTGCCCCGTGCGCCGGACTATATGAAGGGCGTCGTGAATCTTCGCGGCGTCGTCCTACCCATCATCGACCTGGCGGC
>JBKBIZ010000164.1:0-1220 GCA_046293975.1 Hyphomonas sp. | reverse complement strand
TCCTCGCGACGGGCGCGAATGCGGGCGCCGATTGCGATGTCTACAGGGTCGACTGCGTCGTTCATCTTGGCCTTCGGGGGAGCGAGAATACCAGCGTCAGGCCTGAAAACGACAGGTGCGTCAAGCCAAAGCTCGACGATACAGGAATCCTACGTACCGCAAATAGGTAAATATTCAACTTGAAGGAGAGGTTCTGAGCGAATCTTTCACAACTGAAACGAAAGTAACCAAGACTGTTCCAGCCGATACCGGTGTCTCAAACTCGCTTCAGGTCAACAGCATACCTTATGTCGTCGCTTTAAGGGACTGAAAGTCCGCGCTCTGGGACGCCTGACGACTAATGGTCGGATCCGATCTGGATATTTTTCCTGCGGCGGTGCGATTCTGGATCTTCGCATTGAAGTCTCGGGGCAAGACGCCCTCTGAAAACCCCAGAAAAAATGGTGCCGCTTAGGTGACTCGAACACCTGACCCCATCATTACGAATGATGTGCTCTACCGGCTGAGCTAAAGCGGCCCGGTTGCGAAGGCGAAGCAGCCCGCGCGAGAGGGGCTCTTTATACGGGCGTATCGCGCTTGCCAAGCGCCGCTTTCAAGGTTGTGAGCAATGTCGTCTCGTCCGGGGTCCCCGCCGTCGCCGAGGTCAGGCCGACGGCGGTCAGGGGCGCGGCGGCGGCGGGCGAGATACAGGCGATCACGGACCCAGCCAGGCCGGCCATCAGCAAGGCGCCGGGAACCAGGGCGGCCAGGGCCTGAGCCGCGCGCGGCGAGTGGATCAGTACGGCCTCGAACGCCTGTGGCGGCGCGGCGGCGGTCGGGACGGTGCGATAGACGGCCAGGGGGTGCAGGCTGACGGCGCGGGCGCCGGCGGCGGCCAATGCGGCGGCCAGGTCGCCGGCGGGCGTCTCGGCCTGGGGCGCCAGCAGGGCGGCGTCGCTCAGTTCGGCGGCGATTTGGCGGGCGAGGGCGGTCAGGTCGCCCGAGGCGGAACGGACCGCGACGAAGCCGGCCTCGCGCGCCGCCTGGGCGGTGGCGTCCCCGACGGCGAAGACCGGCCGGTCGCGCCGGGGCGTCAGGGCGGCGAAGGCGGCGACGCCGTTCCGGCTGGTGAAGGCCAGGGCCGCGAACCGATCCAGATCCGGGACCCGCGGCGTCAGGGCCTCGACCGCCAACAGGGGCTGGATCAGGGGCGTGAACCCCATGTCGCGCAGGCGGGCGGC
>JBKBIZ010000163.1:0-1278 GCA_046293975.1 Hyphomonas sp. | reverse complement strand
CGGCGCCGCGGAGATGGCGCTACTCCAATGCGGACAATTGATGTGGGTATATTTCTTTCGCTTAAAACGCGACAGCTGCATGAAACTTGTGTGTCGTAATGTTGCTGCCCGGAAATAGGAAAGATTGTGCCGATCATGCGGGGTTAGCCTTGGGCAGACGCGGAACGACGGGGGATGTCGGACGCGATCAAACAACACGAATGAGGGGATAACGATGAACCGGATGTCGATGAAGAGGCGCCTGCTGGGTTCGACGGTGGCGGGGTCAGCCCTTTTGCTGTCCCTGGTCGCGACCTCGGCCTTGGCCCAAACGCCCTTGCAGGCCGACACGCTGGTGCAGGAAGAGGCGGGATCGGTCGACGACATCGTCGTGACCGGGTCGCGTATCCGCCGGGTCCAGACCTCTACCGCCGCGCCGGTCACGGTCATCGACGCTCAGGTTCTGACAGAGCGAGGCTTCGTCCAGGTCGGCCAGGCCCTGAACCAGATCACTTCGGCGACGCCTTCCGCCCCGGTCGCCAACGGTTCGGGGACAGCGGCGGGTTCCGGTCAGCAGTTTCCCAATCTGTTCGGCCTGGGCGCGGGGCGCACTCTGTCGCTCGTGAACGGTCGACGGTTCGTGACCTCGTCGTCCGGCATGGGCGACCGGGTCGTGGATACGAACCTGATCCCCGTCGGTCTGCTGGAGCGGGTCGATGTTGTTCAGGCGGGCGGCGCGGCCGTCTATGGTTCGGACGCCATCGCCGGCGTGATCAACTATGTGCTGAAGGATGATTTCGAAGGACTGGTGGTGGACGCCCAGTACGGCATCTCCTCACGCGACGACTATCCGCAGACCAGCCTGCGCATGACCCTGGGCGACAACTTCCTGGACGGCCGGGCGAATCTGGCGGGCAATGTCGAATGGTCCAAGACCGATCCGCTCTATGGACAGGATCGTCCGCGTTCAGACCTGGCGCGGCTGACGGTCTCGAACTCGGCCAACACCAGCGCCACCGACGGAATTCCTGCCGTGCGCGAGCTGTTGGACTCTCATTTCTGGCCGTTCAACACCAATGGCGTGATCTTCTCGACCCCGGCGCCCGTCTCGGCATTTCTGGTCCGTTCCGGCGGCGTGCCCCAGCAGTTCTCGGCCGACGGGACGAGCCTCGTATCCTACGACACCGGGACGGTTGCAGGCGTGCCCTTCGCTTCGGGCGGCGACGGATATGATTATCGCGACCTGGCGGCTCTCTATACGGGCGTAGAACGGTTCAACGTCAATCTGTTGGGCCGCTA
>JBKBIZ010000162.1:0-1290 GCA_046293975.1 Hyphomonas sp. | reverse complement strand
CGACATCGCCCCCGATGGCCCCTTCGATGCCGCCACCTGCCTGCTGACGCTGCATTTCGTGCCGCGCGACCAGCGCCTCGACACCCTGAGCCAGATCCGCCGCCGCCTCCGGCCCGGCGCCCCCTTTGTCGCCGCCCATATCAGCGTGCCCCGGACCGAACCCGAACGATCCCTGTGGATCGGGCGCCACATCGCCTATGGCTCGCCCGACGGCACCCCGCCGGCCCAGCTGGAGCCCTCGCGCCAGGCCATGATCGAAAAGCTCTCCTTCGTATCGCCCGAGGAGGATGAGGCCCTGCTCCGCCAGGCGGGGTTTTCCGATGTAAGCCTGTTCTATCTGGGCTTCGCCGTCCGCGGCTGGGTGGCCTATGCCGACGAGTTTGCCCCCTGAGGCCTTGCGCTCGCCCCATTTTCTTCGCATATAGCGCTTCGGGAGGTTGGCGCGGACGTGTTCCTCGCCAACCGGGTCAGGTCCGGAAGGAAGCAGCCCCAACGAGACCTTCACGGGTCGTTGCCAGCCTCCTACTTAATCTGTTCACAGTTGGCATTCGACACTCCGCGAGACGGCTTGAGGCTTTTGCGGATGGGCGCCATTGCCTTAAGGTCGGAACATGATCTCAGGCAGATTCCCCACCACGCAAGCGACAGAAGGGCTCGATGGCTGACGCACCGACCTCGCCCTATCTCGTCCTCGCCCGCAAATACCGGCCGCGCGATTTCACCACCCTGGTCGGCCAGGATGCCATGGTGCAGACGCTGGGCAATGCCTTCGCGCAGAACCGTATCCACCACGCTTTCATCCTCACGGGCGTGCGCGGCGTGGGCAAGACCACCACGGCCCGCATCCTCGCCCGCGCCTTCAACTATGAAGACGCCTCCGGCCCCCATCCCACCCTTGATCTGAGCGTCGAGGGCGAGCATTGCCGCGCCATCATCGAGGGTCGTCATGTCGACGTCATCGAGATGGACGCCGCCAGCAATACCGGCATCAACGATATCCGCGAGATCATCGACTCGGTGAAATATGCGCCCTCCTCGGCGCCCTACAAAGTCTATGTCATCGACGAAGTGCACATGCTCTCGACGGCCGCCTTCAACGGGCTGCTCAAGACGCTTGAAGAGCCGCCGCCCTATGTGAAATTCATCTTCGCCACCACCGAGATCCGCAAGGTGCCGGTGACGATCCTCAGCCGCTGCCAGAGGTTCGACCTGCGCCGGGTCGAGCCCGAGATCCTGGTCGATCACCTGGGCCGGATCGCCGAACGCGAGGGCATGAAGATCGAGCAGGAC
>JBKBIZ010000161.1:0-1369 GCA_046293975.1 Hyphomonas sp. | reverse complement strand
CCCTTCTCGCCCCGCGCCTAAGAAGCTAATGCTTGCCAATGACCGCCAAAGCCCCCCTCGCCTCGCCTGATCGCCTCGCCGCCGCGCTCGCCCATCTTGCCGGCACTATCGATGCGCGCGCCCTTGAGGGCGACGCGGCTTCAAGCTGGACGGCAAAGCTGCTCGCCAAAGGCCCGGACGCCGCCGCCGCAAAGGTCGCCGAAGAAGGCGGAGAGCTGGCAGAGGCTGTTCGCCGAGAAAGCGATGAGCGGGTGGCGAGCGAAGCAGCCGACGTACTCTATCACGTCTTTGTGGCGCTCCGGTCGCGCGGGGTTGCGCTCGATGCCGTCGCCGTCGCGCTTGAAACGCGCCAGGGCATTTCGGGCATCGCCGAAAAGTCTGCGCGGCCCTCCGAGAGCTGAAAAACTCCAACGCCGTTGGAGTTTTTGTGGCTGCGGTTGGAGTATCCGTTGGAGTTTTTTGGAGTTTTTGGCGCCCTTATCCACGGGATAGGCCGCGACGAACCTTACATGTCTTTCGGGGGTTTCAGGCGGCGCTTGGTCTGGTGGGTGTCGACCTTCTCGCCATCGGGTTTTTCCCCGCGCATGTAGTGGCGCTGCCAGCGCGCCTTCATGGCGTTTTCCTCGCCGGATTTGAGGCGGGTGTTGAAATCGGCCCGGCTGTCGCGCCAGCCTTCATACTCCTTCACCAGCTCCTTGTTGGACTTAAGCGCCTTGCGCTCCGGGGTGATCTCTTCCAGCCGCTTGTGTTCCATAAGCGTAATGAAAGCAAAGGGTTCGCCCTTCTTGAAGATCACCTCGCCCGGCCGGGTCATCTGCCAGTTCATGGTGAAGGGAAAGGGCAGCCAGTCTGTTTCCACAAGGCCCGTGAGGGGGGCAATCCCGTCTTTCGGCCAGTTGGGCGGCCCGGTCACCCAGACGCCCCAGCCCGGCGGCGTGCGGAAGAGGTGGCCCGTATGAAAGGTAACAATGCCGCGCATGAAATGACTGTCGGCAAAGCTCGAGATCGCGTTCGGGTCGCCCCTTGTGAGAAGCTGAATGTCCTCGTTACGCGGCCCGCCATTCCATTTGATCTTGATGTCCATCGGGCAGAGGATTTCCCAGCCCGTGGAGTTCGCCATGGTCAGCGGCAGGCAGCGATAAGGATGGCGGTCGACGAACGCGTCCATCCATTCCCGGTCCGACCGCGCAGGCACGATTTCCGGCGCAACATCGTAAATCTTATAACATTCAAGGCGCATGGGGTGGCTTTCCGCTTCCTGGCTGCTTGACGGGCAGGCAAAGTCCTGCCCCAAAGGGGGCCATGCCCGCAAGCCCTGATGACCTCTTCGCCTATCTGGATGCCCTCGGCATTGCCCACCAGACGACTT
>JBKBIZ010000160.1:0-1656 GCA_046293975.1 Hyphomonas sp. | reverse complement strand
GCTTCCATCTGGCGCAGGAGCGCGTTCATTTCGTCCGCATTCAGGCGGCGACCCGCGCGGATGGAGGAGCGGCAGGCCATGTTGCCCATCACTTCCTCGAAGCGTTCCGACAGCGTGAGCCCGGCTTCATACTCGGCAAAATCATCGGCGAGGTCGCGGATGAGGCCGGCCGCGTCCATTTCTCCGAAAAGCGCAGGCGTGGCGCGCACGGCGATGGCGCCGGGGCCGAAGGGTTCGATTTCGAGGCCAAGGGCCGCGAGTTCATCGGCGCGGGCACAGACGCGGTGGGCTTCGTCTTCGGAAAGCTCGACAATATCCGGGATCAGCAGGGCCTGGCGGCGCACGCCGCCTTCGGCCATCTGGCGTTTCATGGCTTCGTAGACGAGGCGTTCATGGGCGGCATGCTGATCAACGATGACGATGCCGTCCGTCGTCTGAGCGATGATGTAGGTTTCGTGGACCTGCGCGCGGGCGGCGCCGAGGGGGTATTCCCCGAGCAGGCCAGGCGCGGGCATGGGGCCGGTTTCGACCTTTGCGCCCGGAGCACCTTGGGGCGCGCCTTCATAGGCGTTCGCCTCCGGGACATAGCCGCGCGGGGCGAAGGGGGCGTCTGCGCCGTCTTCTTCCACCTGGCGGGCGGCGTAGCCTTGCGGCGGCATGGCGGGGCGCTGGGTGTAGCCGCCAGGCCCACTTTGTGTTTGGGGCACCTGCCAGAGGAAGCCGGCCTGCGGGGCGGGCTCGGCGCGGGCCTTGCCGAGGGCGAAGCCGGCGACGGTGGTGGAGGCGCGGTGGCCGGCGGCGGCGAGGGCGTGGCGCAGCGCCGAGATCATCAGGCCGCGCACACCGGCGGCGTCGCGGAAGCGCACTTCGGTTTTGGCGGGATGGACGTTGACGTCCACGCCTTCGGGATCAAGGTCAACAAACAGCGCGGCCATCGGGTGGCGGTCCCGCGCCAGGAAATCCTGATAGGCGGCGCGGACAACGCCCGTCAGCATACGGTCTTTCACCGGGCGGCCATTGACGAACAGGAACTGCATCTGCGCATTGCCGCGATTGAGCGTTGGCAGGCCCGCAAAGCCCGAGAGGCGCACGCCTTCGCGGGTGGCGTCCACGGCGACGGCGTTGTCTGAAAACTCCCGGCCCATGATGGCGCCGAGGCGTTTGAGACGGCCAGCGTCACCCGGGCCTTCGGCGGCGTAGCGGAAAAGGCTGCGGCCATTGCTTTCGAGGCTGAAGCCAACTTCCGGATTGGCCATCGCAAGGCGCTTGACGGCGTCGGTGACGGCCATCGCTTCTGCGCGTTCGCCGCGCATGAATTTGAGGCGGGCGGGCGTGGCGTGGAAGAGGTCGTTCACGTCGAGGCGCGTGCCGGTGTCGCTGCGTCCGGTGAAGGCGGCGGGCCGGGGGCCATCGAGGCGGCCGGCATCGGAGAAGATTTCGGCGGCGTCTTCCCCGCTGGCGCGGGAGACGATGCGCATGCGGCTGACCGAGGCAATGGAGGGCAATGCCTCGCCCCGGAAGCCCATCGTGTAGATGTTGAAATCATTGAGTTTGATCAGTTGGCCAATAACTTAGCGCGTGCAGATGTCATTTCCAGTTGTACGGGAAGTTTGCATCAAGTGATTCATTATCCAGATGTCAAAGCTGCCTTAAAAA